>CAYPDL010000037.1:0-31424 GCA_964409475.1 uncultured Desulfobacteraceae bacterium | reverse complement strand
ATCATGCCAAATTTATTGAAATGATAGCCTAATGAAGGGTGCGAAACTTGAGCAGATAATATTGAACAACTACATTGGGAAGGGGAGGTGGAACCATGGAACATCCGATTGACCATTACTGGCAGCTTCGCTTGACAAACCTCAAGGAGACACTGGAAGGGAACAATTTCGAGGTGTTCATAGCAGGTAATGCCGTTGATGCAGGCCATCTGGTATTGGAAAAAATCATTCCGAAAATAGGCGCCCGCCGTATCTCTTGGGGAGGGTCGATGACATTTATCGCAACGGGGCTCTATGATGCCTTAAAGGGAATGCCGAATCTGGAGTTCCTGGACACCTTCAACAAGTCCCTGGCCCCTCAAGATGCCCTGGAGCTGCGGAGGCAGTCCCTCCTGGTAGATCTCTTTATCACCGGGACCAACGCCGTCACCGAGACAGGGGACCTCGTCAACCTGGATATGACCGGCAACCGCGTGGCCGCGATCACCTTCGGTCCCAAACATGTGGTGATCCTGGTGGGCAGGAACAAGATCGTACCCGATTTGGAGGCGGCCATGGCACGGATCAAGGAATATGCGGCGCCTGTCAACGCCATGCGGTTGGATAAGAAGGCGCCTTGTGTAAAAACATCTGTCTGCGAGGAGTGTAAAAGCCCGGATCGCATCTGCAACACCTGGACCATTACCCAAAAGTCTTTCCCCAAAGGGAGGGTCAAGGTTGTCCTGATTAACGAAAGTCTGGGGCTCTGATATAGGATTTGTGATTGTCGATTTGTCCCGCTTGCAAGCGGGATTGATTGAATAGCAGCTTGAAAAAGAGATGATGCACACCCGGGACCCCAAAAATCGCTCTTTTTCTTGAAGGCTATATGGGCCATTCCGGGGGCTGGGGAACAAAATAAGGAGGCACCAGGGCAACATATTCAGGTTGACCTCATCACTATCAAGATGTATAGGAGGTGGATAAGGGTCAGGATTTAACGATGTGAAAAACAGTTGGCCTGGGTGGATGACGATTGGAGGATTCAGTGCCTTGGGCGGATGCAGGCATGTGAGCCTGAGGTATCATTATGTAACTTCATAAGAAAGGGAGGAAACACAATGACAAAAGGGAAAGCGATAAAACGGGGTTTTTTGGTGGCGGGTGCAGCCGCGCTCGGATGTCTTCTTGCCATGACGCTTGTTTTTCTGCCCGGTCATGCGGAGGCACGCAATATCAAGGTGGGGATCATCGACTGCTACAGCGGACCCGCAGCCGTTTACGGCAATGATGCGCTCAACGGTTTTAAGCTGGCGGTGGACGAAATCAACAAGGAAGGTGTCCTGGGGGGCAAGATCGAGTGGACCAAACGGGATACCAAATTTAAGGTGGACCTTGCCCTCAACATGGCCAAGGAACTGGTCATGAGGGAGAATGTGGATGTCCTTGTGGGCACTATCAACAGCGGGGCTGCCATGGCCGTCTCAGAGGCGATTGCCAAGAAGGAAAAGGTCCCGTTTATTGTGTGGATCTCCAAGAGCGAGAATATCACCGGAAAAAATGGGCATCGCTATGTGTTCTCCACCGCTGAAAACACGGCCATGGCCGGCAAGGCCGGCGGCGTCGCCCTTTCCAAGAAACCCTATGTGAAATATTGGATTGCCGGAGACGACTATGAATACGGGCACGCCATCGGCGATGCCGCATGGCGGAACCTGAAGGCCAGGAGGCCGGATGTCCAAAAGATCGGAGAATCCTGGTGGAAGCCGGGCGAGCCTGACCTGACGCCCTATATCACCGCGATATTGGCGGCAAAACCGGATGCCGTCATCTTCTGCACCGGGGGAAAGAGCATGACCAATGCCTTGAAGGCGATCAAGGCCACCGGCATGGTCGAAAAGGTCCCCATCTGGATCCACACCGCCACGGATCACACCGTCCTGAAACCCTTAGGGGCCGAGGCCCCGGAGGGGGTGATGGGGACCATGGACTACCACTTCTATTATCCCAATTCCAAGACCAACCAGGACTTTGTAAAGAAGTTCGAGACCGCGTACGGGCAGGCGCCTGGATTTCCCGCCTTTCACGGCTACATCACTGCATACTATATCGCAGAGGCCTTCAAGAAGGCAGGGTCTCTTGACAAAGAGAAATTTATCGACGCCCTTGAAGGGATGAAGATTCAAAGCCCTGTGGGTGAACTCGAGATGCGGGCCTGCGACCATCAGACCGTTCTACCCATGTATCTGGGCGTCACCAAAAAGGCGGAGGGCAAGGATTTCGTGATCTCCACCGACATCGTCACCCTGACGGGCGACGAGGTCATGCCCACGTGCGACGAAATTAAGGCGGCCCGCGGCAATTAGTCCGGTACAATTGAGGGATTGTTAATTCAGGGATTGAGGCATTAAATGATCCATTCTTTAATTCCTCAATCCCTAAATACCTAAATTTTTAAATCCCTGAATTCCTAAATTCTTTTAAGGAATCCAATGTCATGGATCTTATCCAGACCATCACCCTCCCTGCACTGGGCAGCCATCTTCTGGTGGGCCTCAGCCGTGCCATGATCCTCTTTGTGGTGACATCGGGGATGAGCTTTGTCTTAGGCGTATTGAGGGTCCCCAATGTGGCCCATGGCTCTCTGTATATGATCGGCGCCTTTGCGGCTTTCAGCATCTCCCACCTGTTCGGCGGGGGCTCCATTGGTTTCTGGCTGGCATTGATCCTCTCCCCTTTCGTGGTGGCCGCGGTGAGCCTGATCGCCGAGAGGTCCCTTTTCTGCCATCTTTATGAGAGAGAGCACCTCATGCTCCTCCTCTTTACCTTTGCTCTCATGCTTATCCTGGGTGATCTGGTCAAGATGGTCTGGGGGGCCGATTACCGGTCCATCATGGCCCCCGAATTTTTCCGGGGATCGGTCACCCTGTTCCAGGGCCCTTTTCCCCGCTACAACCTCTTCCTTTTGGTTGTGGGCCCCCTGGTGGCCGTCGGGCTCTGGCTCTTTTCCAACAGGACCAAAATCGGAAAGATCGCGCGCGCCGCAGCGGTGGACAGGGAGATGGTGGGCGCCATCGGGATCAATGTGTCCTGGGTCTTTGCCTTTGCCTTTGTCCTGGGTTGCTTCCTGGCAGGCCTGGGCGGAGCCTTGGTCTCTCCCATGGTGAGCATTACCATCGGGATGGATCACGACATCATCATGGAGGCCTTTCTCATCGTCACCATCGGGGGGTTGGGCAATATGTGGGGGGCCATGGTAGGGTCCCTCATCTTCGGCATCACCCAGTCCTTCGGCGTGCTGTTGCTGCCCCAGTTCGCCATTGTCTTTCCCTATCTTGCGGTGGTGATCATCCTGATCTGGCGGCCTACCGGGCTGCTCAAATCGGTCTGGTAATGAGGAGCGGATCGTGTCGAAGGGAATCTTCAATCTAAAAACATTCGGCCTCGCAGCCGCCATTCTCATCGCACTGGCGTTTCTGCCTCCCGTCCTCCCGAGGTTCTATATCTACATCCTTGCCGTCATCTTTGTGACGGCCCTGCTGGCCATGAGCCTCAATATGGTCGTGGGACACGGCGGGCTGTTTCAGTTTCATCATGGGGCCTTTTACGGCGTCGGTGCCTATACCGCCGGCCTGATGCTGACCAAGACCTCGCTCCCCGCGTGGATGGGACTCGTGGCCGGGCCTTTTGCGGCCGCCCTGGTCGGGCTCCTCATCGGCGTTTTCTGCGTCAGGCTCACCCGGCTCTACTTCGGCATGCTCCAGATCTCATTAGGATCGCTCATCTGGGCCATCGCCTTCCGGTGGTACAGCTTGACGGGGGGCGACGACGGGATCCACGGCATCCCCCTCCCCTCGCTGATCTCCTCGTCCACAGGTGCATACTACTTCTGTCTGATCCTTCTGGCCGTCTGCCTGTTCGTCCTGTATCTCATTTTCAAGTCCCCTTTCGGGGCCACGCTCCTGGCCATTCGAGACAATCCCGAGCGGTGTGAGGCCATCGGCATCAATGTCCGGCGTCATCAGCTTATAGCCATTGTGATCGCCACCTTCTTTGCCGGGATCGCCGGGGTCCTTTTTGTGGTGGTAGAAGGGTCTGTTTTTCCGGACCTCCTCTTCTGGGTCTTCTCCCTGGAGGTATTCATCATGTGTCTCTTGGGCGGATGGTTTACCTTTGCCGGACCCATCTTCGGGGCCGCCATCATGGTATCTCTCAGGACCTTTGTAGGGACGTACACCGAGTACTGGACCCTGATTCTCGGGATCATGCTGATCCTCCTCATTTTCTTTCTGCCGGAAGGGGTGTGGGGCTACTTGCTGGAAAAACTGGGTCCTCAAAAAAGAGACCTTCATAAGGAAACCAAATAAATGCTGCGGGTGGAAGGGCTACATAAGTCGTTCGAGGATTTCAAGGCCGTCAGCGACGCCCATCTCACGGTAGAGGCCGGCCAGATGGTGGCGGTTATCGGGCCCAACGGTGCAGGCAAGACGACCCTTTTCAACCTGATCACCGGACAGCTCAAACCGGACAGGGGAAGAATCATCTTCAATAATGAGGACATCGGCAGACTCCCCCCCTATGAGATCTGCAGAAGAGGGATTGCCCGTTCGTTCCAGATAGCCAATATCTTCCCTCGCCTCACCGTGTTTCGGAATGTGCAGGTGTCTGTTCTGTCACAGCAAAGGAAGAGCATCCGGATGTTCCGGCCTGCCCGAACAATGGCCGTTGAAGAAACCCGAAATATACTGGAAAAAGTGGGTCTTACCGATAAGGGGGATACCATCGCGGGTGCTCTGGCACACGGAGACCAGAGGATCCTGGAAATAGCCATTGCCCTGGGCAACAACCCACAACTTCTGGTGCTCGACGAGCCCACGGCCGGGATGTCCGCCGAAGAAACCGGGGCAACCATGGCGCTCATCCGGCGACTGGCCGACGAGCAGGGATTGACCGTCCTCTTCTGCGAGCACGACATGGAACTGGTCTTCAATGTGGCCCAGAGCATCATGGTCATGCATCAGGGGATGACCATCCTCCAGGCAGGGCCAGAGATCGTTCACAATTCCCGTCAGGTGCAGGAATGCTACCTGGGAGGGGCCTGATCATGCTGCAAGTGGAAGGAATTCATACCTACTATGGCCTGAGTCACATCCTGTTTGGGGTGTCGCTCCAGGTAACCGGGGGGGAAATCGTCTGTCTCCTGGGAAGGAACGGCGCCGGAAAAAGCACAACCATGCGGAGCATCATGGGCCTGACCCCGCCGAAGCAGGGAACCATCCGCTTCAAGGGAGCCTCCATCAAGGGGAGGAAGCCCTATCAACTGGCCCGCCAGGGCATGGGATACGTGCCCGATAACCGCAGGGTCTTTGCCGATTTGACGGTGGGAGACAACCTCGAGATATCCGAGCGCAAGGTGTCCCGCTATAGCGGGATCCCCTGGACCAAGAAAGGGATCTATGATTTTTTCCCTGCCCTGGGCCGCATCGACTCCCGCAGGGCCGGGTTCCTGAGCGGAGGAGAACAGCAGATGCTGACCATTGCCCGGGCCCTCATGACCAATCCCGAGTTTCTTCTGTTGGATGAACCGACAGAGGGTCTCGCCCCCCTCATCGTAGACGACCTTGAACAACGAATCGGCAGGCTGCGGGAGAAAGGGCTCACGGTCCTGTTGGCCGAGCAGAATCAGAAGGTCGCCCTGCGCCTCAGCGACCGGGGATATGTCATTGATAATGGAGTGATTCGCTATCACGGGACCACCGATGACCTGAAAGAGAACGAAGAGGTGAGGCGTAAATATCTGCTGGTATGAGGCAGGAAGAGCAGGAACTCAGAAGTTGAGAAGACCGGAAGTTGCGAGGTTCAGGGATTCGGATGGAGAAGGCCTTTATCGTCAAGAGGGGGCAGAAGGTCTTCTTTGACCTTCCTGCAGGATGGAATCTGCTGACCTTCGCTGATCTGAAGGATAAGGGCCAGGCAGCAGATGTATATGCGCTGGCAGTGGAGGCATTGAGGCATCCCGTCGGGTCCCCGCTGCTGCGGGAGCGTCTTTCACCATCGGATACGGTGGCCATCCTGATCGAGGACCTGACCCGGGCCTCGCCCAAAGGGATTATCCTGAGAGCGGTCCTTAAAGAACTGCAGGACGCCCGCATTCCCGACGCCCGTATCGTCATTGTAATTGCTCTGGGCACCCACCGAGGGCTTGCGCCTGAGGAAATGGAGGCCGCGTTTGGCGCGGATCTTCTGGCGCGATATTCAATTATCAATCACGACTGCCTGGCCCCGGACCTGGTCCCGGTAGGCCGTCTCCCGACAGGGCGGATTGTCAAGATCAATCGGGCTGTCCACGAGGCGCGATTCAAGATCGGAATAGGCTCCATCTTCCCCCATCCCATGAATGGATTCGGCGGGGGCGGGAAGATCCTTTTTCCCGGCGTGGCCGACTTCGATTCCATACGGGAGCATCACTTCCAGTATACCTTTCACGAGGGGACCGGTCTCGGACAGATCGAAGGGAATCCCTTTTATGAGCAGATCTCCGGCATCGCAACAGAAGCCGGCCTCGATTTCATCGTCAACACCATTCTGGATCAGAAGGATGAGGCCTACGATCTGGTGTGCGGCGACACCGTGCATGCCCATCTCGCAGGCATCAAAAAAAGCAGGGGGATCATCTCTCAGGAGTTCCCTGAAAAGGCGGACCTGACCGTCATCACCTCGTTTCCCTATTCAGAAGGTCCCCAGATCGTCAAGCCCCTTGCCCCGGCCGCCATGGTGACCCGGGAGGGGGGCTGCATCATCCTGTGCGCAGACCTTGCGGGCGATCTTCCGGGTCCATTTGTGGAGAGCTTTGAACGGTTTCACAGGGAACATGGCCATGACCTTTTAGGGGGCGTCCTGGACCATTTCCGGGATAATCGCCTGATCATGGAAGCGGGCGCCATCGATTTTAACATGGCACTGGCCATGACACTGGCCATTCAACACCGCTTCAAAACGATCCTTGTCTCCGAGGATATTTCCAGGGACGAAGGGGAGAAGATGGGCTTCGCATACGCCCGAGACATGGAGGAGGCCTTTGAGCTGGGGAACGCCATCTGCCCCCGGCCTAATGTCCATATCATCCCCTCGGGCGGGGTCATCCTCCCCGTATTCAGGCCTCGCTGAACCGGACGCGTTCACAGTGCCCGAGAGTCTATGAGAGTTGAAACAGAATGAGATGACAAGAAAAAACAATATGAGCCATGAAGTGAGGATGACGGTTCCCTTTCATGATGTAGATCCCATGCAGATTGTCTGGCACGGTCATTACCTCAAGTACTTTGATATCGCAAGGTTTGGATTGTTTAACAAGGCCGGCATCGATCTTTGGGAATTCTATGAAAAGACAGGCTACCTTTTTCCGATTACCAAAACCACCACAAAGCACATCCTGCCATTGCGGTATCGGGATGAATTCCTGTGCACGGCAACCATTATTGAAGCCAAGATCAAGATGGTAATAGACTTTGAGATAAGGCTTGTCGGAAGAGATGAGATCTTTACGAAAGGAAGAGGCGATCAGGTCGCGGTGAAATATCCCGAAATGGAGATGATGTTAGCAATTCCGGAGGAAATCCGAAGGGCTCTGGGGTTTTAAAGTGGAAGCAGCCATGATTCAGCAGGCACTTACTCTGGGTTTTGAACGGATAGCCGCCTGGTCCAGGCTTCTGGATGAGATTAACGTCTTCCCTGTAGCCGATGGAGATACAGGACGAAACCTGTTGGTGAGCCTGTCCCCATTGCGCCAACTGGATACTGGCAGGGAAGAGACCGTCCACAGGCTATTGATGTCGGCCCGTGGCAATTCGGGGAACATCGCCGCTCGGTTTTTTTCAAGGTTTATCCATGCAGATTCGATTAGTGCCATCCCCGAGGCAGCCAGGTTGGGCAGGGACGCGGCCTGGCAGGCCGTCCATGATCCGGTACCAGGGACCATGCTCACGGTTTTCGACGAGATAGTGGAGGCCCTGGAAAAGGATAGCGTCCGATTGGATGACCCGTCTGCAACAGAGCTGGTTTCCCGTCTGGAAAAAACCGTACGATCAACGCCTGAACTTCTTCCCAGACTCAGGAGTGCCGGGGTGGTGGACTCAGGCGCCCTTGGAATGTATATTTTTTTTGAAGGATTTTTTGTCAGTCTTAGCGGTAAGGCCGCTCAGTTCCAGCCTGTAACGACAATATTCAAAGATATGCTGACGGTTTCAGCCTCTTTCAGCGAGGACCCGGAAGAGGGCTATTGTGTCGATACGGTCGTTCAGTTGGCTGGTAGATCTCAAGGGGGAATCAGCGGTTTATCAAGCCGTCTGGAGAGCGTGTTGGTTATCCCCCACGATGATTTCTTGAAGGTACATTTTCACACCATCGACAAGGAAGCGGTGAGGAAGGAGATAGCGGCACTTGGCGATATCGTAGCGTGGTCGGATGATAACCTGGGGACGCAGGTCGCCCGTTTTAGGAACCAGAAGGCCTCAAGATGCATCCATATCATGACCGATGCGGCCGGTTCTGTTACGCGTGAAGACTCAGATGCCTATGCCCTGACACTTCTTGACAGCTATATTACTGTCGGAGAGAGGTCCTTGCCCGAAACCCTCTTCTCACCATCCGAACTCTATAAACGGATGAAAGAAGGCATAAAGGTTTCAACATCCCAGGCATCCATTTTCGAGCGCCACCAGCATTATCAGAGCGTTCTGAGTCAACATGACAGGGTACTATACCTGTGCGTGGGTTCTTTCTACACCGGTAATTATGATGTTATCATGGAATGGAAACAAGCAAATGACCCTGATAATCGGTTGACAGTCATTGATACGACTGCGGCCTCGGGGCGGTTAGGGACAATCGCCATCTTAACCTCCAGGTTTTCAACCCGGACAGATGATCCCAGTGCTGTCATTGAGTTTGCGAATAGAGCTGTTTCTGCGTGTGAAGAATACGTCTTCCTCGACAGGCTTCAGTACCTGGCAGCCGGGGGAAGGTTGTCCAAAACAAGCGCGTTTTTTGGTGATATGCTGCATATGAAGCCGATTATCAGTCCCACGGCCGAAGGGGCAAAGAAGGTCGGGGTCGTGAGGGATCACAACGATCAGTTGCGATTTGCCATCCGGAAGCTTGACGTATCCATCAAGAAGGGTTCGAAGGCATTTATTATGCTCCAATACTCCGACAACAGATCGTGGGTGGAGGAGACCGTCATGAAAGAGGTCAAAAGGCGGTACCCTTTTACTGAACTAATACTGCAACCCCTGTCTTTAACCTCCGGCGCGCATATGGGGCCAGGGACATGGGCATTGGCGTTCCTGCCATGGGATGCCATGGCTATCGATAAGGGGTGAAAAATCGCCGGTGCAAAAATGGTTTTACGAGGTCATCACTTCACTGTCGAAAAGGGCCGCGCCATGGGTAGTCGAGTTCATGGTCTGGTGGATTTCTACCGGATTTTTCATCTTTTCTCCTGGAAGAGTTCGGGTCAGCATACGGTTCTACAGAGGGCTCTTTCCAGGGAGAGGCAAATTTTTTCCGTTATGGTGCGCATGGAGACAATACCATAATTTTTCGCATATTTTACTTGACAGGCTGTGGCTCCAAGGGTCAGTGGCCCTCACGTATACCTCCGATGGGTGGGAAGGGCTTGAAGAGTCCCACAAAAAGGGCAAGGGGGGCATTATCCTTATGTCCCATCTGGGGAATTGGGAGGTCGCAGCCCATCTCTTAAAGAAAAAAAGCCCTGAAATGAACCTGCTCCTCTATATGGGCGTGAAACAGAAAGATCAGATTGAGCATGTTCAAAAACAGAGTTTATCACAGGATGGCATAAAGGTTGTCGGCATAGACCAGGATGGAGGCTCGCCCTTTGCCATTATTGAAGGGTTGAGGATGTTAAAGGAGGGCGGATTTGTTTCAATGACCGGGGATGTATTGTGGAATAGGGAGCAGCGAGTGGTCCCTGTCCGATTTCTGAGGCACAAAGTGAAGTTGCCGGCGGTGCCCCATATCCTCGCCCTCCTTTCCGGCGCCCCCGTGTTTATATTCTTTGCTTTTCGCGTCGGGAGACGGAATTACCATTTCAAGATAATCGGACCAAGGTATGTCAGGGCATCGTCCCGTTCCCAAAGGGCAGCGGCAATCCTGATGTCTGCCCAGGAATATGCGCGCCTTCTCGAAGAAGCCCTTTATCATAGTCCCCTGGAATGGTACCACTTTGAGCCTTTCCTGGGGCCACAAGCTTCCGATCAGCTCGGCTGAAGGCGTGAGGCGCCCCCCCGGCGGGTGGTTATTGGATGACTGGATGAAGGGCTGCCAGCACGGTTCCTTGCGCCTTATGCCTTTTGCCTAAAACCACGATTTGAAAGAAGGAGATAGCGAGATGAGGTCTGTCGTATGACGCGAGGTGAAATACAATCCAGGATTCTGGAGATCTTTAAAGAAGAGTTTGAGATAGAAAATCCCGGACTGGATGACGATTTAAGGGACAAACATGAGTTTGACAGTATCGATGCGCTTGACCTCTTAAGCAGAATTGAGGACCTTCTGGGTTCAAGTCTTACGCAAAATGAAAAAAAACTGGCCATGAATATTCGAACGATTAACCATATCATAGATTATGTCGAGCTTATGGCTGCGAAGAGGTCCTGAATTTTGAAGAGAAGACATTCTGTCGCGCGTAAAACCGGTAATGCTGGATCGGGAGTATCCGTTCACACGGCCAGGTTTCGGGTTTCATAAGAGGAGTGATACGGATGGACGGTAATGAAGACCTTTGAGTTGTCATTCGTCCACAAATTTCACTTTTCAGCACGGACTCTGTGACCAGGGGGCCCATCTGATCGATGGAGAAATCCCCTGCTGCAGCGGAATGAGTGAAAGACGATCCGCGATAGGGGTTAAAGTGCATTCTGAAAACTATCAGCACTGAAACTTGAACACCGAACACTGAAACCCGTGAACGGTTACAGCTTTTTCAATCATCGATCGACAATCGACAATCCAATAGGTTGGGGGTCCCATGGAAAGAAGGGTGGTTATTACGGGCGCAGCTGCAATAACGCCTATCGGCCATCGAAAGGACGAGATTATTGACAGCCTTGTGAACGGGAAATCAGGCGTAGCCCCCCTGCGCGAGGATGACCTGCTGTCAGGCTATATCCATTCAAAGGTTTTCGGAACAGTGGGTTATCCGATTGCGTATGATTTTGAGCGAAAATATCGCAAGACCATGGGACCTGTTTCATACTATGCTTGCCAGGTGGCAAAGGAGGCGATTGAAGCAGCCGGACTGGATGCAGGGTTTCTCTCTTCCGGCCGCGTGGGGGTCTCGTTTGGTTCAACCCACGGGAGCCCGACGGTTCAGAGGGACATCTATAAGAATTTCTTCAGCAGATCACAAACACGGTTCTCATCCATAGGCGCAGTCGATTATCTCAAATCAATGGTTCATACCACCGCCGTGAACATCACTAAGATGTTTGGCATAACCGGGAGGGTGATCGCCTCCTCCACCGCCTGTGCAACCAGCAGCCAGGCCATCGGTTTTGGCTACGAGACGATCAAATTCGGAATGCAGGATGCCATGGTTTGCGGGGGTGCGGATGAGTATGATACTACCACGGTTGCCGTTTTTGATAACCTCCTTGCCTGTTCCACCGATTTCAATGCAACCCCGCACCTAACACCCCGGCCCTTTGATGTAAGAAGGGACGGTCTTGTGGTAGGTGAAGGAGCAGGGGCCGTCATATTGGAGGAATATGAAATGGCCAGGAGACGGGGCGCTGACATCCTTGGAGAGGTGATTGGGTTTGCGTGTAACAACAACGGGGGAGACCTGATCCTGCCGAGTCCGAAGGGCGTAGCCGAGGTCATCAGGCTTGGGCTCGAAAATGCAGCGATCCGTCCCGACCAGGTAGATTTTGTAAGCGCTCACGCCACTGCTACAAAAATGGGTGATATTATAGAGGCAAAGGCCATTCACAGCATATATGGCGATCTTCCGTATGTCACGGGGCTGAAAGGGTATATGGGCCATACCATGGCCTCGTGCGGCGTCATCGAGGCAGTCATCACCCTCCACATGATGGAACATGGCATCATCGCACCCACATTGAATCTGGAGGAGGTAGACGAAAGATGCGCCATGATCCGGCACGCCACGAAACTCTATGAATTCCCCATCAAGATCGCCTCTATTGAGAATTTTGCCTTTGGCGGCGTGAACACCAGCATAATAATCAAGAAGTTCGAGTAAGGCTCGATGCGGGTCTCTTTCACCCATATGAAACCCGTCGCGGATCTCGTCATCACCTCGATTATCTGGACATATTACATCTTCAGCTATCTCGTCTTTTTTTCGTTGTGCTATTTTGCCGCATTTCTGTTTTCAAAAAACCGCGAGGTCGCTTTTCAGCGTGTCAACCACCTGTATTACAGGAGCTTTTTTTTGTTTGTCCGAACCATAATACCCGGTCTTGAGTTTAAAATTCAGGACGAGATTTTTTCCATCCAATCTTCGGTCATTGTGTGTAACCACCTCTCTTATCTTGACCCGATCCTCCTAATCTCTCTGTTTGAAAAACACAAAACCATCGTGAAAAATGTCTTCTTCAAAGTGCCGATATTCGGCTGGGTGCTGAAGACAGCCGGTTATCTCCCTGCGAACGCCTCTGGAGGGCTTGTCTCTTTGATGATGGAACGGATGAACGACCTGCAAGGCTATCTGTCGTCAGGAGGCAATCTTTTCGTTTTTCCCGAGGGGACCAGGAGCCGTGATGGCAAACTCGGCCGGTTTAATGAAGGGGCATTCAAAATCGCCAAACGATGCAATGCCCCCATTCAGGTATTGTCAATCAGGAACACAGGCAGACTTTTTCCCCCTGACAGGTTTCTTTTTAATACCTGTATAGAGAATACTATTGAGGTCAACCTGATAGGAAGCATTGGGCCCGACCATCAGGGGCGGGGATCCTCGGTTTCGGAGTTGAAGGAGGAGGCATGGTCCCTGTTGAATAACAGGCTGAACAGCTAAAAGGGCACAGCCACGACAAAAAAATGTCTCACACAGAGCCGCAGAGGCACAAAGAGTTTGGTTTTTCTTTACGCCGGGGAACCAACAAGCGACTCACGAAATTCCAGGCATAGAAGCCCAATCCCCCAATCCCTCAATCCCTGAATTCCTCAATCCCTGAATTCCTAAATTTCTACCGCGTTTCCCTGCCAAAGGCACGTGAGGAAAGGTCTCTTTTCCTGGGCTGGTATGTCTGGTCAGCCGCTTCTCTCACCGCGACCTCCCGGAGCAGCTTAAACATCTTGAACTCCTGCGACTCATCCCTGTAAAACGCTTCCCAACCGTAATAGAACAGCTCCTGCAACTTCTCAGGAGTCATATGCTTGGGGTGAAATACGACCCTGTCCGCCGTGTAATCATCCCAATCGCGGGAAAAAATCCTGTTTTGCCTGTTGAGATCCTCAAAGGCCCTTGTATGGGGAAAAGGCACAAGCACCGTAAATTCCGCCATATCGAGGTCGATCTCCAGCAGGAAATCAATAAGCCCCTTAATATAGTCCTCCGTGTGGTTGTCCAACCCGAGAAGGATGCTTCCTTCCACGGCAATTCCATGATCTTTGTATCGCCTGATTCTATCCCGTATATAGTCAGACGTATCAAAAATGGTCTGGTACACGTACCACGCGCCTGCCTGTGCCGCCAGGTCCAGGACCTTCGGATCATCCTCTATGGGGTGGCTGCACCACTTTTTCTTAAGCGGTATCATTTCCCGAAACAGGTCCACTTCCCACTCCGTGTTCTGGGCCAGGGAATTGTCTACGATGAACAATCGATTATTGTCGATGGACGCCATTTCTTCTATGGCCTTGTGTATGGGGCGTGGTCGAAACTGTCTTCCGCCGAGATAGCTTACAGCGCAGGGGTAACAATTGAAGCGACATCCCCTTGAGGCATGCACCAGATCCACCATCTGTATGCCCCGATAATTATAGAGATCTCTTTTCAGGATATCCCTGCGGGCGGTACCAATCATCCCGGTAGGCGGTCTGTCATCCATGTAATCATAAACCTTCTCCAACCTGTTGTGGGAAAAGTCTGAAAACACCTTCTCCATTTTCCCTTCCGCTTCGCCCAGGAAAACGGCATCGGCATGATTCATGGTCTCCTCAGCGTGGAGCATGGTGGAAATACCGCCAAAAATTACCTTCGTGCCCGTTTTCCTGTATATGTCCGCGATTTCCCAACCCCTTTTTACCTGGGCGGTCAGCATCATGGAAATCCCGACGAAATCGACTGGATCATCAAAATCGATCATCTCCAGATTTTCATCGATAAAATCCACTTCCACATCGTCGGGCAGAGAGCCCGCAAACACAACAGGGCCATGAGGCGGCAGGTGAAATTCTGTCTGCCGATTTAGTTTTGGCCACTTTGGATAGATCAATTTGAACTTCATATGGACATGCCCCTTTCAATCATATCGTATTATCTCAATATCCAGGGGATAAAAGGCTTACGGCTAATCCCGCTTAAGAGCAGGACCGTTTTTGGAGTTGAGGTGTAAACCTTTTCAAATAAAACCCTGGCGGGTAAATTCCTTTTTCGGAGTTCAGGCGTCAGCCTTTTAGCCAGAGGATTGACCCACTGAAGATCTTACCCCCATTATTGAGGTGAAGCATCATACGCTTCATTCGCTTAACTCCCGCGCCTCAATAAGATCCAAGGTCAACGCATATTCAGAAGGCCCAAAGGCAGTAAGTTCCAGCTTGGCCGGTATGGGGTTTTGCCTTCCGGCAGTTCCCCGGCTGCCGAAGTCTGTTTTCAGGCTACGGATCAACCTGGAATCCTGATCGTACTGGCGGATCTCCCAGAGATGATCTTCATGGATGACGATATCGACCATCATGCCCCTGTCTGCTCGGTACCGGCAGATCAATGCCCCATCCTCAGATATGCCCGACGCGATGAGCGGCCCATCCGGCGGAAAAAACATCAGCCTGATATCGTCTATGAGGCCCCTGGCAAAGGTCATTGAATCAAATGGCGGGAGCGCTCGATGGATGACAATCTGACCATCATATCGGGCATCAAAGACGACAAGCCCTTCAACAGTCATCATAACACACTCTATGATGCCGGTTTTGGGGGAGAGGGCCGTTACGCCGATCATAACCGCCTTTTGTCCTCCCGGCATCGCAGCCTGAATGGAATGAACAAACTGCCAATCCCTGTCAGGGAAAGGGATCTTGCAACGATTGTCGTCGACATCAAAACTCAGCTGCCGTTCAATAGTGACAGGCCCAGGCGATCCGGCGCAGGAAATCATTAGAAACAGGATCATCAGCAAGAGGTAGATGTTTCTCATGAAATCCCCAGGAAAAGGACCTCTTCAATTTTCTGGTTTATTTCGGTGTTTGTGAATATAATCCGGGTATAGGAGTCCGGGCCTTCGTAAATTTCAACCGATTTTATTATTCCAGGCGTGTCGGAAAGCCTCAGATCAATATGTTGGATCATCTTGGAGAAACCCTCTTCCTTAGGCGTCAAAACGATCTTTCGTCCGGGCTCCAGAGTGGCGGCAAAGGCCGGGTCATCGGAAAAATGTCCCCCAAGCCACAACGCGATCTCCTGGAGAATAATCTGCATCCCTTTAGAATCCATTCGCGAGTCTTCGATACGGCCCTTACCGGTTTCCGTGTAACGCCTCAGCTTACCTTTGTGCATCAGCAGGATGCTCCTGACGGGAGAGGTATATTCCCACCTGAGGGAATCCGGCGCCTGATAGTAAAAGACCCCCTTGGAGATGAATGGTCTGGAAAGAATACTCAGGTGTTTCTCCTGCACAAAATCAGCCTTGATCGTCTGAATCGTCCCGGTCGCCCCCCGGATCTCTTCCCAGGTATCGGCCCATCCAATACATATGCAGCCTACAACAAGCAACAGGATAACTGAAAACACCCTGCGCGCCCTGTTCACAGCGATTCCGTCCTCTCTCACTTAGACCATTCCTCCGTTTACGGAAATGACCTGGCCGGTTATATACGAGGCATCTTCCGAGCAGAGGAACCTCACAACCTTTGCAACTTCCTCAGGTCGGCCCACACGGGCCATGGGAATCATATCCTTGATGATATTCCTGGGCACATCCTTTATCATTTCCGTCTGGATCAGTCCCGGAGCAACTACATTTATGCGAACACCCAGCCGGGCGACCTCCGATGCAACGCTCCGGCTGGCCCCGATGAGACCGGCCTTGGCAGCAGAATAATTTGCCTGGCCTCTGTGCCCAATCAACCCGGAGATGGATGCGATGGAGACAACAGAGCCCCGCCTATTGGAGATCATTTTCTCCAGGACCGGTCTGGTAACATTATAGAACCCCTTGATGCTTGTATCGATTACCGAGTCCCACTCGTCTTCGGACATTAAAACGAACAATCCGTCGGACGTGATGCCCGCGTTATTCACCAAAACCTCGATCCTGTCAAATCTGGAGATCGCGTCATCAAGCGCCCGTTTGGTTTCCACGGGATCGGAGACATCAAATTTTATAGTCTCCCCATCTGAGCCCACGTCTCGTATCATCCGGAGCGTTTCGGCTGCTCCCTTTTCATCCGATCTGTAGTTTATTAAGATGAAATATCCGTCATTGGCCAGTTCAAGACTTATTGCGCGCCCAATACCCCTGCTCCCTCCGGTAACGATCGCTACTTTTTCGTCGGATTTCTTGCCCATGTCTATGTACTCCCTCACGCACGTCTTCTGACCTCGGATGTTAGCCCTTATGATGGTCCTCGGTCTAAATCAGGGTGGACAATCTGTAACTTGACCTCCCCGATAACCCGTGGGCCTATCTCTGCCGTCCCAATAACTTCATGGTAGTTTTCAATACACAAATCCTTTCTGGAACTGACCCTTATTCGGCTGTTGATGGGGATTCTGTCCAGATAGAAGCGGGCCTCTTTTACGCCGACCAGCCACCCTAAACGGCCCTCGATATCTTTCCCCTTTATGATCGATTCTTCCCAACCCATGGATACCCCAGCTGTTTGGGCAGTGAGTTCGATCAGGACAAGCGGACTGACGGAATCACCTGCAAAAAGAGGCCAGTCCCGTTTCACGATGGATTCAGTGACGGCTGTTTCTTCATCCACCCGGACGATTTCATCAATGAGTTTCATTCGGCCCCGGTGGGGGATGAGTTCCTCAATGCTGACTTCGGTCGCTGTCCTTTCATTCCGCATCATATACGCTCCCGTTCTGTTTCGGGGCAGTGAGATGGATCGTCACAAATAAAATTCAAGATGGTTTTCAGGAATTGGATTGACCTGAAAACGAAAAAAATGATAGCGTAACGTCTCTTTTACGTTACTTCAGCAATTCTGTAAAGAGACAATCCACGGAGGCGTTCACATTCGGGCACAGGATGATTCAAAGATGGAAGAAGCTGTTAACCTATTGATAAATGAGCTGAAAATTAAGATTATTGATACCCTTAATTTCGAAGACATCACTCCTGACGATATTGTCGAGCATCATCAACTGGTAGGCGGCGAATTGGGAATAGATTCCATAGACGTCCTGGAACTGGTTATGATGATTGATAAAGATTATGGCATCAAGATTGACAACAAAGAACTTGGCGAAAAGGTGTTCGCGAATTTGACATCATTGGCCCAGTTTATTTATGAAAATTCAAGAAGTGTGGGCAATTGACGGGGGTACGGGTTTACATCACCGGGATGGGCCTGGTCACCTCGGCGGGGTGCGGCGTATCCAAGGCAAGGGATGTCATCAGAAGCGGCGAGAAGAGAATAAGGCCTTTAAGCCTCTTCCCCGTCTCTCAGGATAACCGGCTTCCCGTCGGAGAGGTCGGCGAGTTCCTTGAAGCAGGCGGCATACCTCGAACCCACCAGCTTGCCCTGACGGCTGCAAAGGAGGCCATGGCACGCTGCAAAGACGTCCCCGACGCCGTTGTCATGGGAGTCACCACAGGGGGTATGCTGACTACGGAACAGCGTCTTAAGGAAGGGGATGTAAATCCTGAGTCCTTCAAATACCATTCGCCAGGCTCTGTAACGGAGCATATTGCCCATGAATTTGGTTGTCATGGCCCCGTCATTACCATATCAACCGCCTGTTCATCGGGCGCAGTGGCCATCAAAATTGCCCTTGAAATGCTGAGAACAGGGAGCGCCAGGCTGGTTCTGGCCGGAGGGGCCGATTCTCTCAGCCGCCTTACATACCATGGGTTCCGTGCACTTCAATTGATCGACCCTCAAGGGGCCCGACCTTTTGATAAGGATAGACAGGGAATGTCGGTTGCGGAAGGGGCGGCCGTCCTTGTTCTTACTGCATCTGAAGTTGTCCCTGACAATGCGATCGCTGAGATCTTGGGGGCAGGATTGTCTTGTGATGCCCATCACCCGTCGGCGCCGCATCCTGATGGGGCGGGCGCCCTTCAGGCGATGCAGGCGGCAGTACGCGATGCGCATATCTCTCTCGAAGAAATTGACTACATAAACCTGCATGGGACAGGCACTGTTGACAACGACCTTTCCGAAGCAAGGGCTTTGAATACCCTCTTCCCCCACAAGAAACCCCTCATGTCTTCCGTAAAAGGGGCCTTTGGACACTCCCTTGGCGCGGCAGGAGCCATGGAGGCTGTTCTGTCTGCGCTGGCCGTCTCCGAAAACCTGGTCCCGGCTAACGTTGGCTGTGATGTTCCTGATCCCAAACTAAAGCTGGAACCCCTGATGACGCCCCTGATGACGGCAAATATTCAAACCGTCCTCTCAAACTCCTTTGGATTCGGGGGAAATAACGCCTCGATTGTCATTGGATCCCCTGGCAGGGTACACGGTTCTCCTTCCATAATACGCTCAAGGGGG
The DNA here is from genome assembly GCA_964409475.1 of uncultured Desulfobacteraceae bacterium. Classification (GTDB taxonomy): domain Bacteria; phylum Desulfobacterota; class DSM-4660; order Desulfatiglandales; family Desulfatiglandaceae; genus AUK324. The sequence goes on along the minus strand of CAYPDL010000037.1, from coordinate 12,512 downwards.
CCTTCCCCCCTTGTCGTGTTAGGGAGTGCGTGTTTTACCGGGGCCGGGAACACCGAGATGTCTCTGAGGACGGTATCGGAGGGGAAAAGCTGTAAGGGCATGGTCCCTGACCCGGTCCTAACCGAGGGTTTTTCCCCCAGGGTAATCAGGCGGCTCAGGCGCCTGCCCCGGCTTGTTTTATCTTTGGCATCAGCGGCCCACGCCAACTCGCGACTGCCGGATGCACCGGGTTCGATCTTTTTCGGCACGGGCTGGGGAGCGCTTTCAGAAACCTACGATTTTTTGACTAAATTATTTGAATCTGAAGAGCAATTTTCAAGTCCTATCGACTTTGTCGGGTCCGTGCATAATGCACCGGCCGGCCAGGCGGCCATCCGATTTGGGTCGGTCGGGCCCAATATCACCACCGTAGGTGGCGACTACTCATTTGAACAGGCCCTGATGCTGGCCGGCCTGATGGCAAAGGATAGTGACGATACACTCCTCGTGATCGGGAGTGATGAGTCTCATGGCAACCTCTCGCGCCTGTTTGACAGATCTGCAGGGAGCGATGATACGCCATCGGACGGGGGCGGAGGGCTGTGTCTCAGGCGATCAGAATCCGCTGCAGGCCTGAAAACGGCTGCCATGTTCTATGAAACCTCGGAGAATAATCCTTCTGCCATCTCATCGTTGATGGTCAGTCTGGCGGGCGAGGAGGGGGTTCGAGAGAAGTATGGGGCTGTTTTCGCGGGCATCCCCGCCGCCTGTCGAAAGAGGGGGGAAGAACAGCTTCGGGAGTTCCTGTCGATTTCCCAATTCGACGGGCCTGTGATTGACTACAGAAGGTTTACAGGTGAATTTGCCTCCGCCTCAGCAGTCGCCACGGTCCTTGCCATACGATGTGTCGATGGGAGAGAATTGCCTGGTGGACTCCATGGGGGAAAAACGGTTTATCTGAAAGGCAAGGGCATCCTCCTGGTCGGTCTTGGGGATTTCGTGACTGCAATCGAGGTGATTCGTTAGGTGGTGCGGTGAAGGTACTTCTTGTTTCAGCGAACAGACTGAAAACACCCTATCCGGTATATCCCTTGGGTCTTGATTACGTGGCGAACGCTATATCGGCAGAGCACCAGGTCTGGCTTGCGGATATGAATGAAATGGAAAACAGCGATCCCCTGGCCGATGTGATTCATGATTTTCTGCCGGATGTTGTCGGGCTTTCACTCCGAAATATCGACAATTGCGATATCACTGCCCCAAAAGACTATTTAGCCGAATACAGGGAGCTGGCACGAACAGTCAGAAGGCATTCTGATGCGCTTCTGGTCCTGGGGGGAAGCGGATTCACGCTGTTCCCCCGCGAAATCATGGAAGCCCTGGAGGCCGATTATGGAATTGTCGGAGAGGGAGAAAGGCTATCACTCCTTCTGAGGGCGATCGAGGCGCATAAGGAAACCTCCGGCATTCCGGGAGTGATCAAAAGGGATTCGGACCGGGTTACACCATTTCCCTGGGACGGCCATTTAACAAGGGGGCTTCATGAAGAGAGTTCCTATGTCCCCTTCTATTTGAAAAATGGGGGCATGCTCAACCTTCAGACAAAGAGGGGTTGCAATTTCAAGTGTATCTATTGTACATATCCCCATATTGAGGGGAAAAAACTGAGGCTCATCCCTCCGGAAGAGGTGGCGGATACGGCCTTGTGGATTGAGAAGACGGGTGCAAAATATTTCTTCGTCACTGACTCGGCATTCAACGCGGACTATCGTCACAGTATCGAAGTGGCTCGTGCCTTTATGAGGTCAGGGATCTCCATCCCCTGGGGTGCATTTTTCGCTCCCACACGTCCACCGGAAGACTATTATCGGATACTGGCCGATGCAGGCCTCACCCATGTGGAATTCGGCACAGAATCATTGTCGGATGACGTGCTCGCGTCATACCGGAAACCCTTTAGAGCCGACCATGTCTTTTGTTCACACGAGGCTGCAAGGCATGCCGGATTGCATGTGGCGCACTATTTCCTCTTAGGCGGGCCCGGAGAAGATATTCATTCTGTCGACAGGACCCTTTCAAACGCCGACAGGCTTGAAGGTGCAGTCTTCTTCTTCTTCTGCGGAATGCGCATCTATCCGAACACGGCCCTTTATGACATGGCCCTCGCATCGGCTCAGATATCAGCCTCCCGAAGTCTGATGGAGCCGGTCTTTTACGAGTCGACTGCAATCACCACTGAAGAAATAGTTCTGCGGGTCAGGGACCATGCCGCTGGAAGGACAAACTGGGTCACGGGCTCGGGAGAAGACCTGACCGCCCGAATTATCCCCAGAATGTATGCCAGGGGACATTATGGACCGCTTTGGGAGCACCTGATTCGATGATCAGCGAGGGCCGGCCAAAGCCTTGAAACCGATGATGGTAAAATGGTATTCGTTAATCCGGATCATCCGTCCAGATCCCGGCCAGGTCGTGGCAGAATTTGAGGTGAATGCGGATTCCCCGTGGTTCTCGGGTCATTTTCCGGGAAACCCGATCCTTCCCGGCATCGCCCAACTTGGGATGGTTCTTGACGCCATTCAGGAGTTCGGCCATAGGGATTGCAGGGTTTCCGAAATAAAAAAGGTGCGGTTCAAGCAGATGATAAGGCCCAATGATACCATAACAATCATGGCCACATGCCGGGGGCGGAGCCCCGCCTCCTATTCATTTCGTGTTATGGTAAAGGGTCAATTGGCCTGCAGCGGCCTTCTGATCGCTGAGGGGTCATAGGTTTTCTATCGAGTATAATCTTGAAGTTTTTGGGGTTCCGGGTATGCATCATCTTGTTTTCAAGCCGTTATTCAATCAATCCCGCTTGCAAGCGGGATAAATCGACAATCATAAATCCTATAGCAGGTTCATGGCAGAATTTCACGACCAACGGAGGTAAAGAATGACCACCCCACATGATATTTCTAAAATAATAGTTCGTATTGCAGAAATTATGATCGATGAACTCAAATTGGAAGATGTGACCCCCGAGACATTCGATCCCGAAATTGACCTTATTGATGAGGTAGGCATTGACAGCATGGATCTTGCTACAATCGCCCTGGTCCTTCGGGATGAATATGGAATCGTCATCGATGAAGACGATTATCCGAAATTGAACAATATCCGTCGGATAGCGGAATATATCCAGGAAAGGACGGATGAGGAAAAACAGGGATAATAAACCATCCCTGACTTGTATGTGACCAGGAGTCCCGAATGCAGGTACAGGCAAATCGCGTTGAAGGCACACGGGAAAAAGGATGGAAATTCTCCGATATAATCGGTGATCCTGTTGTTGGGGCCAGGTGGGAGAAGGTCCGAAACTATTTCTTCCTCAGGGAATCCACCTATGACATGACCAACCGCTGCAATATACGGTGTGATGGTTGCTACTATTACGAGGGGGATAAGCAGTTTGCCCACGAGAATGGAAATCCGGCGGACTGGAGAAGGCTCATGAAGGATGAGAAGGCGAGGGGCATTACCTACGTGGTTCTTGCCGGGGCTGAACCATCTTTGGCGCCCGAACTTTGTCAGGTCTGTTTCGAAGAGATACCCCTTGGCGCCATTGCATCTAACGGGTTGAGGCTTATCCCCGGATCTATTAATTACAGAATTCACATATCTGCCTGGGGCGACGATGAAACAAGCCTTAGGGTTCGGAAGGCCAAAGACATGTTGGTCAGACAGATAGCTAACTATCAGGATGATCCCAGGGCAGTATTTGTATACACCTTCACAAGGGATAATATTGATCAGATACACGGGGTGATGGAAGTCCTTGCCAGGCATGGATGTAAGGTTACGCTGAATGTTTTTTCATCGCCCGTCGGATATAACGGCCCTCTTCGTCATACGCCTCAATCCCTCAGCCACACACGAAAGACGATGATGACCCTTATTTCGGAATACCCGGAAAACCTCCTTTTTTCGCCTTACAGTGCGGTTGCCCATACCCATATGGTTGGGCTGCATGACCTTTATTCCTGTTCATATCCAAGGATGAACAAATCCACTGCCATCGGGTTGGGGCGCTCTTTTCGGCAGTACCGTGCCGATCTCACCTGGGATAGAAGCGCTGCCTGTTGTGTACCGGATACGGACTGCAATGATTGCAGACATTACGCCGCAGGTAGTGCGGTTGTGACTGCAAGGTTATTTCGCCATGCATCCGATCCCGATACATTCAAGTCGTGGCTCGATTACGTTGACACATACCTTGCCGCATGGGTCATGGGATATGAAAAGGATGTCAATCTATGCGATCATATGGTTGCGCCGCCCGGGCATGATCTTCCCGGAGGTTGAAAATGAACAGCGAGCGCATCTATTGGCAAGAGTAATATCTGAAACACAGGCCTCTTACTCGTGGTACGGGAAGAACCGGATGCGAGACGGCCTCTTTTTTACCATGCGAGTCAGCCGATGAAGACCATTAGTTCATTACTTGATAAAGAATGGTATGAGAGATATCGATCGATCTCTAAGTTGAACATCCGCAGCTCCATCTATGACGTGACCAACAGGTGCAATCTCCGCTGCAAGGGGTGTTTCTTTTTTTCTTCTGGTGAAAACAAGGTGACCGAAGAAACGAACCTGGAAAAATGGGAGCAGTTTGTTGACAACGAAAAAAAACGAGGCGTAAACCTTGCCATTTTGATCGGGGGTGAACCTACCCTCTGTCTTGACAGGGTGGAAGTCTTCAACAGTCGTCTGCCGACGTTTTGCGCAACAAACGGCATCATTAAGGTCCCGAGAGACAGATTCCCCCATATGATGCTAGGGATTTCACTGTGGGGTGATGAAGAGGACGAAAGACTCCTGAGAGGGAAAGATACCTTCTCTATTTCAAGCAGGAACTACGAGGGAGATCCTCATGCCTATTATCTCTATACCATAACCCCCAAACAGATTGGTAAAAGCGAGCGGATTATTCGAAAGATACGAAATGCAGGGCTAAAGGTCCATATGCAGTTGCTTTCAAATGACGAAGGGGTGGACGGATTTTTCTGGCAGGATTCGGAATTGAGGGATATTCGCTCTGAAATGGATGCCCTGCTTGAGCAATATCCCGATACAGTTATCTCCTCCAAATACTATCACGAGATTATTGCGACCGGAAAAATGGGGAACAGGCGTTTTGGCTGGGAGGAATGCCCTTCTGTCAGCGAGCCATTGGACCACAGGGACCCTCCCAAAAGACGGCTGATAGGATTTATCCGCTGGGCATCGGACCTCAAGACGATTTACAGATGTTGTACGTCTCAAACACGGGATTGCTCGACCTGCAAGGACGGCGCGGCACATATGAGCTGGGTAATGGTCAATAAACGGGCACACATGGATTCCCCGGAACACCTCCAGGGATGGATAGAGGTCTATGAGATGTTCGCAAAGCTCTATCAGTTCATTCCCTGGTAATGAGAGGGGGATTCGGGAGGCAGGGACGTAGAATCCATCCCCAAGTCGTGAATCATTCTATCTTGCATCCCCGACCCTATTCAAATGAATTCAAAAAGAGCGGTCATCATCGGCTACGACGCGGTTTCCCCCTTAGGGGTCGATCTAAAGACTCAATGGGACCGGTGTGTGAGGGGGGAAAGCGGAATCGGCAAGCTGACACGTTTCTCCTTTGGAGAGGGCTTCCCCGTCCATATCGCCGGACAGGTTGAAGCGTTCGATACCTCACCCTACCCTTTTTTGTCCCCTTCAAGTATGGCCCATTGGACCTCCCCCATTTTCAAATATGGGATGCTGGTGGTGCACCGCGCTCTTGTAAAGAGCGGGCTTGAGATAGGGCCCGAATTGTCTCGCCGGGTAGCAGTCACTTTTAGTTCAGCAGTAGGGGGGCAGGATGCTGTTCTTGACGCCGACAGACAAATGATTGCATCCGGAAAGATGCCACACCCCTTCACCAATCCCAATTCATGCATAAACATGGTAGGCGGCAAAATATCCATTTTGACCCATGCGACTGGCCCCATTGTCTCCACCGTTACTGCCTGTGCGACCGGCCTTACATCGATGATCGTCGGGGCCATGCTCCTTGAGCTGGGGAGGGCGGATGTTGCCATATGCGGCGCCGTGGATTTTGCACTGGTGGAACCGATTGTGGCGGGCTTTGCAACCATGAACGGCGCTTACAGACCCAAGGCGGGTGCAACCGCTGAATCCCCCGAGAGGGCGAGCCGTCCGTTTTCAGTCGACCGAAGAGGCTTTGTCGTTTCAGAAGGGGCAGGGAGCATCATTATTTCGACACAAGAGTTTGCCGAGTCGAACGGTATTGATTACAACATGGCAATAGCCGGGTGGGGGATGACCTCTGACGCCCACCATTTTGTAGCCCCCAATCTGGAGACGGCAGCGCGATGTATTTCCGAGAGTATTGAAGACGCAGGCATCAAACCACAGGATATCGACGCCGTCAATGCACACGCCGCATCAACGCGGATCGGCGATAAGGTGGAGTATCAGGCGTTGAGAGCGGTTTTTGGCAATCACATGCCGCCGGTCTCGGCAAACAAGTCCCAGATAGGGCATGCGATGGGCGCATCGAGTGCCATTGAATCGATTTTCGCCTTGAAGGGGATGGGTTGCGACACCCTCCTTCCCACGATCAACTATACGCCGGATCCGGAAATGGAACTGGACTGCGTGACTGAAGGATCGCGCATTCATCAACAGGAATTCCTTTTAAAAAATTCATTTGGCTTTGGTGGGGCTAATGCCTGTGTTGTCTTTCAAAAAACCGGATAAAGGGAAACCATGAAACCTCCCAAAAATAGACGGGTATATGTCGTCGGATATGCCGCAGCAACCCCTCTTGGCAAGACCTTTGCCACAACATGGGATCGGGCCGTCAAGGGGGAGGCCGGTTTTCGCAAGGTTACGAGATGCCAGGTAGACGCCTTAAGCAATGTGGTGGGTGAAATTCCTGACTGGGACCCGTTGTCCTTCGAATTTGTTACTCGAAAAGAGGCATATAACTGGAATGCCGGTTTTGTCATCCTGACCATGGAACTCTGCAAAGACGCACTCGAAAACTCGGGGATCGAGATGGACAAAGACACAGCCCCGAGGACCGCCTGCCTGATCGGATCTGCACTCAATGGAACGGACGCTTTCCGAATTGCCATGGATAATTATCTGCACCAGGGGCCTTTGAAGGTAAGCCCCTACCTCCTCCCGAATCTCTGTTCAAATCTCCCGTCGGGGAAAGCGGGGATGTTGTTGGGTTTCACGGGCCCGGTTTTTTCCCCTCAGGGGGCCTGTGCTTCAGGCAATCATGCCATCGGGATCGGCTCACGAATGATACGGGACGGAGACTGTGACTTTGTCTTGGCCGGGGGGGTCGAAACCTGTATCCTTCCTGAAATTATCCATGGTTTTGAGAACATGAATGCCACGCTGAAGGTTGTTCCCGGGGACCGCGCCTATGGCGACCCATCCCAGGCCTCCCGGCCCTTTAGCATAGACAGGAAAGGGTTTATCCTTTCGGAAGGTGGGGGAGTACTCGTTCTCGCCGCCAGGGAGATGATTGCTGCCTACGGGCTGACACCGAGGGCCGAGGTCGTGGGCGTCGGTTGGAATTCTGATGCATACCATTTTATCAGGCCCAATAAAAAGACGATTGCGCTCTCTATGCGCGAGGCGATCGATGATGCCGGATTGCAGTCCGGAGATATCCAGTATGTCAATGCCCATGGGACATCCACTTCAAGGGGCGACAGCATTGAAATTGAGTGCCTGAGGAGCGTATTCGGCAAAGACCTGGAAGGGATCCCGGTATCGTCCAATAAGTCTCAGATAGGACATACCCTTGGGGCTGCAGCCGCCATAGAGGCTGCCTTGAGCATAGAGGCGATGCGTAATGGACAGATACTTCCAACCATTAATCATGTCCCCGACCCCGAACTCAACGATGTGGATGTGGTTCCCAATGAGGTAAGAAGAGAGAATTACCAGCTTTTTCTCTCCAATGCCTTTGGATTTGGCGGAACAAACTGCTGCATCGTCTTTAAGGGTGTATGATATGAGGCCGAAACCGTTTCTTCCCGAAATATTCAACAACGATGTACGATTCGTGAAGGATAGGACCGAAGGGCTGGTCTGGCACAGGTGCAAGAACAGGACCCTGTATGGGGATACGGATCGCTCACAGAGCGTGTATCATGCCAACCATTTGCGCTTCTTTGAAATCGGAAGGGCTTCATTGATGCGGGATTCGGGCTGCAGCTACCGTGAGATCGAGGAAAGCGGCCTGATCTATCCCATTATCGAGGTGGGAATCAAGTATTACTCGCCTCTTTACTACGATGACGTCATGTGGATTCATACGCATCCCGACAAACTCGAAAGGGTTCGAATCCAATTCAACTATATCATCACCCATGCCGACTCAAATGACATCGTCTGTAAGGGATTTACGAGACACTGCGCGATCAATGCCTCGGGCACACCCGTGGCGATCGACGAAAAAACCCTGCGAATATGGAAGGCCTTTCCACGATAATCGAAAAACGAAAGCTACCTGTCGAGATAAAACCCGATTCTTATCTTCTGGATCATTGTTTTCAGGGCGAGGCGGTCTTTCCCGCGGTCGAGGCAATGCAGCTGTTAGCCGCATCAACGCAAAGCTATCTGCCGCATGTGGACGTGTCCCTGATCACGGATGCCAGGTTTGACAAATTTCTGGGTACCGGGCCAACCAGCAGAAGCAGATGGATTGAGGCCCATAATGAAATTGAGGTCTACGAAGATGGCAGGATACGTTCCAAGCTGGCGACCCGAGCCAGATCACCGAAGGTCCCCATAACACGTATCATAGAGCACGTTACCGTCCAATTCGGGGGAAAAAAATGGGATACGTGCCCCCTTCCGCTCGATTTTGTTTCAGCCCTTGAAGGCGTATGTGTGGACATCCCCTCAGATCGTCTTTACCGGGATCTGGTGCCCTTTGGGCCGGCTTACCATAATGCCATACCCCCTTTGTTTGTGTCGGAAAATGGCGCCATTGGGAATCTTCAAGCCGTAGCCATTGATTGTTCCTCGGGACCACTGGGGTCCCCCTTCCCCCTTGACGCCGCATTTCATCTGGCCTCGGCCTGGGGGCAACGATATTCCGGGATCGTCGGATTCCCTGTGGGGCTTGACAGACGCCTGATTTACAGCCCCACGACTCCCGGAGAAAGTTATGTCTGCAGGATAATGCCCGCACAGCAACACATGCGTCCACCCTGTTTTGATATCTGGATCTATGATCGAGGCGGCAACCTGAAAGAGGAAATACGCGGATTACAGATGAGGGATGTAAGCGGAGGGAGGATCAAGCCCCCCGAATGGATCTCCAATGGCGCTGATGAACGAAAATTGGAATCAATAAATACTCAGTGTACGGCACTTTCTCTTATTGAACTGAGGACCGTCAATGGCCTTGCAGAAAGGGCGCTTTCAGACAGGGAGAAAGATCGTTTCAAAAAGATGGGCACAAAAAGGAGAACGAGTTATCTTGCAGCGCGTCTCTGCTGCAAGAGTATCTCCAGGCAGCTATCAGGGGACCGGAAAACGCCGTCATCCTCCCTCACCACTGTTTCACCCGATGGGATACGTCCCTTCTGCCCGGTGATGGAAAACGGGAGAGGAGTTTTCTGCTCTGTCTCCCACGACAGCAGATTTGCAATCGCAGTTGCCTCGAATGCGAGGATAGGGGTCGATGTGGAAGAAATCTCTGAAAGGGTGTGCAGATCCCGGGAGGTTTATATGAATGAGAAGGAGAGGGTGTTGGTAGAAGGGTCGCCATTGGGTGAAGATGGGGCATCCGTTAGAGTATGGACCACCAAGGAGGCCATGGCAAAGGCCCTCGACATCAGCCTCGCCGAGTCCTGGGAAAAGGTCTCTTTAAAATACATCGGCGCTGACAGCAGCATTCTGGTAATCGACCGCAAGAATTACACCGCCTTCCATGACGTCATCGACGACCATGTATTCACGGTTCTCAACATAGCAGAGAGCTGTTGAACGAGCGTGGTCTTCCCTGCCTGCCGTGGACCCCGGATAAACACTGCTGGCGTATCGGAAAGGGAATTAAGGACAGTCTGTAAAATATGAAGTCGATAAATGGGTGAAATCTTACTACGCTCTGGCAAAAAATCAACCAGGAAAATTCAACGCGGTCCTTTATTGCAGAAGATGATTTCCTTTTCATTAGGCTGAATGACGTGAGCATGAGACAATGTTGCTTGACCTCAATCATTCTATGGATTATTATAGTTAAAACAAACAGTTTTAGACAGGGGACTGAAGATGGCAACGGCGACCTTGTTGGAACAGACACAGGAACTGCTTCGCCATTCCGTACCGGGTGACCAGGACATGGACGCCAAAGTCCGTGAACTCATCAAAGCCGAGTGCATGCGTCAGCTGGCGCGCTATCGCAGGGTGGACATGGACCTGGCCCGTAAATATGGCCTGAGATTCGACGAATTTCTGCGACAGCGGGTTGCCCGCAACATGGACTATACCTGGGAAGTTGAGCAAGATGCCATGGACTGGGAGACAGCCATAGGCGGTATGCAAACTGTTGAGCGTCAGCTAAAAGAACTGCGGGCAGATCAATGAGTCATGGCCTGTCGGAGTTATGGCAAGAGGCTCAGCAGGCCTTACAAACAGTCTGGTTTGTCAGCTCTCTGGAAGAGACAGAGCGGACAGACATAACGCTGTCTTTTCGCCTCATCATCAGAGAGGATCTTTTCGTCCAAGTGTTCAGCGGTCAGAAATCAAAGAGTCTCTACATGGCGTTGATTGAGGGGCGGCGGAGGATCTACGGCATAGATCGAGAGGGAAACGAATGGCATGTCCATCCTTTTGAAGATGCGGATCGCCATGAACCGCTTGTCCAAGGCCTGGGACCGACGCCGCTTCTTGCATTTCTTTCCCGGGTTGAAGAACTGCTGGTCGAAACCGCTCTCCTGTAACCCGACTGTCTATAGATCAGGTCTAGGCCTCGGCATCCTCCTGAGACAAGGCCTTGAGAAACATAATTTGCCTGTCCCCTTTTCGTTTCAGAAAACTGTAAACGCATAGACATTGCCGCCAGGTCATTATTCTGGATATGTGGCCCATATCCCCACCTGACAAGATACTGTCATTACATTTGGAACTCACCGGGTTTTGACCCAATTGGGAACGGCATCCTCCCATGACATATCTCAGTCCTCAGTGAGGGCCTCTGTATGATGGTATCACAGGTCTTACCGCGTTGGGCTAATATGGACATGAAACGATTTCACCTCAAACCGGTAAACCAACCCAGATCACTGGGGCATGTGCATAAATGTAAATATATAAAGGGCGTCCCTATGCCCCACACGTACGCGTGTGCCCCACACGTACGCGTGGAAACCGTGGTTATGGCTTGGTATTCGTCAGCTCACGGTCAGGCCATTTGAAAAGCATATCGTCCTTGTCCGCCAGTGGAATCTCTCTCCGAGATTTTAGGCCCTCGCCCAGTTCGCCATACTGTAGAGCAGGAAGTCCTTCTTCAACGATGTCGGGGATCCCCGGCTCCCGGATCATGCCCAGAACTCGCACGTTTTGGTTCCATTCCAAAGCCCAGAAGAGCGGGGGCTTCTCACGCCCCTGGGCACGGCGAATTAAGGCCTTGAAATGTCCTCGGGCAGTGTGGGTCTGGAAACACGGAGCCCACTTGACCGTTCGAGCCACCAGCTCATTGGCGGCTTCGTTGCCCCAATCCGAGCGTCGGATTACGAAGAGAGGATGAACGTATTGCCCGTGCAGATAGAGACAGCGCTCGGAAGACGCCCTGCTTCGATCGGGACATTCCGGATCGATGTTCGCGATGAGGTAGTAAAATCCCTGGATCTGGAGCCGCGCGAGTTCTCTCTCTGATGCGGGAGCCTGAGGCGGACCAATGTAGGAAAAGGACAGAGACAAGGGACTAAAAAACGTGTGAAGCGTTTGCCGGACGACGCTATCAACAATAGGTCGATTTGTTTCGGGGTGTGTCGCGCCCCTCATGGCTCCGGTGTCCGCGTTCCGCTTCCCAAGCTTCCTTTGAACATCGTCTACGACCTCATCAGGGTATTTGAGGTCTTCCAGAACACTAAGGCAGGAAATGGCTGAAAGGCCGTCTTCGAGCCTTGCCTTATAAGAATTGCAGTCCTTACATGCATTAACTATGAAATTCCACTCTCCATTTAAGTAGCCTTTAGGGACGAATCTACGACCAATCACGTGCTCCGTGTCTACCTCTATGCAGGATCCTTGATTAATGCTTCGTCCACAATAAGGACATAGCAAGTTGTCTGACCAAACTGTAGCTTCCATCTTACCTATATCTCTCCTCTTGTCTTACGTTTTCTGGCCACAACATGGGCATAGGCAGCGGGACGCCCTTTTAGAATTTTGTAACTCTTGAGGTCACGGCAACTTATTGAATTTTTAAGGAGCATCCCGGTGTACGTTCATGAGACTTTTAA
>CAYPDL010000036.1:0-31518 GCA_964409475.1 uncultured Desulfobacteraceae bacterium | reverse complement strand
TTCCAATAGGGACCAGCTTTGCATCTCTTGCTCGTATTTGATTTTCCATGGGTTTAATTCCTAAAGTCTTTGTTATTAACAAATGTAAATACTGTAATTACATTTTATGATGGTGTCAAGCTTAGAATTAGCCTTTTCGCATTTAGAAGACCCTGCCGGCCCACAGCCTTCCGTTGGCAAGTGATCCAAAAAATGGGCCTTGACAATCGGTCCGAATTTAGTATGATATTCAGACTGGAGGTGATCAAATGAATATTACAAGCGATATAAAACCCATTACATACTTAAAATCCAAAGCAGCAGATTTATTGAATCACATCAATTTAACCCATCGTCCTGTTATTATTACCCAAAACGGTGAGCCTCGCGCGGTTCTCCAAGATCCTGAAAGCTACGAGAACATGCGTAATGCCATTGGAATACTAAAGGCGCTTTCCCAAGGCGAATCGGATATTAAAAATGGAGACGTCAAACCTCAAGAGGACGTGTTCAATGAAATAGAAAGCTCACTGAAGGCAAGCTTAAATGAATCAAACTTATGAAATTGTATGGGCTCGTCGTGCAGAAAACGATTTGAAGGAGATCATTAACTATATAGCAATGGACAGCCCGGCGACTGCATTAAGGGTTTTCAAAAAGATCAAGAATAAGACATCCAGTCTCTATACCATGCCGGAAAGGTGCCGAGTCGTCCCTGAGCTTAAAGACCAAGGCATTTTGCATTATCGAGAGCTGATCGTATCCCCGTGGAGAATCATGTTCAGAATAGCAGCGATGAAAGTCTACGTTCTATCTGTTTTAGATGCCAGACGAAATATCGAAGATATATTATTAAATAGACTTGTTCATATGAAATAACACAGGTGCGCACAAATAAATCCGGCCGAGGCAAAAAGCCGAAATCTTGCCGACATTAACCGGGAAATTCTCTGGTCTAAGAAAATTTAGGATTGGAGACGTCAGGGTGATTTTTTCTAAGCCCATGAATTCCCGGCACATCATCCAAATGCCCTTCATTGGTGCGCTTCCTTCCCGCCGGTTGAAGAAAGGCGCAGGGAATGCCATGGAGCGAGATGGTCAGCTATCCTCAGACAAGCCAAAGACAAGAAGGCTGTGATCCTGTCTAAAGATGAGGTTCCATCACCTTTCCGCTTTTACAGCCTGTAAAATCATCCGACAGTATGACCATATAACGTTAACCCACACACAATAATCAAGAAAATTCACAAGCAGGCTAACCTAAAGCAGTTATTCGGTATTTTCAGCTGATCCAGTGAAACATGTCTGTTTTTCCCGCGGCACATATCTTGCCTTATCCTTCAGGATAAGCTGCTCATTAAACACAAGGAGGGATGAGGTCATCCGAAAGGCAGAAAAGTCGAGGCCCTAATTCCGAAAATCTAAATAATTGGGGGAGAGGGGGGTAACTTATGGGAGTAGCAAGAAAACTTTATGACATGATGATGTACGGCGCATATGCCCATGCGAAATGGGAATATGAAACGAGCATGACGATCCTCAAGAACAAGAGGAAAATGCTCTTTCTATATATCCTATTCGGCTGCGTTCTCGTCATGGGAGCGGCCCTGGTCTATGCTGATCCCGAGATACTGGGCGGCAATAAGGCATACGCCCCTCCCCTGGGCTTTGCATTGGGGGCCTTTCTCGTGGCCATAGGCGTGGGCTTTGCAGCGGGATTGATGACGGGCGCCATAGGGGTCGGTGGGGGCGTGGTCATCACCCCCGCCCTCATGAGCGTGGGAATCAGGGGGATCGTTGTCGTGGGTACGGATCTCTTACATATGTTTGCCAAGGCCATCATGGGAACCGTGGTGCACAAGAAGCTGGGAAACGTGAACTACAGGCTTGCTGTGGCATTCGTTGTGGGTTCCTTTATCGGGGTCACTTTCGGAGGGTATATAAACAGGACGATCTATGCCATAAATCCTGTGCTGAGCGACGCCTTCATAAGTATCATCTACGTGGGGATGCTGGGATTTCTGAGTTTCTATTCCCTACGGGACTACTTCCGGCTCAAGAAGATGAGCACTGTGCAGCTCGAAAAGCAGGAAAAGGGGGCCGATATAACCAGGGTGGCCCAGGCAATGCAATCCCTTAAATTCCCTCCCATGATAAAGTTCGATGAAGGAGCTGTCGAAGGCGGGAGAAGGGTATCCTTCATCCTGGTAACCTGTGTGGGCTTTCTTGTAGGTATGTTCGCCGCCATCATGGGCGTGGGCGGGGGATTTCTCACCTTTCCTTCCTTTGTCTATGTGCTCGGCATATCCTCTTTCACCACCGTGGGAACGGATATCTTCCAGATCGTCTTCACCACCGGTTTTGCATCCATCACCCAGTACGCGATATATGGGTTCGTGTTCGTCTCACTGGCCATGGGCCTTCTGTTGGGGTCCCTCATCGGGGTTCAGTTGGGCGCGCTCACCACCAAGGTGGTGCAGGGCATGCACATCAGGGCCTTTTACGGTCTTGTCATGCTGGCGGGCTTTATGAACAGGCTCTTTGCCCTGCCCTCGAAATTCTCGGCCATGGGGGTTTTCGAGGTATCCAAAGCCCTAGCCGACATCCTGAGCGTGGCCGGGATCGTCGTGCTGTTCGGAATTGTGATTTACTTTGCAGGATGGGTCTTCTACCGCTTCTTGAGCAATGTGAAGAACTTGAGACAGGAAACCCTGGGAAAGGAGGGATAAGAGATGGCAATCGTTAGGTATAAGAAGCAATTCACGGTAGGGGTCGTCCTGGCAGTCACTTTCCTTATCCTCTTACTCACGATATATACCCGCGTCTTCTTCAGCATCGATGGAAAATCCTTGGTAAACTACAGCGATGAGATGTTTGTATCCGTATCCAAAGGCTCGGTCTATTTTATCCCGGCGATGATGAAAAAGATAGACAAGCAGGTTGGAAAGCCTCTCGATGTCACCATAAAAGGGGATGAAAAAGCAGCTCTGCTCTTCCAGAAAGCGAGCGCGACGGTCGAGAGGAAAGACGGCCGGCTGATGATAAAGGGTGACCTGGGCCAGATACTCGGGGCCGCCCTCAAAGATGCCGACCTGGTCTTTAAGGGGGAGGACAAGGAACTATCCGACAAGTACGGATATGCGGGGAAGGAGGCCGTACGTTCCTGGTGGGTATCTCTGAAGGCGATAGAAAAGGCCTTTGAAAAGGCCAAGAAGTTCGACAAGATAGAGATATTGAAGAGCGTAAGGGTCAAGGCGTTGGAGCCGGCATTTAATTTTCATGGGATAGCCGCCGCGGCCGTGTCGGATTATGGTCTGGGCATAGCGGCTTTCGTTCTATTTTATGTGTGTTACAGCATATGGTGGGGCTTTTCTATATACTTCCTTTGTGAGGGTGTTGGTCTGCTCATGACAAAGTCCAAAAAGAAATCGGAAGCATAAACCCTATCGCTGCAAAAGTCGCTGAATGTCTCAGATCCAGCGCGCCACGGGTGAAGGCCATAAGAACTTGTTTTTTCTGCAGGGGATTAGGGGTGAAACAGCCTTGGGTGTCAAGAAAAATGAGACCGCCCGGCCTTGCGGGATTGGGAGTGGAACTCACGGGCCCGATGATTCGATGCCATTGGGTAGCCCGTAGGATCAACTGTGCCAGAGATTGGGTTCCCCGCTCCAACGCAACGCCCATGTAATGGCAAGATGCCGTAAGCGATCACAGGGAGGCCTTTGATGCTTGAGTGCTTGCGAAACCGGAGGGCCACGCAGCTAACCGGTAAAGAGGTTGTGAATGCCCCCCAGAAACATCTACTGTTTGGCCATCAGCGACGGCAGATAAAGGGCCAGGTCCGGCCAGATCATGACCACCCCGAGGCAGATGGCCTGGAGGATCACAAAGGGGCCTACCGATCGATAGATGTCGGCCATGGAAATCGAGGGCGGCACGACCCCCTTCAGGATGAATAGGTTGAACCCGAAGGGCGGCGTAATGTAAGCCATCTCCATATTGATGGTGAAGAGGACCCCGAACCAGAGGGGATCGAAGCCGAGCTGGGTGATGATGGGCACGAAGATGGGCGTGGTCAGAAGGATGATGCCGGCCGGGTCCAGGAACATCCCCAGGACAAAGAAGATGCCCTGAATGGCGAGCATGATGATCCAGCGGTTGACCTCCAGGCCGATGACCCATTGCTGAACCATATCCTGGATGCCCACAAAGGCCAGGAAATTGGTGAAGGTCACGGCCCCGATAATGATCCAGAAAATCATGGCGCTCAGGTGCAGCGTCTCCATGCAGGCCTGGCGCAGGCGTGCCCATCGCAGTTTTCGGTGCAGGGCCGCGGTCAGTATGGCGCCGCCCGCGCCCACCGCAGCCGCTTCTGTCGGCGTGGCCACGCCCGTATAGATCACGCCCAGGACCAGGATCACCAGGGCCACAGGGAGGATCACGCCTTTCAACGAAACCACCTTCTGTGCCATGCTGTAGCGTTCTTCAATGGCCGGCCCCAGCACGGGATTGATCCAGCAGCGAATGCCGATATAGACGATAAAGATCAGGGTCATCAGGATGCCCGGCAGGATCCCGCCTGCAAAGAGCTGACCGATGGAGACCTCGGCCATGGAGCCGTAGAGGATCATGATGATGGAAGGCGGGATGAGGATGCCCAAGGCGCCGCCTGCATTGATGCACCCGACGGCCATGACGCGATCGTATTTTCGGTCCAGCATGGCCGGCAGGGCGATGAGGCCCATGGAGACCGTGGCCACCGAGCTGATGCCGGCCATGGCGGCGAAGACGGCGCAGATCACCACCGTGCCCATGGCCAGGCCCCCGCGCAGGCGGCCCATCCACCGATGGACGACCTCATAGAGTTCATCGGCCAGATCGCTGAATTTGAGAACATTGGCCATGAGCACGAAGAGGGGGATGGCCAGCAGCAGAAAACTGGTCCCCTCCCCGTATGCCGAGTTGTACAGGGCCATAAGCCCCTTGGGCCCCCACAGGAAGAAGATGCCTACTGCCGATATGGTCAAGAGAGAAAAGGCGATGGGCACGCCGATCAAAAGGAGGATGACCAGGGACCCGAAGATGATCAGGGAAGAGAGACCGATGCTCATGACGGGCCCCCTTTCTCCTCATTCGAATCCGGGGACGTCAGGAACCGGACCGCATGCAGGGCATTGGAGATCCCCTGAAGGCCCAGAAAGAGGGCCCCCAGGGGCACCGTGGCCATGGAAGGCCACAGGGGAAGCTCGGCCGCGGATACCGAGGTCTGTCCGGCCTGAAAGGCCTCGAAGGTCAGGAGCGCCCCGTACCAGATGATGGGGCCGGCAATCGCGAGGACGCAGAGCCCGATGAGAATCTCCACCAGGGCCTGGCCCTTTCTGGAAAACCAGACATGGAGGATATCCACCTTGGTATGACCGTACTTGCTCAGGGTATAGCCGCCGCCGAACATGACCAGGGCGCACAGCAGATACTGGTTGACCTCATTGGCCCAGGTGGTCGGCTGGTTGAACAGGTAGCGGGCCGTCACCTCCAGGAGGACAATAACCGTGATGACCAGCGTCAAGGGGGCTGCCCCATTGCCGAGCACCAGATTCATCTTGTCCACAAAGCGAATGAATCCCTGCATGGCCCTCCTTTTGGATGCGGGGTCTTATGAAAGGACCCCGCCCGATTTGACAGACGATGCGGATGGCTATTTGGCGGCCCTGGAGGCGAGGTTTTCCCTCAGAATCGTGACGAGCTTGGCCGAATACTCTGATTTTTTGGCCTCTTCATCCCACAGGGGCTGCACCGCCTTCCGGAAACGATCCAGTTCCTCATTCGACAGGGTGATGATCTTGACGCCCCGCTTGGCCGCCGCATCGATGGCCTCCTGGTCGAACTGGGGTGTCATTTTAAAGCTGCGGTCCATGGCAGCCATGGCCGCCTTCTTGACCGCGGCCTGTTCATCCGGAGTCAGGGCCTGGAAGGTCTTCTGGTTCATGACGATCTCGATGACCCCGGGCGTGTGTAGGGCCGGCGCAGTGATATAATTTAGGACCTCGTAGAACTTGTATTTCTCAATGGTGTACCAGGGGTAATCGGTCCCGTCCACCGTGCCCCGCTGCAGGGCCATGTATTGTTCAGCCCCTGCAATGGCCACGGCCGAGGCACCCAGGGCCTTTACGATCTGGGCCTCCATGCCCACCGCCCGGATCTTTTTGCCCTGCAGGTCCTCCAGCTTATGGACGGGAGATTTGGTCATGAGTCCCATGGTGGCCACGGAGAGGGGGGCCAGATAGGTGACGCCGTGTTTGGCCACCGCCTCGGCCATGACCTTCATGTACCCCTTGTTTAAGAGAACATTGACGGCATCTTCCGGGTCGGACCAGTTAAAGGGGAGCCACTGGCAGTTGACCTCGGGCACAAGACCCGCAAAGTAGAGCAGCGATCCCGAATACCCCTCGATCATCCCCTGCCTTACCGAATCAAAGGCCTCGTTCGTCTTGACGAGCTGTCCCGGCCAGAAGACCTTGACCTCCACCTCTCCTTTGGTCAGTTCCTTGACCTTGTCGGCAAAGAACTGGGTGGACTGGCCCGCATAGGCCGTCTGTGGGTATGCGCACTGAATGCGCAGGGTCTTGGCCATGGCCGTGGCGCTGAAAAAGGCAATACAAAAGACCAGACAAACCAACAACACCAGAAATCTCTTCATTCTTCTCCTCCTTTTTTGCACATGGGCCGACATCTAATCGGCGGTTAGAGTATCCTTTTCTCAATAATATATGTTCAAACCCCAGACAACCGTATCCGGCGCTTGAGGGTCTTTCCGGTGTTGGTCTTGGGCAGTTCCTGGACAAACTGGACCACCCTCGGATATTTGTAGGGCGCCACCCTTTCCTTGACGTAATCGCGGAGTTCCTCAGGCGTCGCAGAAATGCCCGGGCGAAGCACGATCACCGCCGCCACCTCTTCCCCCAGGTCCGGGTGGGGCATGCCCACCACGGCGCACTCGAGAACGGCCGGGTGACCATAGAGCACCTCCTCGATCTCCCGGGGATAGACATTATACCCGCCGCGGATGATCATCTCTTTTTTCCGGTCCACGATATAGATATACCCATCCTCATCCTGCCGGGCCAGATCGCCTGTGTGGAGCCAGCCCTCCCGCAGCGTCTCAGCGGTGGCCTCCGGCTGGTTCAGGTAGCCCTTCATGACGCCGCGTCCCCTGACGATCAGCTCGCCCACCCGACCATCAGGCACATCCTTATCCCTCTCGTCTACAATGCGGGCCTGAAAGCCGGGGATGGGCACGCCGATGGAGCCGGGCTTTGTGGGTCGTCCATAGGGGTTTTCCACGCAGACCGGGGAACATTCGGTCAGGCCGTATCCCTCGTAGATGGTGACATGAAAGGCCTTTTCAAAACGCCTCAGAATCTCCACCGGCAGGGAGGCGCCGCCGGAAACGCAGAACCTGAGAGACGACCGAACGGGGGGCGTCTGGACCGCCATCTCGGCCAGCCGGTTGAAGATGGTGGGCACGGCGATCAGTATGCTGCTCTCTTCCTTTTCAATGGCAGTGAAGACCTCTTCCGCCTCGAAGTGTTCCCAGAGGCGTATGGTCAGGCCCAGATAGAGGCTCGCGTTCAGGGTGCTGGTCTGGCCGTAGATGTGAAAGAGGGGGAGTACCCCTAAGCAGACGTCATGGGGTTCGGTGCAGCGCATGTCCGCCACGGTCTGGGCGTTGCTGCCCAGGCTGTGGTGGGTTAGCATGGCCCCCTTGGCCAGGCCGGTGGTGCCGCTCGTATAGATGACGGCGAGGGTGTCATCGTCCCGGGCCTGGTGAACGGGGAATGGCCCCCGATCCGTGAGCAGGCCTTTCAGGGGCTCAAAGCCATCGGCAGTGTCTTCTCCGGCGGTCAAGGTCAGATCAAATTGTCCGGATTTCAGAACAAGCGGGCCGGCATACTTCAGGTGATCGGGCCTGCCGATGAAGGCCCGGGCCCCCGAATCCCGGAAGATGTGGGTCAGCTCTTCAGTGCGGTACAGAAAATTGACGGGGAGGACGACGGCCCCTAACTTGGCCAGGGCGTAATAAGCAATGATCCAGTCGATGGAATTGGGCATCATCAGGACGGCGATGTCCCCTGGACCCAGGCCCCGCTCCTTGAGTCCCCAGGCCAGGGCATCGGTGCGACGGTCCAGATCCGAATAGGTCGCCTGTTGACCGCCGAAGATGACGGCCGGGTGGTCCGGCCGGCGGCCGGCGCTGTCGATCAGCAGTTGGGCCAGGTTCACGGGAACCTCCCTATAAGTTTATTCTGCCTCGTTTCGGACGATCAGGGCCACCCCCTGTCCGCCCCCCAGACACATGGTGGCCAGGCCGTACCGGCTGCAGCGCCGGCGCATCTCATAGATGAGCTTTGTCAGGATCACGCCGCCGGTGGCGCTGATGGGATGTCCCAGGGCGATCGCCCCCCCGTTTACGTTGAGCTTTTGAGTGTCCAGACCCAGTTCCCGGATGCAGGCCAGGCTCTGGGACGCAAAGGCCTCGTTCAGTTCCACCAGGTCCATGTCATCCAAAGTCAATCCGGTCTTCTCCAGGACCTTCCGGGTGGCGTAAATTGGACCGATCCCCATGACCGCGGGTTCGACGCCTACCGAGGCGTATCCAACGATCGAGACCAGGGGTTTAAGGCCCAGTTCCCGTGCCTTTTCCCGGCTGGCCACGATCACACAGGCCGCCCCGTCGTTCATGCCGCTGCTGTTTCCGGCTGTAACCGAGCCCCCCTGCCGGAAGACCGGTTTGAGTTTGGCCAGCGCCTCCAATGTGGTTTCGGGTCTCGCGTGTTCGTCCGTTGCAAACAGGGCGGGGTCCCCCGTTTTCTGTGGGATAGGAACCGGGACGATCTCCTCTTTGAACAGACCCTGTTCCAGCGCCTTGGCCGCCTTTTGCTGGCTTTCCAGGGCGAATTGGTCCTGATCCTCCCGGCCGACCTGCCAACGTTCGGCCACGTTTTCCGCGGTCTCGCCCATGGTGTTGCCGCTGATGGGATCGAACAGGACGAGCTGATCCATGAGCTGGGCATGACCCAGGCGCGCCCCCCATCGGCCCGTTGGGATCAGGTATGCCGCATTGGACATGTGCTCCACCCCGCCTGCAGCCAGGAGATCCGCGTCTCCCGCCTTGACGGCCTGGGCCGCCAGAAAAACCGTCTTTAAAGACCCGCCGCAGGCCTTGGCCACGGTGTACTCCGGGACCTCGATGGGTATCCCGGCATCGATGGCAATTGGCCGGGCCATGTTGGGGGGAAGGACGCCCGTTCGGTACTGCTGGGAAAAAATGACCTCTTCAACCTGATCCGGCCTGATGCCGGCCCGCTCAATGGCCGCTTTCAGGACCAGGGCCGCGATGTCCCGGTCGGTTACCGCCCTGAGGGTCCCGCCGAACCTGCCCACCGGCGTGCGTGTCGCGCTCAGAATGACTGCTTCTCTCATGTTGATTTCTCTCTATCTAAAAATTAATGAAGTCTCATGAATTGCTACCGGCCGGTTTGAGACGCTCGCCATCCGGGCCGTACTCGTACCATCCCTTGCCGGTTTTCCTGCCCAGATGCCCGGCCTTGACCTTGCGCCGCAATAGGAGGGGGGGGTACCAGCGGGGATCGCCGGTCTCCTGATAGATGGCCATCATCGCCCCGTAGGTCACATCCAGGCCTACCATATCCCCAGTCTCGAAGATGCCCATGCGGCGACCTGCGGCCAGGCGGAGGCCCTTGTCCACGTCTTCTACGGAGGTGACGCCTTCTTCCACCAGGCGCATGGCCTCCATGGTCGAAGGGAAGTTGATCCGGTTGATGACGAATCCGGCCACATCCCGGTGGACCAAGATGGGCTCCTTTCCGATGTCCAGGATGAATTGCCTCCCGGCGGCAAAGGCCTCATCGCTGGTAGTCATGCCTCGAATTACTTCCACAGCGGCCATCATGGGCACGGGGTTGAAGAAATGGAGACCTAAAAATCGCTCCGGCCGGGGGATGCCCGCGGCTAGCTCGGTAATGGGGATGGCGCTGGTGTTGGTTGCCACCAGGGCATGTTCCGAAATTACGGGGCCTACTCTGGCAAACACGTCGCGCTTAACATCGATATTTTCAAAAACCGCCTCCATCACCATATCGGCTCCCGCCGCGGCCTCAATAGAAGTGGTGTATGAAATGCGGCCCATGATCTCATCCAGGGTCCCCGTCAACTTCCCCTTTTCTATTAGTTTCCCCACAGACCAGGAAATGCCCTTCATGGCCTTGTCCAGAACCTCATGTGAGATATCGGACAGGGTCACATGGATGCCTGCCTGGGCGCAGACCTGGCCGATGCCGGCCCCCATGAGGCCGCTCCCCATAATAAAAATGCTTCTTATAGCCATAATAACCTATTTTCCTTTCAGAAGTTCACGTGAAATGACCAGCCGCTGGATCTCGCTGGTGCCTTCGTAGATGCGAGTGAGACGCAGGTCCCGGTAATAACGCTCCACCGGGAAGTCCTTCATGTACCCCATGCCGCCATGGATCTGCACGGCCATATCCGCCACACGGTTGGCCATTTCGGTGCAGAAGAGTTTGACCATGGAGGCCTCCTTAACGACAGCCGTTCCCTTATGGTCCCTCAGCCATGCCGCATGGTAGAGCATCTGACGGCCCGCGTAGATCTGGGTCGCCATGTCGGCCAGCATGAACTGGATGGCCTGGAATTCCGCAATAGGCTGGCTGAACTGGACCCGCTGTTTTGCATAGTCCAGAGAGAGTTCCAGCAGGCGTTGGGCCGAACCCAGGGCGGATGCGCCCATGGTCAGACGGCCCTTGTCCAGGACCTTCATAGCTGTCTTGAATCCCTGACCCACCATGGATGATCCGCCGATAACATTCTGGGCCGGGACTTCGCAGGCGTCAAAGATCAGTTCGCAGGTGTGGCTCCCCCGCATGCCCATTTTGCGTTCAATGGCGCCCACAAAGAAACCCGGATAGTTCTTCTCTACCAGAAAGGCCGTGATCCCGCCTTTGGCCCGTTTAGCCTTATCGGTGACCGCAAAGACGGTAACGACATCGGCGATATCCCCATTGGTGATGAAGTGCTTCCGGCCATTGAGAATCCATGCGCCTCCGCGTTGTTCAGCGGTGGTCTGGATATTGGATGCGTCGCTGCCGGCCTCCGGTTCGGTCAGGGCAAAAACGCCGATCCAATCGCCCGAGGCCAGGCGGGGGAGGTAGGTCTGTTTTTGTTCCTCGGTGCCGTCAATGACGATCCCTTGGGAACCGATCCCGTTGTTGGTGCCGATACGGGTACGGAAACAGGCATTGACCTTGGACAGTTCCTCGTACACCATGCACTCCCCCAGGACGCCCAGCCCCAGACCGCCGTACGCCTCGGGGATAGAGAGCCCGAAAAGCCCCAGTTCCCGCATGGTCTGGACGATGTTGTCCGGGATCCGGTCTTCATCCTCTACCTTCTGGCTGATGGGTTCAAGGTCCTGCTTGACAAAACGCCGGACCGTATCCAGCATCAGGCGTATACCTTCGGGAATTTCATAGTCCATATAGATATCCTAACCCGGATAGACCGGGATTCCGTATTCAGGGATTCAGTGATTGAAAATAGTGTTCTTTGCCTAATCCTTTTGAAAGGGTACCCAATTTTTGTCGTTTCCTCCTTGCAATACACATGCCGCCGAGCGTGTATTCATATAACCTGTTAAAATAACTGAAACTATTTTGTAAGATGGGCAGAAAACTCAAAAAAAAGCCCTCAGGGAAGGGTGGGGCGGGTGAGGGTGCATAGAAAAATAGACAGGTTGTTTGGGGCCTTCAGTAAGATTAAGAAATGATATTAATATATTACACCATTACAGCCCCTTTTCCCATGTATGTAGTAAAAAATATATATGTCGAAATTTATATACAGATTGTGATCTCATTCCAGGTCATAGGACCTCATTTTTTGGTAGAGGCCTGTGCGGTGGATGCCCAGGATCCGGGCCGCCCGGCTCCGGTTCCCGCTTGCATGGCGGAGAGCCCGTTCAATGATCCGGCGTTCGGCCAGGGCCATTTCTTCCCGCAAGGGCCGGGGCAATCCTGGGTCTCCGATGACCCTGGGGGCCTCTTCCAGCAGATCCATGGGCAGGTGCTCCTCCTTTAAGGGCCCGTCTCCGGCCACGGCTACCGACCGTTCGATCACGTTCCTGAGTTCACGGACGTTCCCCGGCCATGGGCAGGACATCAATCGGGACATGGCCTCCGGTGTGATGGGACCTATCCGGAGTTTCCTTTCCTTCCCGACCTCGGAGAGGATGTGGTAGGCGAGGCGGCGGATATCTTCAGGGATGGTCCTGAGCGGGGGCGGTTCCAAGTGGAAGATGTTGAGGCGATAGTAGAGGTCCTGTCGGAAGAGCCCCCTCTGAATAAGTTCTTTGAGGTCCCGGTTGGTGGCTGCGATCACGCGGAAATCCAGACTCAGGACCCGGGTGCCGCCCAGCCGTTCCACGCTCCTTTCCTGGATGACCCGCAAAAGCTTGACCTGCATGGGCAACGGCAGATCCCCCACCTCGTCCAGAAAGATGGTGCCGCCGTCCGCCAGCTCGAATTTGCCGGGCTTGCCCTTTCGGCTGGCCCCGGTAAAGGCGCCGGCCTCATAGCCGAACATCTCCGACTCGAACAGCTCGTGGGGAATAGCGGCGCAGTTCACCTTGACAAAGGGTTTGTTGCGTCGGGCACCGAGTTGGTGGATCGCATGGGCGAATATCTCCTTGCCGGTTCCGGTTTCCCCGGTGATAAGAACGGAAAGTTCCGATGCCGCGGCCTGGGCCGCCACGGCCTTGGCCTGGCGCATGGCCGGTGATTCGCCCACCACCCGTTCCAGCGCAAACCAGTCCGAATAGATGGCCTGGAGTTCCTTCTGGTAATAGTCCAACCGATCCTCCAGGACCTCCACCTGGCGCACCAGGTCCTTGACCTGCTCCATATGCCAGAACATGAGCTTGCCCACCGCCCCGACGACCCTGCCGTTGCGGTCCTTCAAGGGGATACGGGCCACGATCCGTTCCTCGCCGCCCATCTTCATGACACGACCCACCTCCGCCCTGCCGGTCTCAATCACCCGGGGGAGGAGGCTTTCGGGATTCATTTCCAGGATGTGCCGACCTGCTGCATCTTCCTGGGACATTTCATAGAATTCTTCGCTGTGGATGCTGATAAAGCGGATGATGCCCTCTCGGTCCACCAGGATCTGGGATTCATGGGGGTTTTCCAGAAGGGCATCCAACAGTTCGGGGGGGATCTTTATATAGGGATACGTCATATTTTCAGGCCCGATATTTCCAGGGTTGCGTGAGCCGACCGGCTCTCCCAACCAACCCGGGATGACAACTGTTTAAAGCCCCTCGAGTCGCCAGCGAAGACATGCACGGGCGGATGGTTCAAGCCCGGGCGAAGAGGGGAACGACCCCTTGGAGGCCTTCACTCGATACTGCAGTATAACAAGTATAAACAAAATGCGCCGCATACGCAACAGGCCGTTCGCAATTCTCATTTTGCGATTGAGATGTTCCACGTGTCCCGTTCGTAGCGTCGCTGTAAGGCGATTTCAGGGCCTCACGGTCCCACTACCAACCTATCAAGTCTGTGCGAAAGCCAAAATGAGAATTGCTGACAGGCCATTTCAAGTCTGATAAACAGGATCATGTGTAATGACGATAACCGCTGCTTTCTGGCAGGGCAGACCACCGTCGAGACAAAGACACACCAAAGGCAATTTTGATGGGTTATTTTGACGAACGGAGATCGGAGTTAAGGAAAAAGAAAGGCAGGGCCCGGAGGGAGGCCCTGCCTTGGATAGGGGGTTTTGATAATGGAAAGAGATGTTGGTTTCGTTAAGGGATTGGTCTGTTTGTTACCAAGCCGCCATCATGATCGAATGGACTCCCGAGATGCCGTTGTTTTCTCTGATGCAACCGCTTCATTTCTGAGCTTGTGGATTGCCAACGGAAAAGATGCACGCACATCCGAGAATCCTGTTGTTTAAGCGCCGTGTCAACTTTCTCTTTTAAATATAACCTTTGGAGGCCATTGGCCGTCTCGTGGTTTATTATCGTGTGTTAAAGTTGTCTCTCGGCGCTTCAGACACCCGATCATTTACTTTCAATATAACTCATATATCGGCGAAATCAACGAGCTGCTTTAGTAATATTTTACATGCAAAAGTCGTGCACAAAATAGCACAAAATCGTTCACAATTTGAAAAAACCTGTAAATCTAGACGGTTGTGTGGAAACATGCCTAATGAGATTATTGTCTTATGACGCCCAGCCGTCAGGAAATCGTATATCGGTCGGCATTATTGACACATTAGCATCCTTCATCTTCCACAATCTCGAAACGAAATCAAGCGGGCTTTTCCGTTTTCGGGGCTATGGTCTCTCCCGCCTCGGTCTTTTTGAGCTGTGGAACCGGAATGGTGGTCCCCCTCTCTGTAGAGATCCGGTCCGGATTAACAATGGCCAGAATCAGGCCAAGGAGGATGAGGACTGCCACGGCCGTCCGCTTTACCCTTTTGGATCCGCGCGGAAGGGTCTCCCTGTCTCCAAACCGCTGCTCCACTTTCTCAACCAACCAGTAGGCCCCTACGGCCATCAGGCATACGAACAGGGCGATCAGGCCGGAATGGAAGTGAAGGACATCTGAAAGGCGGACAGGCCCCATGGAACCGGCCTCGTAGAAACCTTTGAGCAGGGGGAAGAGCTCGGCAAAGATGAATGAGCCCAGGATCATTCCCCCGGTAAAGACGAGGCCGTCCAGTTTTCCAGAGACCGTGGCCACGACCGAGGTGGTGGGGCAGTACCCACCCATGACGAAACCGATGCCCAGGACAAGGCCGCCTACGATCTGCGGCCAGATGTATGTGGGCAGGATATGGACCCGGCCGAGATCGATCCAGCCGAACAGCGAAAAATACAGAAGTCCCAACATGCACACCACAATGGCGGTGAACATGACCTTCAGTACGGCAAAATCTCTCAGATAAAAGATAGCCGTGAGTTTCTTGGCGTTCCCGAATCCCGCCCTTTCCAGGACGAAGCCAAACAGAAATCCGATGAGCCCCGCGATCTGGAGGCTGTAGGCAAAGTCAAACCATCCGAACTGGTACAGCGGTCCCATTATAGCCACTCCTTTCTGAAAAAATATGCCATTGCGTATGCCCCGGCAAAGATGGAGAACATGAAGACCCAACTCCCGAAGGCCAGCTCGGATGCCCCGGTCAGGGCCTGCCCGCTTGTGCACCCCCTGGCCAGCCTGGCGGCAAACCCGGAGAGGATCCCGCCGGCCAGGGCAAGCCACAGCCGGGCAGAGACCCCGATGGAAGGCCCCCGCACCACCTCTTTCTGGATTCTACGGGAGATAAAGGCAGAAAACAGGCCTCCGAGCCCGGCGCCCAGGGTCAGAAAAACCAGCCAGGCCATGAGGGGAGAGCGGCCCGTCGAAAGGTATTCTGAAAAATACGGCATCTGCTTTGCGTGATCGGACACCGTCAGATCGATCCCGGCGGCTGCAATCCTGGAAAAGGTGGAGGAGGAGCCGACACCTCTCCCCATGGTGTAGAATGAAAAGAGAAGGACAAAACCGAGCAACACGCCGATGACATAGGGATTGGCATACCGTTCATTCATGACAAACCTCCTTTCCTGTTTAACCCGTTACCCTCTGAAGCTGACAGCCTCTCGAGAGCTTCCTTCGCCATGTCGTTTACGCGTCGATGGACAATCCTGCAACCCGTCCAGGTTTGAAACTCGGCATCATCCTCCCTCAAAGACTCAAGACCCCTGCGGGCCTCCCGGACCATCAGGAGGCCCATGATGTGCGCAGACAACCCCCTGGTAGCCGGGTCGCCGGCCTCAAGACAAGGCATAAGGTACGAAACCGCATCCCGAATTAGGTGGGGTCTCGCCTCGGCAAGCCGTGCAATCCCCCAGAGGAGGCCCCGCTGCAGCATCTCATATTCCAGATAATTGCCGTCCTCCCTTGCATAGGATATCAGTATGGGGGCATATTCTTCGGCAAGGCCATCGTGGCAGGCCAGGATCTCCCCCATGGCCTCCGGCGACCCCCATCCGATCCCTCCCGATTCGTCGTTGAGGTTCCACATGAGCCGCCGCATGATGACCCTGGCCGCCTCCCTATCGTCGTCGGCGAGCCGTGCCGCAATGCGGCCCATGGCGGTGATCGCCTTCCACCGGAGCAGATCGTCCCCCGCGTAGAGAAACGAGAACAGAGGATTGATCGCCTGGCGGGCCGGTATCTGATAGAGCGCCTCTAATGCCTGTTCCATCTCCATGGAGGTCAGGATTTTGCGAATCGTGTTCTTCACGAGACGGCCCCCTGTTCTTGGGGTATTCATGCCGGTCGTTTTCAATTTTTCTCCCCTGGGTCCCTGCTTCACTGGCGGCATGCCAAGCGCTTAAGTCTGTCAGGATCAGATCCCGTCATCTTCGACCAGGACCATCCCCTCACCCGGATAGACCCTGCGTTCTCTGTATGGCGCCGCCCCCGGTCCTTCGGGCCAGACGCCGGGTTGGGGATCAGGCCCTTCCCGGGACACGGTCGTCGGTCCTCTGTCCTTCATTTTTGGGTGGTTCCGGATGTCCACGCCCGGTACCGGGGCGCTGAACTCAATGGGAATATGGTTGGGATCAAAGGCATAGATGGAATGGATGAAACCATGGTCCATCACCTCGGAAACCCAAATGTCGGCGGCCTCAAGTTTTGCCTTCAATTCCCACAGGTCCTCATCTGTCTTCACCTCAAATGAGACGTGGTCGAATGCAAAAGGGCCCTTGACAGCGACCCCATGATCCTTCTCAGGGATTTTTTCGACATCGGGCCACTCGAAGAAGGCGATCATATCGTGGGCCGATATCTCAAAGAAGTAATGCCGGTAGCCCGGCCGTCCGAGCCCTGCCACCAGCCGCATTCCAAGCAGGTCCCGCCAGAATCGGATCGTGGCATCCATGTCCCTGGTGGCGAGGACCAGGTGATTGATTCCAGTATAGGTTGCCATCAGACCTTTTCTTCCATCAGGCGGCCCAGACTGACCAGATATCCCTTTTCGTATTCTCCGGGCTGTCGCACGTCGAGAAGCGTGTAGGTTCCTTCCTTATGGTCGCCAATAAAAGCCCTGGCCGCATCCGCATCCATATTGGCCACCGGCGTCACGAACTGTTTCCATTGCATGGTCCTTTCCCTCCTGTGTTTTAGGAACAAAACCCTTTAGATCTCACACAGAGCCACAGAGCCCACAAAGGAAAATCTCAACAAAGGTGCTTTTAAACAAAAGCTCCGTGTCTCTGCCTGCCCCGTGAAACCATTCACATTGGTTGTTTCACTGGGGTGTCTCCGTGTGAGATCTTTTTAGTTCCGGCGTGTCCGGGTTAGGGTTTTTCCGCTATGATGCCGGCAACGGCCCTCCGGGTCTCCATGAGCCCCTCGTGATACCGGAGGCACCGGAAATCACGAAACAGATCAAGCAATTCATTATGTTCCAAGAGGTGATCCAAATTCCGGGGCCTCCCGAATCGGGCCTGATCCACGATAAATGTCTCGTACACGACCATCCCGCGGCCGTGAAGACCTCCCTTTATCTCGGGAATAAGGGGCCGATGGAGATAGTTGAAGCAGATAATGAGGTCATAGGCTCCCGGCTCAATAGAATAGCCGCCCTCAAGGTCGGCTACGTGAACGGTCAGGCGAACCCCGGCCTCCTTTGCGGCCTTCAGTGCCCCGGCCGTGGCCTCCGGCGAGATATCGACCCCTTCCACCTCGAAACCGGCCCGGGCCAGGAAGACCGCATTCCGGCCGTCCCCCATGGCCACATCCAGGGCCCGTCCCTTTGGCAACAGATCCACATTTTCAACCAGGAATCGGGCAGGGCCTATCGTATTTTCGGGATGGTCGCTCATATAGGCGCGATGCCTCTCTGGCTGCCGGGCAAAAAAGCTGGTGAGCTATTAAGCTGATGAGCTGTTAAGCCCATCAGCTATCAGCCATCAGCCATCAGCTTATGAGCTTATGAGCTTATCAGCTCTTACAACCTTTGAAACCATGAAGAGCGCATGGCAGAATCATTCATCCGGGTCCGGTTCAGTTCCTCCACGGCCTGAGCGCCCAATGTCCCCGATTCGTAGAACAGGAGCGTTTCCGACCGGTCGCCGCATGTCTCACAGGCGTTCAGGATCGGCGTCAGGAACGACCAGCAGAGTTCCACGCTGTCCTGGCGCAAAAAGAGCATCTGATCGCCCAACATGCAGTCCAGCAACAGCTTCTCGTAGGCCTCCATCAGGGCGTCCTCCTGGCCCTGGGCATACCGGAAATCCATGGTGACCGGCGTGAGAGACACCCGGGGGCCGGGATGTTTGGTTTGAAACATGAGAGAGATCCGCTCGTCCGGATAGATCCCCAGGCTCAGTCGGTTGACGCTGATATGCTCCCCGAGAACATTTCGGAACACGGAGTGCGGGACCTCCTTGAACTGGATGGTGATATCCGTAACCTTTTCTCCCATGCGCTTACCTGAAGTGAGATAAAAAGGGGTGCCTTGCCAGCGCCAGTTATCAATAAAAATTCTCATGGATGCAAAGGTAGGGACCAGCGAATCAGGCCTTACGCCAGGCTCCTCCCGATAGCCGGGGGCCTGTTTCCCACGGACCACGCCAGGCCCGTATTGGCCGAGAATCAGGTATTGGTTCAGCCGCCCCACCGGAAAGGGCCTCAGACTCCGGTACACCCTGACCTTCTCATCGCGGACCCTGTCCGCCTCGAACGCTGAAGGGGGGTCCATGGCCATCAGGGCCAGAAGCTGCATCATGTGATTCTGGAACATATCCCTCAGGACGCCGGCCTGCTCATAGTACCCCGCCCTGTGTTCTACCCCCAGGGTCTCCAGGGCACGGATAGTGACGCTGTCCACATATCGTCGATTCCATATGGGTTCAAAGATGGCATTGGCAAAACGAAACATCAGGATATTCTGCACGGTCTCTTTTGCCAGGTAGTGATCCATCCTGAAGATCTGATGCTCTTCAAAATGTTCATGAAGGGTCCTGTCCAGGGCCGCAGCGCTTTTCAGGTCACGTCCGAACGGCTTTTCAACCACGATTCTGGACCATCCATATCCCTCTCTTCCCTCTGCCGCAAGGCCCGCCCGGCCGATCATCTGTACGGTCAGCTCGCAGAGCGACGGGGGGATGGCCAAATAGAAGACCCGGTTCTGTGCCATGCCCCGGCCCTGGCCCTCTTTTTTCAGGAATTCCCCCAATGCGACAAAAGAGGCGTGATCCGAATAGTCGACAGGCCGGTAATAGAGCTGATCTGAAAATTCCTTCCAGCCGTCATCATCCGAACGGGCCTTTTTGCCCAGGGCCTTCCGCATTTTTTCTCTGAATTGCCGGTCGTCGAGGACTGTCCGTGCGCATCCCACCACCCGGCACGGCGTCGGCATCTCCCCCTTGCGGTAGAGGTCAAAGAGGGCCGGAATGATTTTTCGCTCGGTGAGATCCCCGGAGGCGCCGACGATGACAATGGTGCAGGGTTCGGGGCGATCCGCCCCACTGGAGGTGGCCCCCGGGAGACCGGTTGCAGTCGTAGAAATCCCTGGCGTCAGTGAAATTGCGAATGGCTCTTCAGGTTTCGGATTCATCGGCCCCCCTTTCTTCAGGCGATGCCGGCCGGACCGGATGGCCCCCGAATTCCCTCCTGAGGGCCGCCACCATCTTGTCGGAAAACGGCGCCTGGTTCCGTGAACGCAACCGGCGAATCAGGGAAAGGGTCATGACCGGCGCGGCCACCCCAGTCTCAATCGCCTGCTGGACGGCCCATCGCCCTTCTCCCGAGTCGTCGATGTAGCCTTCTATATCCGTGAGATGTCCGTCTCTTGAGAACAGGTCCTGGGCCAGCTCCAGGAGCCACGATCGAATGACGCCCCCGTTGTTCCAGACCCGTGCCACCTCTGCCAGGTCCAGCGAACCCGCATAGGGGGAAGCATCGATGATCTCGAATCCCTCGCCATAAGCCTGCAGCATGCCGTATTCAATGCCGTTGTGGACCATCTTGACAAAATGGCCCGCACCCGTCCCCCCGCAGTAAAGATACCCGCCCGGGGGCGCAAAGGTATGGAAGACCGGTTCAAGTTCTCTGCAACAGTCTGCCGGGCCGCCCACCGTCAGGCAGTAGCCGTTCTCAAGCCCCCAGACGCCGCCGCTCACGCCCACATCCACCAGAGAGATCCCCTTCTCCGAAAGGAACCGTTCCCTCCGCAGGTCGTCTTTGTAGTAGGTATTTCCCCCGTCAATGACCCCATCTCCGCGGGAGAGGAGCCCCCTGAGCTGATCCATGTGGTCGTCCACAGCCTGACCTGCAGGGAGCATGATCCACACAAAGCGGGGCGGAGAGAGTTTCCCGACCAACTCTGCGATGGAATAGGCGGCCATCGCCCCTTCCCCTGCCAGGGCGTCTGTCTTCCGGGGGGTCCGGTTGTACGCCACCACACTGTGGCCGCCTGTCATGAGACGTTTCGCCATATTCATCCCCATCCGTCCCAGACCGATCATCCCTATCTGCATATCAGGCCCTCCGCTCTCAGCTTCATTCCTCCCAGGTTATACAATCTCTGGGACAGCAACTGATGGCCTCCCGAATCTCGTCTTCAGGGTATTCGGGAAGGTCTTGGATTTCAATGACCCCGGACACGTCATTTCTTCTGAAAACAGAGGGGCAGAGTTCCAGGCACGTTCCGCAATCCGAGCACTCGCGGATGTCAATGACCGGGGCCTGTTTCATACCTGCATCACCGCATGATTAGTGAATCTCTCGTGGCCGGCTTCATGAAAAGGTTTTACTTGACGGACTTATGCATCGCCCGCATGGTTTGTGCCACTTCCCTGAACTCTCCCAGGGACTTGGTCATGGCAGCCCAGCCGTAACAGTAGGCATAATCCGGATTGGCATGGAAGAGGCCCTGGCAGGCAATTCTTTTGCTGGATGCTTTCACCTCTCAGCTTGTTCCCTCACACCTCACGCCTTGCGCCTCATTTCTCCGGCAACGCCGCCGCAATTTTCTTTGCCAACTCACGGCATGCGTCCAGGGCCTTGTCATCCGGGACATATTGGAGTCTCACGCCCGGCTCGATGATGTTAAAACCCGTCTCTTGCAGTTCTTTAGCGACCAGCTTGACCGCCTCGCCGCTCCACCCGTAGGAGCCGAAGGCGGCGCCTATCTTGTTTTTGGGTTTCAGGCCCTTCATATAGGTGAGGAAATCGCCGACAGTGGGAAAAAGCCCGTTGTTGAGGGTGGGAGAACCCACCACCACGGCCCCCGCGTCCAGGACCTCGGTGATGACGTCGCTCCGATGGTTGGTCCTGAGGTGAAGGGGTCGGGCATCCACGCCCTCTTCCCCTAACGCATTGACAATGGCCTCTGCCATGGCCTCAGTGCTGTGCCACATCGTGTCGTAGACCACCACGGCCTTTCTCTTGGGTTTCTGCTCGCTCCAGTCCACATAGGCCTTGATGATCTTCGAGGGATCTGTCCGCCAGATGATCCCGTGATCAGGGCAGATCATTTGAATATCCAGTCCCATCTCGGTCACCTTATCGACCAGTTTGAGGATGAGGGGCGCGTAGAGTAGGAGGATATTGGCGAAATACTTCTTGGCATGGGGCATGATGGCTTCCCCTACCTGGTCGTCAAACCGCTCCAGCCCTGCATAGTGCTGGCCGAACCCGTCGCTGGAGAAGAGGATGCTCTCCCCGTTCACATAGGTAAACATGCTGTCCGGCCAGTGGAGCATCCGGGTCTCCATGAAGGTAAGGGTCCTCTTGCCCAGGTTTAGTTGACCACCATCCTCCACCGGCTGATAATTCCATGCCTGAGAGAAATGCCTGGAGAGGTTCTTGTGCCCCATCTTGGAACAGTAGAGGGGCTTATCCTCCCCAACCTTGTGCATGACCCTGGGGAGGCCCCCGGAATGATCCATCTCCGTATGGTTGCTGATGACATAATCGATCTTTTTCGGGTCAACGATCTGGCCGATATTGGCCAGCAGTTCATCGGCGAACGGCTTCTTGACCGTATCAATCAGGGTGATTTTGTCATCCATGATCAGGTATGCATTGTAGGTGCTCCCCTGATAGGTGGAATATCCATGAAAGTCCCGAATATTCCAGTCAATGACGCCCACCCAGTAAATCCCTTCAGCGATCTCGACCGGTTTCATCGCTTACTCCTTTCCGAACAAGTCCTTTGTTGCACCGCAGACCGGACAGGTCCAGTCCTCCGGAAGATTGTCAAATGAGGTCCCTGGTTCGACCCCGTTATCCGGATCGCCGTCTGCAGGATCATACACATATCCACATACTGAACATACCCATTTATCCATACTGTTGTCCTCCTTTCAAGAACCTGGGGGCCTCGCCCCGATTGGAATAATGGAATTATGGAATACTGGAATAATGGGGGAATAGAGATGAAGAGCATGATTCCACTATTCCATCATTCCAAATCCATGGCACTGACAATCGATACCAAAAGATCGATGAGTATCACGCCAAGGCGTGGTAGAAATTCCGAGACGTTAAATTAAAGGTCTATTTTCGTTTTCAGCAGGTTCAACACCCGCTGCTCCACTGCATCCCTGGTTTCCCGCATAAACGAGATCGGTTGGCCGGCCGGGTCTGTCAGATTCCATTCCTCCACGCGCAGGCCGGGAAACAGGGGGCAGGCATCCTCGCACCCCATGGAGATCACCAGGTCCGGCCTTCCGTTGATGGCCGCCTTTTCTATGGATACCGGCCTGCGATAGGCCATGTCCACCCCTTTTTCCGCCATGACCGCGACCATGAGCGGGTTGACTTCCGCTGCCGGCGCCGTCCCTGCGCTGAAGCTCTCCACCCGGTCCCCGGCATGCATTTGGGAAAACGCCGCGGCCATCTGGCTTCGGCAGGCGTTTTCGGTGCACACAAAAAGAAGCTTCTTTCTGCTCAGCCGGGGCGTTATCAGTTCCCGGGCCTTTTGGGCCGCATCATTCAGGGCCGTAGGATGATTCTTTATGTCTCCCATGTGTTCGATCTGCCGGTATCCGAGGCTTCCCTCAAACCGTGCGCCGACCGCATCAAAGAAGTACTTGGCCGTCAGGATGGTCCCCTCGAAGAGATTCTTTCCCCTGGTAGCGCCCACGGCGAGGAGGCACCCCTGGCGCCATTTCCTGCCGGGGTCTTCCAGCCCAAGGACATATTTTCGAGACCAGAGGGCCTGGGATCGATCGATCACCGCCTTGATCTGGGCTGTAGGGCCGTAAAAAAAGATGGGCGTTGACATGACGATGATTTCGGCCTGTCGAAGAAGTGGATATATCTCCTGCATATCATCTTGGATGCGGCAGAATCCCTTCTTTTCACAGGTGCCGCATTCCTGACACGGGGTGATCTTCTTCCTGGCAACATCCACAAGTTCTGTGCGAACCCCGAGACTCTCCGCCTCAGCGAGAAATGCTGAAAGCAACAGAGCGGAATTCCCCTTGATCCTCGGGCTTCCCTGCAATCCAAGCACAAACATTTATGCAGTCCTTTCCGGCAAAGGTTCCTGGGTTCAACGGTTCAAGGTTTGAGAAGGTTTCTCTCAGTCTTTAGAGCGAACATGCTTCAGATCAGAACGGGGACGGTCTCCTTTCGGGGACATAGACATGGGGAATCTTCCCCTCGTTCCACTCTTCTGAAACATAGAGATTGCAGTAGCAACTCCCATATTCCTTTACATCGTCTTCCCTGTAGAGACATGGACAGAGGATATCCCGGTCCTTTTCCCGATCGCCTGACGCCAGCCGACATGGACAGCACATATACCCATATCGCTTCTTATTGACGATAAGTCCATCGAGGAGTTCATAGACCCTTTCCTTGTCTGCGTTGAACAGGTATCCCTTGGGCTCCTGCGCCTTCTTCAGCGTCTCGTAGAGCGTTTCCACCTCGTTCATAGCCCCAGCGCCTCCCTGATTTCACGCTCCTTGTATCCCACGATCACCGTGTCCCCGATGATAATGGTCGGAAAGGAGCAGTTCGGGTTCCATTTCTTGACGTCCTCCAGTATGGCTGCCCGCTCCTCTCCCTGGAGCAGATCCACATCTGTAAACTCATACTGGACCTTGCACTCATTCAAGAGCTTTTTCGTTGCCTTGCAATGACCGCAGGTGCTCAGTGAATACATTTTTACTGAATCATTCATTCAAAACCCCCATTTTCCGTTTAACCATCCCTGAATGGGCACGGCCTTCCCCCATCCTCGGAACCGGTCTCACTCCTCTGAGCCGGACAATCGAGCGTCCCGTTCCCTCTTCCATCGCAGATACGCCCCATGGGTAAGGCCAATCCCCGGTTGCGGCGATCCGGCTGCATGATCGCCTCTTCGGCAGATACGGCACCGGGTCTTACTGCACATCTGGCATTGGACACAGTCCGGGCATTGGGCCCTGCCGGGAAGACTCGGGTTTTCCATATGCAAACGCCCTCTTCCTTTCAAAGGAGCGTCTGGAGGTGCCGTTCGATCTCTTGTTTGGGAAGGGCGCCCACCACGCTGTTGACCATTTCGCCCCTGTTGAAGAGGAGCATGGTCGGAATGCTCCTGATAGAATAGCGCGAGGCGGTTTGCGGATTTTCATCCACATTCAGCTTGGCTATCTTGACTCGACCTGCATATTCCCGGGCCAGTTGTTCAAGCACTGGTCCAACCATACGGCACGGCCCGCACCAGGGGGCCCAACAATCCACAAGGACCGGCCCGGCAGCGGAAAGGACCTCTGAATCAAACGTGTTGTCTGTGATGTCAACAGGCTTGTCGAGGCCCTGTCCGACGGACAACGGCAATCTACATTTGCCGCACACAGGTCCCTGATTGAGCCGGGTCTTAGGGACCCTGTTCTTCGTGCCGCAGTGACCGCACCTTATAATGATGCTGTCCTGGTCCATACCTCTCCCTTGCCTGCCGCCTTATTCCTCTTTCTCAAACAGTTCTTTGTCAGCCCCGCAGACCGGACAGGTCCAGTCATCCGGGAGATCCTCGAATTTCGTCCCGGCGGCGATGCCGTTATCCGGGTCTCCTTCAGCCGGGTCATATACATACCCGCATACCGAACAGACATATTTATCCATTGTTTTTCTCCTATGTCCCTGTTTTCTAAGCGTTCACGGGTCCAAAGATTTCTAACCCTGGATTCCGCTACAGCGAGAAACCGTGAACCTGTGAACCGTTACCCGGCATCCAGCGTGCACTGGGTAAAATCAATCTCTTTTCCACATCCGGAACAAATGTGGGGCTTGTTGAACTCATCCGAAAAAATCTCTTTTTCTTTTCCACAGTTGGGGCATTTACAGCTAAATGCCTTCAGGTTCTTGAACTGCTCCCATCCGGGGCAGTGCTGCGGTGTCGTAGCCATAATCAATCTCCTTTCTGATGATGTTCATCCCATAACCGGCTTAAGATGCGGCCATCTTCTTATAGATGTCACGGCCGTAGTCCTGGGCCATCTGAATGCCGCCCCCCAGTGAAGCAGATTTGAGCCTTAACGGACCCGATACCATCTCCATTTTCAGGATGTTCTTCATGGTATCGAAAATGCGTCCCGGGGCCTCGCCGCTCCATCCAAAGGCGCCGAAAGAGCCCCCCACCTTTCCTTCCAGGCCCGCCTTATCGGCCAGGAAGAGCATGGTCTTCATCGCCTGCATCATCTCCCCATGATAGGTCGCAGACCCGAACACGTAGGCATCATACCCTTTGAGATCTTCCACCTTCTTCACCCCGGTGACATTCACGACCGTGGCATCTGCTCCACTGATGCGGATGCCTTCGGCGATCAGGTCGGCGATCTTCTGGGTGGCGCCGGTCCTTGAAGCATAGACAATCAATGCCTTTGCCATCTTGAATCTCCTTATTACTCGTCTTTAACCTCTTCGACGATTCCTTTATGTTTGGTTCCACAGAGGGGACAAAGGATGTCTATCTCCTTTTCATCCCCGATGAATTTCTCCCGCAGTTTCTCGGGCCCCAGGAAGCTTACATCCCCACAGGCGCACTGGGGGCATTCGGCCCTTACGCGATATTTCTTCTGAGACATGAAAACACCTCCTCCATTTTTTCACCCCTGCTAAAGCCTGGGATCCTGACCGGTTTTGCCGCAGTCCGGGATATAGCAGGTGGTATCAACAAATTCACATTTCTTCTTGCACATGGGACATGTTTCAGGCGGCACATCCTCTTTGATGACATAGCCGCATTCCTTGCACTTCCAGTCTGCCATTTCGACCTACCTCCTTTTCGATATGGTTAGCGAGGCCTGCCGCGGTCCTTCATCAGACCCGTAGCGGCTAACGTATGCCTCGTGAATAATTGACCATCATCACCCGATGCTTCTGGGTCTCCGAATCGATCCGTTTGAGCATTTTAGTAATTTCGGGATCATTGGCCTTGATCTTCTTCAAAAAATTTGCCTCATCGATTTCAACCTCCATGGTTTCGCCACAGCAATTCTCATTTTGCAATCGAATAGACCGTATTTCCTGTTTGTAGTGTCGCCGTAAGGCGATTTTTCAGGGCCTCACGGCCCCACTACAAACCTTTCACATCACTGCCAAAGGCAAAATGAGCATTGCTGGTTGCGCCAAACGAATGGGCCTCGCACTCACAGACATCTGACTTCTTTACAGTCATTCCGGGTACGCCGGACTATCCTTTCCACAAGCCGTGGATGTTGCAATAGGCCCGGGCTGCGACCTGGCCGGCGCCAATCTTGAACAGGGCCTCCGGCGCCTCGCCCGGGTTGAGAAACTGACGGTAGGCCTTACCGTCAGCAATGATCTCAATCCACTCGATAAAGTGTTTTTCTTCCATGGGATGGGCCACAGCCCCCACCTTCACCTTGATGCCGTCCGCGGTCTTTTCAATCACAGGGACATGTTTTTCCTTGGCGGCATCCACGGTATTTTCCTTCTGAAGGACCATCGGCTTGCCGCAGCATACCAGTTCGCCTTTGCCGCCGTGC
The DNA here is from genome assembly GCA_964409475.1 of uncultured Desulfobacteraceae bacterium. Lineage (GTDB taxonomy): Bacteria > Desulfobacterota > DSM-4660 > Desulfatiglandales > Desulfatiglandaceae > AUK324. The sequence goes on along the minus strand of CAYPDL010000036.1, from coordinate 4,436 downwards.
ACCACCTCCACGATATTGCCGCATACTTCACACTTGTAAATCTCGAGTTTTTGTGCCATGTCGTCCCCTCCTTGATTAATGGGTTGAACAGTGATAATCTCCATTTCCAGTGTATGTTAACCGGCCTATAAATGCAAGCCGCACCATCCTTTCGCCTCGAATGCTTCAGCAAAATAATTTAGAGAAAGAGATTTTGACAAAATAATTTGGGACAAAATAATTTATGGAAACAAATGTTAGTAATTTTCTCCCAACAATTCGAAATGCGCCTGCGGGTGTTCACAAGCCGGGCATAACTCGGGCGCAGCCTTTCCTATATGGATATACCCACAGTTCCTGCAACGCCAAACGGTCTCCCCATCCCTCTTAAACACCCGGCCTGCTTCGATATTGGCAGCAAGATCATTGTACCGCTTTTCGTGCTGCTTTTCGGCAACGGCAATCGCCAGAAACACAGCAGCAATTACATCAAACCCCTCTTTCTTGGCCGTTTCAGCAAAGCCGGGGTACATCTCGGTATGCTCATAATTCTCACCGGCCGCAGCTGCCTTAAGATTATCCAATGTTTTTCCGATCACACCGGCCGGGAAGGCCGCTGTTATCTGTGCCTCACCGCCTTCCAAGAACTTGAAGAGCCTCTTGGCATGTTCCTTTTCCTGGTTGGCGGTCTCCTCAAAGATGGCGGAAATCTGCACAAATCCTTCTTTCTTGGCCTGGCTGGCAAAATAGGTATACCGGTTTCTCGCCTGGGATTCCCCTGCAAAGGCAGTCAACAGGTTCTTTTCAGTCTGGCTTCCTTTTAAGCTCATTCGTCCCTCCCTCCTTTCACGTGTCTGAGTTGTTTCAAATTCCCCTATCTATCGGTCCTGTTTCAGGTCACGACCATAGGAAATCATTTTCCCTACAAATAACCTTGGGCCATCCAAACCCTTTTCATCAACCCCCTTCTGCTGCCACGGATCCTGGTCCGCCCAATGGCCTGAAATTCTTTTTTGAAGCCCCGCATACCGGACATTTCCAGTCTTCCGGCAGGTCTTCAAAACGGGTCCCCTTGGGGATCTTTCCCTTGCGATCGCCCTTGTCAGGATTGTATATATATCCGCAACTCGTTGTCTGGCACTGCCACATCTCTTCAGGTGTCGCCATGGCCGCCTCCTCGCCTTCTCATTCAGGTAAAGAATAATAACATCTCTTGGGAGAGATGACCTCTCCCTTTTTCTTTAGGGAATTGATCGCCTTGGAAACCTCCTTGCTTTCAACACCCATTGTCTTTGCAATATCTCCCGGCCTCACAGGCTTGCCTGTCCTTTTCATAATCTCCAATACCTCTTTTTCCATGGCTGCCTCCTTTGATAACGATTGACTGACCGAGCATTACGCATCCAGCTCCTCCTTGAGCCAGTCTCTCACCTCATCTTCAACTGCATATATCCCCTTTTTAATGCCTCTCCCCTGGTGCACTCGTTCACTCAGTCGCTTCGGCACTTCAACGCGGGCAAGCTCCACTGCACCCTCCGAGGCCCTCCTGATGAAGTAAACGACCGGAACGTCTTCCCAGGTATTGAGGACAAAGTAATAGGTCTCATCGTTCTTTGATCTGACCATTCGATACCCCCGGCTCCAGTTGTTGCCCCATTCAAGGTAGAGCCGGACCGCCTCCTCAGGGCTCATGTCCCAGTCTATGGCGTCTACGAGGCGTCGATTTTTCCTCAATTCCGCTAATCCCATCATAAATTCCGGCTCCTTTCGAAATCTGTCCCGTTACCGCCCATTTTTGAGGCCTTCAGCACGTCTCTATTCTTTCCACCAGCCCTTCCGTTTATGGGCGTCTTTCTCGGCCTCCGCCAATTTCTTTAGCTTGAATGCGGAATCCCTGAGTACCCCAAACAACACGCCGCACCCACTGTCTTCCCGTACGGCATCGCCTTCATCTGCCAGTTCCAGCATCGTATCCACAAGGCCAAGGGTTTTCTTGATGCTTTCATCACATGGTCTCATCATATCATTTCTCCGGAGCGATCTGATCAGTATGCTTTTTTAAATAGGCAGGTTCCGTGCCAAGATGCACATTTGAAGTAAAAGATTGAAAAAGGCCTTAGATATCAAACAGCTAACCAAACTCAATCCGTCGGGTCCCCCATCAGCCGAGCCTGGAGAACCATTCTAATGAGACAATAGTGTCTCAGCAGATACTGACCCGCATAACTATCTGCTATTGCAGCACATCCACAAAAACCCAAAAGACGTTCCAACATCTTTGCTGACGCCGCAAAAAGATAGGGAAGACGCTGACTGAAATGGAATCCCTGAAAAAAGACCATAAATAAGTCTTTAAATTAAGTAGGTTGGATTAATGATCCACATTCGCGTGGGGAGGGATGCTGGAAACGAATAGGCGTGAAAAGAGTGTCTCATACCTGCCAATGAAACATTAGTGTCTCATGAGACACTACCGGCCTGTCTGGTGCGGTTGGATCGCCATCTCCCTTTTCTTAAGCTGCTCATGGAGAAGCCGGTAGGCGACACAGTATTTGTAGATGTTGCTCACAGATAAAGCATCTCCAGATCCCGTTTAAGGCCTATTTCATCGGTTCGTTTAAATGCCACATCGGCAACCCCTTTGGTCTGGAGAACAGCCACCACATTATGAACCCGGCAGATCGGCCAAAAATCGGTAGAGCGTGGCCCGGCCCACGCCAAGGAGCCGGGCGGCCTTGGCCTTGTTGCCCCCGGTTTGGGTGAGGGCCGTTGTGACGCCTTCCGGGTCCAGTTTCCGTTTAGGGCGGAGGCCGCGCCTTGTTCCTTCCCATTCTTTGAGTTCCAATGGTAGATGCTCTACCTGGATCATCTGACCCCTTGACTTCACCAGGGCGAAACGGACCGCGCTTTGAAGCTCGCGAACATTTCCGGGCCAGGCATAGTCTTCCATAATGGCCATTGCCTCTTTGGAAAAACCGGGGCTTTCGCCTCCCTTTTCCGTCGCCTTGTCGAGAAAGTGGGTCACCAGCAGCGGGATGTCGTTTCTGCGCTCCCGGAGCGGGGGCATATGGATCGGGACCACATTGATCCGGTAGTAGAGATCATCCCGAAAGTTCCCCTCCTCCACCTCGCGCTTCAGATTTTTGTTGGTGGCGGTAATGATCCGCACATCCACAGAAACATGCTCCTCGCCCCCTACCCGCTCAAAGGTCCCTTCCTGAAGGACCCGGAGGAGCTTGACCTGCATGGGCAACGGCAGATCCCCCACCTCATCCAGGAAAAGTGTGCCGCCATCGGTCATCTCGAAGCGGCCTTTCTTGTCCCGCACCGCCCCGGTAAAGGCCCCTTTGATGTGCCCGAAGAGTTCGCTTTCCAGAAGACCTTCGGGAAGGGCCCCGCAATTAACCGGCATGAACGGTTTGCCGGTCCGCAGGCTCTGGTCATGGATGGCGTTGGCTACCAGTTCCTTTCCGGTCCCGGTCTCCCCTGTAATGCATACCGGGTAGTCGTTGGTCGCCAGGTCCTGGATCTCCCTGAAAATCTGGATCATTTTGGGATCCTTCCCAACGATCCCGAAATGGGTCAGCTCTCCAAGCTGAAGTCGCAGCCCCATCAGCTCGGTCAGGTCCCTGAAAGAGGCCAGAACGCCCACAAAAGCCCCGTCGTGGTCCAGCATGCCGGTCACCCGCATCTCGATGCGACGCAGTTTTCCTTTGGGGGTAAAGATATTCAGAGGATAGGTGGCATGCTCAAAAGAATCGGGGGATCCATCCTTGAATGAACAGCGGTCGCCGCAGAACGGCCTCCCAAAGGCCTCATGACAGTCCCTCCCGAGAATGTCCTGTCGCTGATAACCGGTGATTTCTTCAGCAGCCCGATTAAAAAAAAGGATGCGTCGCCCCTTATCATGGGCGATAATTCCCTCTGAAAGGCTATCCAGAATCCGCTCCAGGTTTTCTTTTTCAGCGGCTATGGACTTAAACGTTGATATGGGCATTCGCTCAATCTCGGATAAAAATTCCAACACGGCCACTTGAATTCTGCTTTTTTCACAGCCCGTATAACAGAAGAGGGCTTTGGCTGCAAGGAAGAAGGACTTATCCCCCCTCCGTGGCGTCAGATTATGTCCACGCCTTCAAGCAGCATCCTTGCCTTCTGGTGTGCCTCCTGGAGGGCCGCCTCCACCTGTCGGCAATGACCGTCAATGGCCTTGAGACTATTTGTTTCTGGAAATGAGATCGCCCTGTCCACGAAGATGACCTGGCGGGAAAAAGGGAGGGGGAGATAGACCTGATTCCACGTCCTTCTGAACACATATCGGTGCGAGACGGCCACGCCTACCGGGAACAGGGGCACCCCGGTTTTCTGAACAATCCGAACGATGCCGGGCTTGCACACCCCACGGGGGCCTTGGGGGCCGTCCACGGTCAGGACAACCGTATGCCCCTCCCTGACGG
>CAYPDL010000035.1:0-32316 GCA_964409475.1 uncultured Desulfobacteraceae bacterium | reverse complement strand
GTTGAAGCCTCTGTCGTCCCTGCCTGTTCCGAAGCGTATTTAAGACCACAGGGGCTGTTCCACGGTCTGTGGAATTATTTGTTGCGTCCTCTGGGAAAGAGACCCCCGCCGGCCTTTTTCACATGCCTAAAGCGTTACGGACCTTTGAACCGGCACAGCCATGATCAGAGCCTCAGACCTGCCTCAAATCCTTCTTTGATGGCCTCCAAGGCGTTTCTAGGCCTGTCTGCATCCCCGATGACATAGACCTCGGAGACCATCTCCCTGATCCCTTCCACAAGGGCATTCTCAGATCTTGATCCCGCTGCGACCACGATGGAATCGGCCGGCAGGAAACCCGCGCCGTCGGTTTGCTCTATTTCAAGGCCTTCCGGCGTGATGCCCACGGCCTTAGTACCGGTCAGGATTGTCACACCGAGACGTCTCAATTCTCCCAGGATGGTCCACCGGGTGGTGAGTCCGATATCGTTACCGGCCTTCTGGGTCATCTCCACCACCGTGACCTCCTTGATCCCCTTGTTTAACAGGGCGGTCAGGGTCTCGATCGATTCCGCCCGGTTGGCCATGAGGAAGTGGAGGACCTCCGGCGACAGGGTGCCCAGACCGGCCAAATAAAGGGCCGTTTCGAGACCCACGGCATTTCCCCCTAAAACCGCCACCCGTTTGCCGACGCCCACACGACCGCTCAGGAGATCCCATGCCTGTACCACATGCGGACCATTTATTCCGGGGATGTCCGGCAGGACCGGTCTGGCCCCGGAAGCCACCACCACCGCATCCGGACCCATTTCGCGTATGAAATCAAGGTCTGCCGCCCTGCCTGTGATGATCTCCGCATTCAGGGCCTTCAGGTTGTTGATTAGATCAGCGGACACGGTCTCCATCTCAGACCTGCCGGGGATCCTCCGGTTCAGGGGGAGCTGACCTCCCAGTTGTTCTTCTTTTTCGATGAGCGTGACCTTGTGACCTCTTTGTGCGGCGGTGCAGGCCGTCTTCATACCGGCAGGACCTCCGCCGATGACCAGGACCTTTTTGGGCCTGGAGGCGGCCTCAGGGCGCAACGCCTTCTCCCTCCCGGCCTCTGGATTGACCAGACAGGCAACCGGCCGCCCCTGAAACACACTGTCAAAGCATCCCTGATTGCAGGCCACGCAGTGGTAGATGAGATGGGACCTTCCCTTTTGGGCCTTATCGGGGAGATCCGGGTCGGCGATCAGGCCCCTGGCCATGGTCACCAGATCGGCCGATCCGTTGCGCAGGATTTCTTCGGCCGTGGAAGGGTCGTTGATCCGGTTGCTGACCAGGACCGGGACCGAGACCTCTGATTTAATCCCCTGGGCCAGGTAGACATATGCCTGTCGGGGGACCGACATGGTCAACTGGGGGACCCGGGTCTCGTGCCAGCCGCCCGTTACGTCGAAGAGATCGACTCCCACCTTTTCGACCTCGGCGGCGAAAAGGGCAGCCTCACGGTTGGTGTTGCCCCCTTCCATGAACTCATTCCCTGCGACCCGCATTAAGACAGGGTAGTCCGGGCCGACCGCCTCACGCACCTTTGAGACGACCTCCAGGCCGAAACGCATCCGGTTTTCAAAGGAACCACCGTATGTGTCCTCGCGCAGGTTGGTGACCGGCGAGAGAAACTGGCTGATGAGATACCCTGCGCTTCCCAGGATCTCCACCGCATCAAACCCCGCCTTTTTGGCGCGGATTGCCGCCTCGGCAAACCGGTCCTGCACCTCGGGGATCTCGGCCAGGGTCAATGCCCTCGGGGTCTCGCCGGTCAGTCGGGATCGAACGGCCGAGGCCGAAAACGGTTTCCGCCCCCCAATCATGGCCGAATGGGTGTAGCGGCCCGCCTGGTAGAGCTGGGCCGCAATCCGCGCGCCGCCCTCCTTGACCGCGTGGGTCAGTTGCTCAAGCCCCGGAATAAAACGGTCGTCATAGATGCCGATCATGCTCGGCAGGCCCCCAGACTCATCGATGGGACACCCGCCCACGATGATGAGTCCCACGCCCCCTCGCGCCCTCGCAGCGTAAAAGTCGATGAGGCGGTCCGTGACCGTGCCTTCCGGGGTGTATCCCAGATGCATGGCGGTCATGACAATCCGGTTTTTCAGTGTCATGGCGTTGATCGTTATGGGTGAAAACAGATACGGAAATTCCATGGTCTGCAACTCCTTTCGTACGGGGTTAGTAATTTACAATTCCATATCCTCCTTCATGCGACGCCGTTTTTTTATCATGATCCTTATGAATCCGTATATGCTCATCAGCGCAGCAAGGACGAAGAGGATTTCATAGAGATTATAACTCAGATAAGTAAACCAGGTGATTCTATTTCTGAGGGAGCGCTGCCACCCTCTTTCCAGATCGTCCAGGGATACGGCGTATGCTTTTAAAACAGCATCTTCCACGTCGTTGCCCTTTGTCATTTCCTTTAAGACCTTGAGCACCCCCACGGCGCCGGACATTCCGATAAGATAGTCCACAAAGCTCTTGCTCTCCTCATAGGCCAGCATCAGGTCCTGGTCGTTCCGGGGGAACCCTCCGGTCAGTGAATCGAGGGGAATAAAGCGTCCCCTCAGGGCGACCCGGTTCAGCACAGAACGTTTCTGATCCAGGAGGATGTCGCCTGCGCCGTCGCTGGCCCACTGGGCAACCCCCTCGTCGAGCCACCGGGGGAGAAGGTCGCCTTGGATATGCTGATGAAGCAAGAGGTGGCAGAGTTCATGCTTGAAGGTATTTCTGAGACTGAAGGGATGGGTCTTCATTCTGGAATAGTCGATCACCACGAGGTCTTCTCGAGGGAGTGCAAAGGCAACCGTGAGGGGGCTGTCGACCCATTGCTGAAACTGCCTGCTGTCCCGGATGAGGCGTACGGACAGCGTCGGGGTCAGGTCCCATCCAAAAGTCCTTTTCAATTCTTCCCGCACCTCGGGGTAGGTATGGACCAGTTCCCTTGCAACCGGTTCATGAGGGGGCTCAAACAGGATCCGGATGCCATCCCCTTCAAGGAGATAAAGCTCCCCCCCCGCGCACAGCGATCCCCCGGAAAGGATGAGGGCGCACAGGAGAAAGGGGAGGAATGGATTCTTGGTTCTGGATCTTGGATTCTGGATTCTGGATTGCCGGGGCCGGATGGCGAGGATCTCACCTGTTATAAATCTGCGTGCCATGTGGTTCAGGAAATGTCCAAATAATCTTGAAAAGGGATCATGGTTGTCCTAAGATGCCCGAAACCGTACCCGTACACAAATCGTCAGGCAACGTAACTCCTCAACCATGCGATGCCTTCAAAGAATTCATTATACCGGAGGAGCTGTTGAAAATGAAATCTGTCCTTACCGGGCTCGACCGCGTAGGTGCTGAACAGTGGAAACCCCGGAAGGGTGAGCGGCTGGGTCTCCTTGCCAATCAGGCCTCTGTGGATGGCCGCCTGACGAGTGCAAGGGAGGTTGTCTCGCATCTGTTTCCCAGTCAACTCAAGGCCCTTTTCGGGCCCCAGCACGGCTATGGCGGCGAAGACCAGGACAATATGGTGGAGACCCCCCACTCCCATGAGGAGACGCTCAAGATCCCTGTCTTCAGCCTGTATGCCGAATCGAGGGACCCCACGTCGGCCATGTTTGACCTGCTGGATACCCTTATCATAGACCTTCAGGATGTGGGAGCAAGGATCTACACCTTTGCCTCCACCCTGCTCAACTGTCTGAAGGCAGCGGCAAGGGGCGGAAAACGGGTCGTTGTCCTGGACCGCCCCAATCCTTTGGGAGGAGATGTGGTGGAGGGGAACCTCCTTCAGCCGGAACTCTATTCGTTTGTGGGACCTTATCGGCTCCCCATGCGTCACGGCCTGACCATGGGAGAGATGGCCCTTGTCTTCAACCATGCGTTCGCGCTGGATTGCGATCTGACGGTCCTCCCGATGCAGGGCTGGCGTCGGCGGATGTTGTGGAAGGATACGGGGCTCCGATGGGTGATGCCGTCTCCTAATATGCCGTTTCCAGATACCGCATGCGTCTATCCCGGCCAGGTCATCTGGGAAGGGACCCACCTTTCCGAAGGAAGGGGGACATGCCGTCCCTTTGAGATCTTCGGCGCCCCCTATTTAGACACAAAGGCGATCCAACAAAGGCTAACCCCGGATGCCCTTGCGGGCTGTTGTCTCCAAGAGTATCTGTTCCGTCCGACCTTCCACAAGTGGGCGGGCAGCCTCTGCCGTGGATTCATGATACATGTCCTGGATCCCCACGCCTACCAGCCCTACTACACCTCTCTCTCCCTTTTGAAGGCCGTTATGGAGGTCCACCCACGCGAGTTTGAGTGGAAGCAACCTCCCTACGAATATGAATTCAAAAAAAAGCCCATTGATCTGATCATGGGCAGTGTGTCCCTGCGACGCGGCCTCGAGTCCGGCGAACCCCTCTCACTCATGAGGGAAAGATGGCTGCCGGACCTCGAATCCTATATTCAGTGGAGGAGACCCTATCTCCTCTATGCACAACCCGGATAACCCGGAATTGCGGATTTAGGGATTGAAAACGATCTTCTCAAAAGGCCCAGGGCATTTTTATCGAGAGGCAAAGGCCTCAACTCTTCTGCTCGCCGCTGATCCATCTGTCGATGGCATCCTTGTCGAATCGCCAGACCCTGCCGATCCGAATGGCTGGAATTTTGCCTTCCGCTGCATACTTGCAGATCGTAATTTCATGCAATTTTAAATACTTTGCGATTTCTTTGGTCGTCATGATCTTTGGCATAACACGCTCCTCTATATCTGAATTCGTCGGACTGATGTCCTCATATCCATAAACCTTTAGGATACCTCTTGAACAATAATTTTAATACCAGAAAAGTCTAAAGTCAATAAAAAAACCTGTTAATAATGAATACTGAGCAAAAGGATATTAGCTTTACATATTATAGTCATATTTCAATTTTTAAAGCTCGATTATGGGAAATTTAAAAAATGAAAACGACCCGGGTATCTCGAAAATCTGTCCTGCCGATCATGTTGGTCGTCCTGGCTACTCTTTTTCTGTCATCGACCGCTCTTGCATATCAAAAGGTGGTGCGCGTCTATGACGGCGACACGGTTCTTCTGGAAAACGGGACCCGTGTTCGATATCTGGGCATCGACACGCCCGAGATCGATCACGAGGGGGGCAGGAGTGACTTTATGGCTGAGGAGGCCCGAGATGTCAATCGGAAAATGGTGGAGGGAAAGCGCGTCAGACTGGAATATGATCAGGAAAAGGTCGATTCTTACGGCAGACGCCTGGCCTATCTCTTTCTCCCCAACGGAGAAATGGTTAATGCGGTTCTGGTCCGCAGAGGACTCGCCCATGTGATGTCTATCCGCCCCAACCTTAAGTACAGAGACGTGTTGGTGGGCTGCCAGAGAGAGGCGATGACAGAAGGCGTCGGCATCTGGAGCTCACTTTCGAAGACCGTGGAAATCCGGATCGGAAACAGTAACTCTTACCGGTTTCATCGAGCGGACTGTCCGTTTGCAAATAGAATTTCCAAAAAGAATCGTATCCGTTTCCGGTCCCGTTTTGAGGCCTTTTGGGAAGGTTATGCCCCCTGCAGGAGGTGCAGGCCATGACTGGTTACTGGTTACTGGTTGGAGCGAAGCGGAACTCCCGTCTTCAGCGGGACTTGATACCGGATGAAGGAATTAATGGATGGGTGGATGAAGAGGATGATTGCGATGCCGGGATTCTCTTTTTTTCTGACCACTGACGTCTGACTACTGACCTCTTGTCATTTTTGCTGGGTGCGCCTTCCCAATTTCAGGCATTTCAGGCAGTTGTAACTTTAGGCAGTTTTCTTAGTGGAACCTGAATTATTGCGGCCCATTCCCGGAAGAAGAGAGGATTGAGGCTTGACGACCCGTGGCAGGATCATTATAACCAACGCCAGCATTGCATTCAAGTTGAAATGTATCGATTTTTTTGCTTCGGGCCTTTCAAGAGAAAAATGGACAATAAAATGAGCGCCAGGCTATGGCCTGAGATGAAAGCACTGAAAGCCGGCTCGGCCACGCTTTCCACGGCCGGGAAGTGGGCGTTTTGTTTTGTCCTGATCGGGCTCATTGCGGGCCTGGGATCGGCGGCGTTTCATCTCCTCTGTCAGGTGGGTTCTCATTTCCTCATGGATCAATTGGCCGGCTATCGGCCCCCGGCCCCAGCAGGAGAGGGCCACCTCTTTTCGCCCACCCAGACCCCCTTCAATCGGTGGATGCTCTTGTTCCTCCCGGCCCTCGGGGGCATCGTGAGCGGATGGCTCGTCTATACCTTTGCCCCTGAGGCGGAAGGCCACGGCACGGATGCGGCTATTGATGCGTACCACAACAAGGGTGGGTTCATCCGGGGGAGGATCCCGATCCTCAAGACCATTGCATCGGCCGTTACCCTAACCTCCGGGGGATCGGGCGGCCGTGAAGGTCCGATCGCCCAAATCGGGGCCGGGTTTGGCTCCTTTCTGGCCACCCGTTTGAAGCTGTCCGACCGACAGCGCCGGATCATGCTGGCCGCAGGCATGGGGGCGGGCGTGGGAAGCATCTTCAGGGCCCCGCTGGCAGGGGCCTTGTTTGCGGCAGAGGTATTGTATCGCGACCCGGAGTTCGAATCCGAGGTGATTATCCCTGCCGGGATTTCGTCGGTGGTGGCATATTGTGTGTTCTGCCTCTGCTTTGGGTGGGGATCGCTGTTTGACACACATGATTACCTCTTCCGCAACCCATTGGAATTGGGGCCTTACACCGTACTGGCCTTTGTATTGGCCGGGGCCGGGTTCCTCTATGTCAAGGCCTTTTACGGCGTGCAGCATATTGCCCACTCCATAACAAAGATCCCGAACCATATCAAACCTGCCATCGGGGGCCTGCTGACCGGGGCCGTCGGCTTCTTTTTCCCTCAGACCTTATCCTTCGGGTATGGGTTTGCCCAACTTGCCCTGGACAACCAGCTCCCCACCCTGTTCCTGCTGACGCTGGGGTTTGGAAAGATACTGACCACGGCATTTTCCATAGGCTCCGGGGGGAGCGGGGGCGTCTTCGGCCCATCCGTTGTGATCGGGGGGGCATTGGGCGGGGCGGTAGGGAGGATATTCCACCAGATCATGCCGGGCATCGTCACCCATCCCGGCGCCTTCGTGGTGGTGGGGATGGCAGGATTTTTTGCCGGTGTTTCCAATACGCCCATCTCCACCATTATTTTTGTGAGCGAGATGACCAACTCCTATCACCTTCTGCTGCCCGGCCTTCTGGTTTGTTCACTCTCGTACATGCTCTCGCGCAGGTGGACCATTTATGAAAAACAAGTCCCTTCCAAGATCGATTCCAACGCCCACAAGGGAGACTTCTTTGTGGATATCCTTGCCGCCATCCGGGTCAGGGAATTGACCGGCCAACTCAGGAAGGTGCAATTGATCCCGGAGGATATGACCCTGAGTGATTTCCGAAAGATCTTCAGTTCGAGCGATCAGCAATACTTTCCGGTGGTCAACAAAGACAACAAAATGACAGGGATATTCTCGATCAATGATATTCGGAGCGTGATTTTTGACAAGGAGGTCGGGGAATTGGTCCGGATGAAGGATGTGGCCAATTCGAATATTATCTACACCACCCCGTCCGAAGACCTCAATGAGGTATTCAAGAAGTGCACCATCCGCAATCTCCACCGGGTGCCGGTTGTAAGAGACGATGATCACTCTGTCCTCATCGGGATGCTGGATCGACGGGAAATGATACAGTTTTACAATCAGAGGGTCCAGGAGATCAAGGCCGGCCATGAGGTGGAGGGGGCGGCGTCCGATCGGGATGTGAGCCTGCTAAGAGACATCACGGTTAAAGAAGCCATGAACCCGTCGCCTATACCCATCAGTGTAGACATGAGGCTCGATCAGCTCAGGGACCTGATCTATGATCGGGGATTCAACAGCTTTCCGGTGGTGAACGCATCAGGAAGGCTTGAGGGAATTCTCTCCTTCTCGGACTGGAAATCGGCATTCAAGCCGGGCGACGACACTTTGACCGCAGGCGATATCGCCACCCGGCGTGTTGTCAGCGTAACGGGCCAGGATTCTCTGTTCTCGGCCCTTGCCAAGATTACGGCCGGGGAGTTTGCCATCCTTCCCGTGGTAGAGCGGGATCAGCCCGATAAACTGGTCGGCGTGATCAGCCGAACGGATATCATGAAGGCATTTAACAATGTTATTTTGAAAAGACCCGAGGAATAAATATACCTGGGATTATTTCATCGCCTTGAGTTTTGCCTCGGCAATTTTTGCTTCAGTCGATTTGGGAAATTCCTTGATCAGCTTCTTGAGTAGCAGTTTTGAACTGGTCTTGTCGTTTATTTCGTAAAACGCAACGGCCTGTCTCAGGGTGGCATTCGGCGCCTTGTTTCCTTTAGGGTAGTTCTTTATGACACGCTGGAAAGCCAGGATCGCCTGCTCATACTGCTTCAGGCCCATGTAGGATTCGCCCACCCAGAACTGGGCGTTGTCAGCCAGATCTGACTTGGGGTATTTCGCAACAAAATTCTTGAACCCGGCAATCGCCTCCTCGTATTTTTCTTCCCTAAAAAGCGCCATGTTTACATCATAGAGCCGTTGCTCCGGAGAAACGTCGGGTTTGTCAATAGACGGGAGAGCTTGCCCGACCGCCGGCGTCTGGGTCTCAGGTTGAGGTTCAGGCACCATTAAAGGCTTTCCTTCAGCTTCCTGTGCCGGGGCAGCGGCAACCGGTTCGAGATTAAGGTATGCGTTGAGCCGCCTCACCCCTGTCTCTAACCTTGATATGCGGTCGTTCAGGCCTGCAATGGTCGTTCTCATATCGTCCTGCGTTGTGGTATCTCTTTCAATGGCACGCATGACGAGGCGGTTGTTTTCGTCCAACCGGCCTGAGACGGCTTGCATGTCTTCCCTGATCTTATGAAGTTCGGCATCTGCCTTTGCCTGTTGCTCACGAACCGACACCATCTCCTTTGAAACTTTTTGGTCCGTGGTTTGCTGAAGTCCGTCGACCCGTTTGTTAAGGGCTACAATCTGGTCGTTAAGATACAAAAACTCCTTATCGGTCACACAGGAGGAAACTAAAAGGAGTAAGCAGATAACCAGGGCCATTTGCCCCACAACAGATCGTTTCGGGAGAGAAATTCGCATTGCCGACACTCCTGAAATGGTGGAGCCAACCCCATTATTCAACATCGTCGGGCCGTTAAGCAGGAAACATCTGTCAGGTTCGCCGGGCCTATCCCGCCTGATGGCGCCCCTGAAAACCCCTGCCGGCCCCATGCCGGGTCGGACGCAACCCGTTAAACGAAGTTAATAACAAGGTCGGCTCATTTGGTGTACAGATCCGCAGTGAAACGGACCGATTCCGCCATTACTTATAAAGCTTGAAATCGTCTCTTCTGTTCAGCGCCCACGCTTCCTCGTTATTGCGGGGATCTGCAGGCCTCAACTCCCCATAGCTGATCGTTTTGATCCGTTCGCCGGATATCCCCAAGGCCATAAGAAAGTCTTTTGCAGACGCAGCCCGTCTCTCGCCCAAGGCCAGATTGTATTCTTCGGTACCCCTGTTGTCGCAGTTGCCTGCAATCAGGACAGCGTAAGAGGGGTTATCCCGAAGGAACTCAGACTTTTTCTTCAGAACACTCTGAGCATCGGGTTTCAGGTTGGATTTGTCGAAATCAAAATAGATGTTTTCGTTTTGAAACTTCTCGATTTTCCTGACCAGCTCGGGCGGTAGTTGCCGTTCATCGATTTCCGACACCGCTTCCTTGGGCGCCTCTTTCACCACCACCACTTCCTCTTTGACTTTAGCAGGGGGTTGGATCCCTTCCGAGACGTCAATCTGCTTTTTCGCACAGGACGTCACGAAAAATAGCAATGCGCCAATGAACGCCATAACAATCAAGCCCCTCATCCCTCTCTTTTCCATACGCCTCTCCCTCCTAAATTTATTCTGGTTAAACCAAAATACTAATGTTACATTCCAGACCGTCTTCAAGCCCCCATCCGCATCAACGAACACGGGCAACCGTCTTGAACCAAAAACGGAAAGGCCCCTGCCGGTCCCCCCGATGGTTGTGCCCTGCAAAGGGAACAGAGGACCGATTCTTCATTTTACCTTATAACATTTCCATTTCCTAATTTCAAGGTCTTAGAAGATATTTTTCCCTTTTTGATTGGATTGGGGCGGATGGGGATCTGCCAAAACCGGCCCAACCATCTGTCCTTGGCGGACATGGCGGCAACATTCGAGGTGGGAAAGAGTCATTCCGGGGCCCAGGACGGCGCGGTCTGATTCCCTTTCATGGAGGTAATTCTTCGCTGGTTCTGACCATTGGCATTCATAATATAGAGGTGGTAGGAGCCCTCCCTGTCCGAGGTAAACATGACATATCTTCCATCCGGCGACCAGCAGGGCTCTTCATTATTTGCTGTGCTATCCGTGAGCCTTCTGAAACCGCCCCCGCCAGGGTCCATGGTGCAGATATCGAATTTCCCGTCTGTCATCGAGACAAAGGCGATCCGGTTGCGGGACGACCAGGCTGGAGAGGTGTTGTATCGCCCTTCATAAGTCAGCCGGTCCTCCCTCTTGCTGTTAAGGTCCAGAATGTATATTTGAGGCGAGCCCGACCGGTTGGACACAAACGCTATTTTGTCGCCGTCCGGAGAAAAGGCGGGCGACACATCAATCCCCCAGTGTTGGACAAGCTGCTGCAGGATCTTGCCTTGAAGATCGATGGTGAAGATATCGGGATTTCCCTTGTGGCTCATGGTCAGGGCGATTTCCCTGCCGTTGGGGGTCCAGCTTGCCCCGATATTGAGACCCGACTGTCCGGAGAGTCTCCTGACAGCCCCGGAGCCCATGTCTTTCAGGTAGAGCATGGGTCCGCCCTGTTTATACGAATTAAATACGAGATACTTTCCGTCGGGCGACCACCGGGGAAGGAGGGCGATGCTCTTGTCGGCGGTAACCTGTCTCACATTGTGGCCGTCGTAATCCGAGACATAAATCTCCCTTTTTCCGCTCGAATCGTCTACAAAGGCGAGCTTGGTCAGAAAGATGCCTTCATGCCCGGTCAGTTTCAGGATAATCTCGTTTGAAAGTCTGTGCATCAGATGCCGAGCCCGGCTGATATCTCCCAGTGCCCGCTTCCCTACGATCTGACGTCCCCAGAATACGTCAAACAGTCTGATTTCCACCTCCAGTCGGCTCCCGATGCAGGTATACCCTCCCTTCAGCACGAGTTCCGCGCCTATAACCGACCAGTTCCTGAAATTAATGCTGTCCGATGTGAGGCCTGCCCCCTTTTCTTCCAAAAAAGCCGCCTTGTCCATGGAGTTGAAATAGCCGCTGAGTTCAAGGTCGTTGGAAATGATCCCGGGGAGTTCGGCTGACAGGCCGGGATGCTTATTGTCGGCCCCCAGGTCTTTGAAATCCGGAATAGCAATGTTGAATTTGGGAATGGAGGGGGCATTGACATCGATGTATATCCGGCACAAGGCGACGCCTGGGAAGAGAAAGAGGATCGACAGAATGATCCAGATCTTCAGAAGTGGGAAACCGGCAGGCCTTACGACTGCAGGACGCAGCAGATTTAAGTGCATCATACCATGGTCCTTCAAGACTATTTTCTTACGTTTACTGTTCATCTGCCTCGTATGAAACTTGGGTCTGGTTGCTGGTTACTGGTTGCTTGTCGAAGATCCCGTCGAGTGGGTTGGGTGGTTTATTTTGAGCTGAGGAGCAGAGACCTTTCGGTCTAAGATTCTCATCCGCCAATTCCTCAATTCTTAAATCCCTCAATTCCTGAATTCCTCAATTCCAAATCCCTGTGTTTGCCGTCTTAAAACTCCTCCAATTCGCTGAGATTGAATCTGATTTCGATCTCGTCATAGCTTTTCGTATACCCTTCGGGAAAAGGGGGAAGGGGATCCGAGCGTTCAACCGCCTTGAGGACCGACCCGTCAAAGATGGAGCTGGCCGATCGCTTCTTGAACCACGCTTTAACAATGGTCCCATCCTGCTGCACCTTGACAAGGACGATGGCCTCGAGGTCCTTCAGCTTTTTGGCATCCATAAGGGCTACAGGGTAAGACCAGTTGCTCTTGATCTGCTCTTCCACGGCCAACTGGTACATCCGTATGGTGATGCCGCTCTCTGTGCCGCCTTCGCCAGAGACCCCTTGACCTTCCCCTTGGGCCCGGGTCTCGATCTGGGAAATGGCCTTGGCAAGGTGATCCGTCTTTTCGGCCTTCACCTTATTTTCGACCTTTGAAAGGGCCTTGGCAAGGTGATCCGTCTTTTCGGTCTTGACCTTCTTTTCGATCTTTGAAATGGCCCCATCGATCAGTTTGGAGGGGGAAACCTCGGGCGGGGGCGGCTTCTTGGGCTCCTGCTTCTCCTCCTTCTTGCGCTCCACGACCCGCTTTCCGATCACGACAGGCTTTTCTTCCCTGGCCGGCGGGCTGATTCGCCGGGCGGCAGGGGCGGCCTTTGGGATGCTGACCTCCTTCCCTGACTTTTCTACAGATGCCTGGGGCCCTGCAGATCGGCCTGCCGTCGGCATCTCTACCAGGTTGACCTCGTAGATGGCTGGCCCGCCGATCCTTCGGGTAGGCATGGACTCCGGCACAAACAGGACCAGGGAGAAGAGCAGGACATGGAAAAGGAGGGATACGACCACACCCCGGGTCCATCTCTGCCCATCCTGGTCTCCGGTCCCTGTTTTGCCATGCAAGCCTTTCATCTGAATCAATCCAGGGGTTCTGTTACCATTCCCAGTTTGTCGATCCCGGCCTTCTTGACCCTTGCGATCACATCGATCACAACGCCGTAAGGAACGTCCTTGTCTGCCCTTAACAAGACCTCCTTTTCCCTCCGGTTCTGAAAGATCTTTTGAATCTTCACTTCCAGGCTGTCTAACGTAACGGCATGATTCTCTAAAAAAACCTCCCCTTTCTTGTTGACCGTCAACATCAGGGGTTCATCCTGGCTCTTGATATTCTTGGCAGTGGTCTTGGGCAGATTGACGTCCACCCCCTGAGTCATCATGGGGGCGGCTACCATGAAAATGATGAGGAGCACCAGCATCACGTCCACCAGAGGGGTGACGTTGATGTCCGACATGAACCTTTTGTTATTTCTTCCGAAACCCGTATTCATATCAACCCGTTGTTTTGCCGGGGGAAAGCTGACGGATAAACTGTCTTCCCACCATGCTCAAAAAATCGGTGGTAAAAATGTCCATTTCCGCCTGGAGCACGGACACCCGCTGGCTCAAATAATTGAAGGCAACTACCGCAGGAATCGCCGCAGCCAGGCCGGCTGCTGTAGCAATCAGGGCCTCTGATATTCCGGGGGCCACCACCGCCAGATTGGCCGATCCCTTGAGGCCGATCCCGCGAAACGACTCCATGATCCCCCATACCGTGCCGAAGAGACCGATAAACGGGGTGGTATTCCCGGTCGTGGCCAGAAAGCTGAGGGACCTTTCGAGCCTCTTATTCTGATCGATAGATGCCTTTTTGAGCGACCGCTCCAGATTGTCCATCAAGGCCTGCCGGCTGCGCAACGGTCCGTCCCGATCAACCGATTCCGTGTCTTTGAGACGGCCAGCCTCAGCATGACCCGCGTCCGCGGATGCCTGAAGCTTGCTGAATCGACTGAATTCCGCGTACCCGGCCCTAAAGAGACACGCTACCGGGCTGTCATCGAGGGCCTCGCTTTCCGTATATACCTTCTTGAGGTCTCTGCTTTCCCAGAAAAGCTCCAGGAAGGCGCCGGTTTGAACCTTGGCCCTGCTCAACAGCCGGTATTTCATAAAAATAATGGCCCATGAAATGACCGAGAACAGGAGGAGAAGCAGTAATACAAATTTCACAATGGGCCCTGCATGGACAATCATCTGAATAATATCGTTTTCGAAGGCGCTTTCAACTGAAAAACCGACCGGGATCAGACCCGCAATAGAGACGTGGAGCATGGAATCTCCTCAAGAGAATAGGGATAATAATCGTTTAAATGAAATATGGCCTCTTTTTATAGGGACTGCCGTCAAGTTTCAAGTAAAATGAGCAGCGACTCTCATTTTGCGATTGAGAGGTTCCGCATGTCCCGTTCGTAGTGTCCTGTCGCTTGACAGGATTTCAGGGCCTCATGGCCCCACTACAAACCTATCCAATCTGTGCGAAAACCAAAAAAAGAATTGTTGTAAGATGAGAAACATCAGGCGATAAAGGTTCTCAAATCAACGGCCGGATCATAGGTCGGGACGGTCTGATCCGGGGACAAGGTTAAAACGGCCTATCAAAAAATCGGCCAGGCCTTTAACGTCATCCAACGAAAAGCGGGGCGCCCCCAGGTCGACTGCCGTGTCGGTGACGAGCCCGATGAGATGGTCATCGTCTTTGCAAAGGGGTTCGCCCCGAAGACCGGCCCGGAAGATTTCGACCTTCGGCTTGTCTCCCCTTTTATACCCTTCGGTGAAGACAATGTCTACATCCTGGAAGAAGCGTTTCAGCTCGTCCGGGTCGTGGTCGTGATCCACATCCATGACCATCCCGATCCGGCGAGGGGATGAGATGATGGTGGCAACGGCCCCGGCCTGCTTGTGCCGCCAACTGTCCTTGCCCGGCGTATCCATCTCAAAACCGTGGACATCATGCTTGATGGTCCCGACCCGGTAGCCCCGGGCCGCCAGTTCGTGTATCAGTTTTTCCAAAAGGGTTGTTTTGCCGGATCCTGAAAATCCCACAATGGAGACAAGGGTCGGTCCTGTCAGTGCCTTCACTCCTTTTCCCCTCCATCGACCGGCCAGTCGCCGCCGAATATCCTGCTAAAGCACCTGTTGTCCTCTCTGAGGCACGCCTCCTTCAAGAGACGATACTTTTCCAGAAGATCCTTTCCTTCCTTGGTGAGCCGGCTCCCCATCTTCCTGTCTGCGTTGACGATGGTCAGATTCAGATATTCTTCAGTAACCTTGATCTTGCTCCAGACGCCCTTGTACGACATCTTCATGATCTTGGCCGTCTGGTTGATGGAGCCGGTCCTTTCAATGGTCTCCAATATCTCCTTTCTTCCCTCCCCCATGATGATGCGGTCCTGTTCATCCACAATCCACTGCCTCGATTTGAGTCTGAGCTGCGACATCTCAATTTTCCTCCACCTCTGTAAAGAGCTCCCCGCTTTTTGAGGGATCATATCCGCCTAAGGACAGGATCCGTTCTCGAAAATGAGCGGATCGCACCGTATCTAAGATCGTCCGGATCGTTGGCTGGTCCAGCAGGCGACTCGGGATCAGCAGGTCATACTGCTCCCTTGCGATGGGAACAAAGTCCAGTTCCAAGGCCCGGGCCGCGGCATAGATCCCCATTCCGCAGTCAGCGGCCCCACTCAGGACATCCACGGCAACGGCCATATGGGTAAACTCCTCATGGTCGTATCCCTTGATGGCATCCGGGGCGATCTCTGCCTGTTTCAGGTGATAATCCAGAAGGACGCGCGTCCCCGACCCTGCCTGGCGATTGACAAAGGCGATATCGGTGCGGGTCAGATCCCGGATCCCCTCGATCTCCTTTGGATTTCCCCTGGCAACGATCAGGCCCTGATCTCTAAGTGTCAGGTGAAACACGGCGATCTTCAGGCCTTTTACGTATCGCCGAATGTAGGAGATATTGTATTCGCCGGTTTCCGTGTCCAGGAGATGTGAACCCGCCATATGACAGGTCCCTTTTCTGAGGGCCAGCAATCCCCCCAGACTCCCCACATTGCCCGATGAAATCCGGATGTTGCGCCCCCCCCTCCGGACCTCGTCGCCCAGGATGTCGATGGCGATGTCGTGGCTGCCGATGACGACGATGGTCTGTTTCAGCGCTTCCTCAGGGACGAGGAGTTCCGCCTCGATTTCCTGATCCTGGGTGATCCCCTCTGAAAGCTGAGGGATGCGAAGGATCCCTTCCGCCCGTGTCAGGGTGGTGATCGACCCTGCGGCCCTCGCCAGGGGCGTAGCCACATAGCGTTCGTCCACCTTTCCGATATTGACCCGCAGGAACTCCTCTATCCCGAGTTTGGATGGGAGGTCCCGGGTCGGCCGCACCCTTACGGTCTCGATCTTCGGAGGGGGATATCCTTGAAGGTTGTAGAGGAGGGGCCTGACAAACTGATCAAAGGAGAGTGCGGCTGAAACGGCATAGCCGGGGTTTCCCACTACCGGTTTCCCCTTTACCGCTGCCAGGATCGTGGGCTTTCCGGGCATCATGGCAACCCCGTGGACCAGGATCTCTCCTATCTCGCCTACCATGTGCACGGTATAGTCTCTGCTCCCCGCCGAGGACCCGGCATTAATGATCACCACCTCTGCATCGGAATCGACGGCCCGGTTCAGGGCGGCCCGGATCTCTTCCTCAACATCCGGTACGATGTCATAAAGGATGGGTACCCCGTTGCACTCGCGGACGAGGGCTGCAAGCATCAACGAATTGTATTCAATAATCCGTCCCTGTTTCAGGACGGTCCCCTCTTCCATCTCCGTGTGGCGGACAAGTTCCGAGCCGGTCGGGATAATGGCGACCCGGGGCCGCTGCCAGACCGCCACGGAAAACACCCCGCCGCTGATGAGCGCTCCCACATCATAGGGCCGGATACGGTGGTTCTGGGGAAAGAGCAACTGGGTGGCGATAATGTCCTCCCCCACCTTGCGCACATGCTGCCACGGATAGGCCGGGCCGCGGATCTCCAAGTGGTTGTCATCCACCTGGTGGACGTTTTCCACCATGATCACGGCATTGAAGGGCTCCGGGAGCGGCTGGCCGGTGTTGACCCAGACCGCGCCGCGCCCCAATTCCAGCGTCTTTGGAAGCCGTTCGGTGGTTCCATAGGTCTCCTCTGCCCTGACGGCAATGCCGTCCATGGCCGAGGCGTGATAGGACGGGGCCGAGCGGCTTGCGAAGATGGGTTCCGCTGTCACACGCCCCGAACTGTCCTGGCTTTCGACCGACTCGATCCCGGTCCTCAGGCCGGGGCCGAACCGGGAAAAGAATATCTCTTTGGCCTCTTCAAGCGATTTCATGGAAAGATAGACCTGTCGCTTCATCGGAGACCTCCGTCTGGATAATCAAAAAGCATCACCTTCACCCTCTCTCCCTGGTACAGGCCCTCGGTATTCATATCGATCCGAACCAGGCCGTCTGCATCCACCAGGGTTGAAATAAGCCCTGATTTTCCAAAAATCGGCACGGCTGTCAGACCAGTTTCGGTTTCGATCAGTTTAACGCGGACATAGTCCTCCCTGCCGTTGGCGGACGGGATGTTCCGGCTCAGTTCAGCCTCCACGTCCGCCCCCCAGGGCCTCGGCAGCCCGGCATATCCGGACAGCCTCGAAATAATCCGCGTCATGAACACCCCTGCCACCACGAGGGCCGATGCCACATGTCCCGGCAGACCGATGACCGTCTGCTTCCCGGACCTGCCGATAATGGTGGGTTTGCCGGGGCTGATGGAGATGCCGTGGACCAGCAGTTCAAAATCCGGCAGAGACTCAAAGACCCTCAGGGTCAGGTCCCGGGTCCCCACCGAACTGCCGCCTGATATCCAAACCGAGTCTGCCTGGGCAAGGGCCTTTTCCATCATCCCTTTGAGGGGGTCAAATTTGTCCGGACAGAGCCCCATGCAGAGCGGATCAGCCCCTGCCTTCCGGCACAGGGCTGCCAGTGTATATTGATTGATGTCCCTCACCTGCCCGGGTAGGGGGGGTCGCTCTACCGAAACGATCTCGTCGCCTGTGGAGATGATGCCGATGCAAGGTCTTCGAAAGACCGGGACCTCGGTTATGCCGAACCCTGCCATAACGCCCACGTCCTGGGGCCGCAGACGGTGTCCCTTTTTTAAAAACACCGCGCCCCGGCTGAAGTCGTCTGCAGGCCCGATAACGTTCTCAAGGGGAGACACGGCCCGGCTCACCTCAATGGTCTCTTCATCCAGGAGATGGCAATACTCCTTCATTACTACGCTGTCGGCCCCTTCCGGGAGCATGCCGCCCGTGGGGATCTTTACGGCCTGGCCCTCTTTAACAACCAGGCCGGCCGCCTTGCCCATGAGAACCTCCCCTGTCAGCTCGAACAGGGCGGGCAGCCCTTCGCTGGCCCCGAAGGTACCCTTGGCCTGGACTGCGTAGCCGTCCATGGTGGACCTGAAAAACCCCGGAAGGTCTTCGGACGCTGTCAGGTCCCGGCTCAACACGCGGTCCAAGGCCTCTGTTAGAGTAACCTTCTCCTCGCCTGCAGGACTTATTAGACGGTCAATGATCTCAAAGACCTCGTCCGGCCGTTTTACCTCGAAAAATGATTCCATGAGCAGCGCAGGGTTTAAAGAGTTTGTTGAGTTTATTGGGTTCGTTGAGTTAATAGAGTTTATGGAGTTTGTTCTCTCCCCCGGCCGAAGGCCCCGCCCGTAGGGTCGATCACCGTATCGACTCCCGCTTCAGCAGGCCGGGAATGGCGCCCCACCCTACGTATTACGACTCAGAGTTGGAGGTTCAGGGGGCCGCCCCCGCTTCTTGTCCAAAATGTGTCACAAATGATATAACTCTTCAAGGACAAAATTCATATCGGGGTTGGATTCTGGCTGCTGGTTGGTGATCTCAACAGCTTATCAGCTCATCAGCTCACATAAGGGATCGCGGAGATCCAGAGACTCAGGGGCGGGGGGAAGGGTCCGAAAGCGTCAGAAAAAATGACCCGTCCAGCTCCCGGACTACCTTCAGACCGAACATGGAGATGGTCTCGGTAAGGGGCCGGCCAAAGATCAGATCCAGATCATCAAAATCAACGCCCAGTTTTTGCTGAGTCAGAGATCTGATATCGTGGTCAACCTTCAGGATAGCGAGGATTTTCTCGACTGCCTTTTCGCCGATCATTTCGATATCCCTCACAGCACGCTCCAACAGGGCGTATCCACATCTTTCTTTCTGGGCCTCCATGAGTCGCAGCAGATTTCTGTCGTGGATGAGGTCCCTTCTGTCCGCCTTGGGTTCTCGATATACCTGGATGAAATCCCTCTCATCCCAGCATTTCATGGCAGCGCACTGGATGGGCCGGTGTTCATATATGGTACACTGTTTCCCCGGGTCATCGTAGAATATGCATGTCCCGGTTTCTTTCCTTTCCCTGACCTTGATGAGTTCTCTTTCCGTCCTTTTCAATCCACCCTGAATATTGTCCCGCACCAGTTCGCCGGCCCGCAGCGTGTAGAGATCGGATCGTTTAATCGGGCCTTCTATGACGCGGGAGATGTCGCTGACCTGAAGGGAGGGACTTGAACGAAGGCAGCACTCACCGCATCGAATGCAATGGTCGCGGGGTTTTTCCATGTTTTGCTATTTGGCAATCATGGCCCGCATCCGGTCCGATGCATTCTGCGCGTGATCGGCGATATCGCCCACGATCTCCACCAGACGCACCGTGTGAAATACCACCAACGCATCCTGAATGGTTCGAAAGGCCATTCCCTTGAGTTCCTGTTCCAGAAGATCAGCCTCTTTTTCATGTTGGCGGATATCCTGAATCAGGTTTTTCATCTTCTTGCGCTGATCTTCGGACTTGCTCCGAAAGAAATCCATTGCCATGCGCACCAGTTCCGCCAACGTCTCAACGGGCGGGATCACGGAATCCACCAGGTGTAGAAAATCCGGCGCCACCGCCTTTGGAAGGCCTCTTGGCCGAAAGGAAAGCCAGTAGAGGGCTGCTTCCACTTGGTCTATTACCTTGTCCTGCTCGCTAACGTATTGCAGGAATTGAAACTTATCCACCGGCATCAAGATGCCTCGGGGCAGATGGTTCCGAATGTTCCGCTTGATGGCGTCGGCCTCGCTTTCCAGCCTCGCCACCCGATCGGTCAACGCATCAAAGGCCTTGCATCTCTCCTGAATGTGGCAGACCGCCGCCTCCTTGAAGAGCTGCGCACATTCCTTCGCCTTGTCGGCGTGTCGCTGCAGGCCTTCAAAAGGAGATTTCAGGAACAATGAGCTGAGTAAAAGGCGCATGGTTTTTCCCTTTCAGCCAATAGGATTTATAACAAAAATAGAGCAAGCATCTTATACAAGAACATGGACAAAAGAATCGTAAACGGAAGGGTCACGATCCATGAAAGGCCGATATTCTTGAGGACTCGGAGATCCAGTGCCCCCATCCCGCGCATGATTCCCACGCCCACCACGGAACCCACGAGGACATGGGTGGTAGATACAGGAAAACCGAGTCGTGAACAGACCAGGATGGTGGTGGCAGCGCCAAACTGGGCGCAGAAGCCACGGATAGGGGTCATCTCGGTAATATTCTTGCCGATGGTTTCCATGACCCTAGTGCCAAAAGCGAACAGCCCGCCGCCCACCGCAATACCACCGATAAAGAGCATCCAGAAGGGCACCTCCACACTCAGGACCACGCTCTTGGTCTTGACCACGGCAAAGATGGCCGCAAGGGGCCCGATGGCATTGGCCACATCATTGGCCCCGTGGGCAAAGGCAATATAACAGGCTGTGAGAACCTGGAGTTGGGCAAAAATTCGATCCACGGGGGAATATCCAGCCTGTTCGGCTCGCACATGACCTCCCGGGTGCATCTGCCTGTGTATCCAAAAACGGCCAAATGCCCCTGCGGCCGCGGCGCAGGGAATGGTCAACAGAATCGTGTAGAAAAAGCCGATCTCCAGGTGGAGGTTTTTCAGGCCCTTGAAAATGAGCGACAGGATGAGCACCAAAAAGACGAAAAAGATCAGGAAAGGGGCATATCGCTCTGACTGCCTCTGCGGATCATCCGAAGATAGAATCCTCCTTTCAGCAAAGAAATACATGCCACCGGCAATCCCGGCGCCTGCAACCGGTGATATCACCCAGCTTGCGGCAATGGAGAGGACCTTACTCCAGGTGACAGCGCCGGGGCCCACACTGACGATCCCAAAACCCACCACGGCCCCCACAATGGCGTGGGTGGTGGAAACGGGCAATCCGTAAAGCGTGGCCAGGTGCACACAGATGCCCGCAGAAAGCAGGGCCACGAACATTCCGATCATCAACTTATTGGGATCACCGGCCAGCAGCGTGGGATCGATCAACCCTTTGCTGATGGTATTGGTGACATAACCCCCTGCCAGCACTGCCCCGAGGGTATTGGCGATCATGGATATGAGAACCGCCTGGTTCAGGGTGATGGCGCCTGAACCTACCGAGGTCCCCATGGCATTCGCCAGGTCGTTGGCCCCGATATTGGCTGCCATATAAAGGCCAATCAGTGTAGCAATTGAGAGAACCAGGACATCCATATCCCTACTTCTTTATGCTGACCGGCAAAGAACATGAGACCCTGTCCAGGCACACTAATCCGTTGATCGGTAAGCCGGTCGGGAACCCAAACGCTAAAAAAAGGGCCGTTCTGCATGCATCAGAATGACCCTTTATTAGCAGGTAAAACCGTTGCAGTCAATAATCATCTGACGGCATCAGCCCACCTTGAAGATGATGGCCCCGCCGGTGTCTCCGGCCGCACACCCTGTCCAGAGGAAATAACCACCGCCTTTCATGGCTATTTCTTCCAGTCCCTCGATGATGAGCCGGCCTGCGGTCGGGCCCTGGGGATGCCCGTATATCATGGAACAGCCATAGTTGTTGAACCCGAGATCGTCCGTCCCCTCAGCCTTGATTCCCATCTGCTGGGAAAAATAGATGTCGTTGACAATGAAGGGGTTATGGGTCTTGATGATCTTCATGTCCGTTATCTTGAGCCCCGCATGTTCAAGTGCCATTTTAGAGGCCGGAACAGGGGCCGCGGCCATGTAGCCCGGTTTGGTCCTTGAAAAGCCATAGGATATGATCTGTATGGGGATGGATGGATCGGCGCTCAGCTCCCTGGCCTTTTCCTCGGTGGTGACCACCAGCCCGCAGTTGCCGTCGGCCGGAAAGGTCTGGGCCCCGAAAGAGAGGACACCGCCCGGAATAACCGGTTTGAGCCGGGCCATCCCCTCTTCCGTGCACGGGGTCACCCCTTCGTCTTCTTCCACCAGCAGGGTTTTTTTCTTGGATATCCGGACCTCGGCCGGGAACATATATCGCTTCTGAAACGCCCGGTCGTCTGCCAGGGCATCCAGATACTGCTCATAGCGCCGGATAGCCAAGGCGTCGCACTGCTCCTTGGTGATATTGCCTTCCTTGGCCACATTTTCAGCGGTCTCGATCATCTTGAGACCGACGTTGGGATCACCGTTGAAATTGTCCATCAGCCAATTTTCGGAGATCACCTCCCCGCCCGGGCCCATGGGGTTGGGCCAGACCGTGTGAGGGCCGTTGGAGCAGCGGTCGGTCATGAGGGTGTAGCAGTTCTTGTAGAGCCCGGTCTCCACGCCCATGGCCGCCTGGTAGATGCAGGTGGTGGAGGTGGTGCACGCCTGGCTGAGTATCACCCCGGGGATGTTGCCCGCGCCCATCAGGGCAGCGGCCCAAGGGCTCGCATAAAACTGATGGAGCTGGCTGATGGTTATCCCCAGGATGAGATAATCAAACACACCGGGATCCCAGTGCTTCTGGGCCAGCCATCTCTTGGATGTTGTCGCGCCCAATACGATGGAGTTTTCATTGGCCATGCTCCCCTGCCACCTGCTGAAAGGGGTTGAATAATACCCTTTGTAAGGGATAAACGCCTTTTTCAACATAGTTATTAATCCTCCAGCTTAGTTAACATTAAAAAAACACTGCCTAAAATGCCTGACCCGGATAAACCGGAATTCTCCAGCCCTACTCGCCCCACTTGCCGTATTTTTCCCTTAGGATCCGATGAAGGATCTTGCCGGTGGGGGTCCTCGGCATCTGTTCATCCGTTACGAAATCAACGGTCTTGGGCCGTTTGAACCCGGCAATCTTGCCGCGGGTAAAGTCCATAATATTCTTGGCCAGTTCCTCGCTTTCCTCGTACCCTTCATGGAGCACCACAATCGCCTTGATGGCCTCGCCCCACTTCTCGTCCGGTATGCCGATCACGGCGATGTCCTTGACCGCCTCATGGGCGCCCACCGCGCTTTCCACCTCCGAGGGATAGACATTCTCGCCCCCCGTGATAATCATGTTGGCCTTCCGGTCCACGAGGGTATAATAGCCGTCCTCATCCCTTCTCACCATATCTCCTGCAGACGACCATTCCCCCTCAAACGCCTCTCTGGACTTTTCAGGTTCCTTCAGATATTGCTTGAAGAGCATGGGGGTCCGGTAAAAGAGTTCCCCCACCTGGCCATCCGGGACCTCGTTTCTGTCTTCGTCCAGGATGCGGATCCGGTCGATCCCGAATATCTCCTTTCCGATGGATCCCAGCTTCTTGAATTGATCTTCAGGCCTGAGCAGGGTCACCAATCCGCCTTCGGTGCTCCCGTAGGCCTCCCACAGCTCCGCATTCTTGAAATAGTCCATGATGGCCAATTTGAGGTCTTTCCGGGCGGGCGCAGAGGAGATGAGCAACTGCCGGATGGAGGACACATCGATGTTGTTCTTGATCTCATCCGGAAGGGACAGCAACATGATGTAATGGGTGGGAACCAGGGAGGTGTAGGTGATCTTGTACGTGTCAATGGTCCTCAAAAGGTCCTCGGGATCGAAGCTGACCATGTTATACACGAATACCGGCGCAGTGACCAGGGTGTAGGGGAAGGAGTAAAAAATGGAATTGATGTGGCACATGGGCATGACCAGCATGACCTTGTCTGTCGGACGAACGCCCATGTTGATATTATTCAGATAGTATTGAGCCACTGTGCTTTCGTGGGTCCGCATGACCCCCTTGGGCCGGCCCGTGGTGCCGGACGTATACATGATGACCCAAATATCGGCGGCATCCACCATCACATCCGGTTCAGAGGGCGAAGACCTTGCCAGCAGATCTTCATAGCCCACATAGCCATCCGGCACAGGCCCATCGCCCAAATAGATGTAATTCCCTTCTGGGATCGGCAGCTTGTCCTTGACGCTGTCGATAAGTTCCACAAAAGGGGCCTCCACCACCATGGCCTTGCATTCCGAATGGTTGGAGATGTATTCGATATCCGGGCCTGCCAGCCTGAACATGATCGGGACAACGATCTGCCCTCCCTTGGCACAGCCGGCATATATATCCATCCATTCGCCCCGGTTGTAGGATATGACGGCAAATGTATCCTTCTGTCCCACCCCCAGGTCCTTGAGCCCGTTGGCAAAGCGGCACGACCGGTCATTCCACTCCTTGAAGGTGAATTCCTGATTTTTGTCCTGCCATCCCAACTTGTCCGGATAATTGATGGCATTCATTTTTACCATGGTCCCTGCGTGCATCCATTTGCTGACGTTCATTTCAAACCCTCCCTCTTTCTTTAAGTTCAAATATCATTCAGTAATTCTCATTTTGCCATTGAATAGACCGTATTTCCCGTTCGGAGTGTCGCCGTAAGGCGATTTTTCAGGGCCTGACGGCCCCACTACAACCCTATCACATCACTGCGAAAGGCAAAATGAAAATTGCTGGATATCATTATCTCACTGGATCGCTGCTTCCATGGCAAAGAGCGCTGCACCCACGGCCCCGGTCAACTGGGGATGCTCGGGGACCAGGACGTCACGGGAAGTGATCTCTTTCACCATATCCACCAGATAGGGGTTGTGCGCCACGACCCCCCCTGTCATGGCCACCCGATCCGTCAGGGAATCCATTTCCAGGACCCGCTTGATCACAGAAAAGAACAGACCTTTTACAATATCCGGAACCTTCTTCCCCTGCCGGATTTTCTCCAGCACCTCGGTCCCTGAAAAAACAGTGCAATAGCTTCCCAGTTCCACCATCTCCGTGGATTGACTGGCCAGGGCATCCATCTCTTCCAGGGGGATATCCAGGCGGGCGGACATCTCTTCGAGAAAGGCCCCGGTCCCTGCCGCGCATTTCCGGTTCATCTTGAAGCTGATCCGCCGGCCCTGATCGTCGACCTTGATGACCTTGTTATCCTGGCCGCCGATGTCGATAATGGTCATGGCCATGGGAAAATAGTGGTAGCACCCCTTGGCGTGGCAACCGATCTCTGTCTTGGTCTCACGGCTGAAGGCCACGTTCTTGCGTCCGTAACCGGTGGAGATGCAGTATCGAATCGTTTCTCCGGACACGCCGGCCATTTCCAGGGCCGCCTCCAGGCAGATCTCGGCCGTGCCGGAGAAGTCGGTCCCGGACTTCCTAACACAATGTCCGATCAGGTTTGCCTCTCTATCCAGAATCGCCACCTTGGTGCGCGAGGCCCCCACATCCACGCCTGCAAATACCCCTTCAATGCTGCTTGTCATTACCCATTAACACCCGATGCCTTAACCCGGACAAACCGGAACCGAAACAGTCTCACACGGAGACAGTAGAGACACAGAGATTTTATAAAAAATAGTTTTGTCGTGTCTTTTTCACAAAGCTCAATACGGCAACTGTCTAAGGTTTTATGACTTACCCCTTGCCCCTCACCCCTTGCTCTTTGCCCCCTGCTCCTTGCCCCTCAGGCCTCCTCCAACTGCTCGATAAAGGCCTCGATATTGGTTTTGGCCTGCTCTTCGGAATAACACCTCAGATCGCACAGATCCCCGTTGATGGTGAGGACCGGAATGCCTAAGTTCTTGCTGACCCGTTCGGGCATGCCGTACCGGTTGTTGGAGTTGTTGGGGCAGGTCTTGGCGTCGTGAAAGAGGATCCCGTCAAATTTAAACTTCTCGAAGCAGTCTGCAATGTACTTCTCTTTGAAGGGTTCATCCCTGACGATGAAGAGTTCGGTGTATGCCACGGCCATGCTCTCAAACGGCCTCGCGGGGTCAAGCTGGTCAAATATCCAGCTATTGCAATAGGTTGATGCCACCACACAGGTTTTGAGAGAATAAAACTGCTCCGACAGCGGCCTGAGTTTGCCCCATATGGGCATCCCTTCCCAGTAGAGCCGGTGCCTTTCCCCCTCCACTGCTGCCACGCCGTCCCTGACCCTCTCTTCCAATTCCGGCAGGAGGAGTTCATAATACTCCACTCCCTCCCTGGTGCCCCGGGCCACCACGGCCGGCCCCATGTGAATGGTAGCATCAAAAAAGGTCCACGGAGAAGGAATGACCGCGGCCGTCTCGAGGCAGGCCCGCCAGAGTTCGGAGGTGCGTCTTGAATATCCGACCGCCTCCTTGAAGCGGTCCATATCAAATTTCTCGCCGCTCACCTGCTCCAGTTGGGGGACCAGCTCCTCTATCTGTGCGGCAATGTCCTTTATCTGGGCCGGTCCGATGTCGCCGATGTCCCTGTGGGTATGCACCCCGACGAGCGGCACATTGAGTTCCCGCGAATACCAGGCAAACCAGTCCTGTACGTCCCTGCACTGGTTGGTATTAAAGACGAGCACGTCCGGCCGGGGGACCGTTTCGATGTTATAGGCCATTTTGAGGGGGGTCTTCTTCTGCAGGTACGACCCGATGTCGCAGGTCAGATAAGCGCAGATGTCAGGGGAATATCCGAGTGCATTGGAATATGGGATCAGGTCCGTCGCCATGCGGGTCGCCCCCAGCATGGCCCCATGATTTTCCGGATAATAGACCAGAAAGCCCATACCCCGAAGGAGTTCGGCAGGTCCCACGCTGGTGCACCATGCGATTTTTCTGGAACCGGTCCTGGCCGCCTCATCCATCTCGTAAAAATGGTCGGCCATGATCTTTTTACAGACCTCGGTCGCCGCAATCTTCTTTCGTGTGATCTCTTTCTTTTCAGTCATATCGTTCCCCAAAAAAGTGTGGCGTGTGGAGTTAAAAGTTCGAAACGGAATTGTTCCTTTTTAACTTTAGGCACTCCAAACTCGTAACTTCAAACTTGGAAAACCCAGCATCCAGTCTCACTCCGCCATCTGTTGGGCCACAATCTCCGTGATATCCATGAGCTTGATCTTTCCCCGCTCCTGCTTGGGTATGGCCTTGGCGCCCTTTTTCAGGTTGTCCTTGCAGGCCGCACACCCGGAGACAATGATCTCCGCGCCAACGGCCAGGGCGTCTCTCACCCGCTCGGCCGCCATCTCCACGGCCATATCGGGATTATTGGCCAGCACGCCGCCCCCGCCCCCGCAACAGCGGGCCTGGAGCCGGTTTCGGGCCATCTCCACAAATTCAAGGCCGGGGATCGCCTTGAGGATGTTCCTCGGCTCTTCGAAGATCTGGAAGGCCCTTCCCAGGTCGCAGGGATCATGATAGGTCACCTTTTTTCCCAGTTCTCCCTTGAATTTTATCTTCCCCTCGTTGATCAGCCTCTCCAGATAGTGGACCGAGTGGTACACCTCCATACCCAGATCTCCGACCTTCGGGTAGATCTTCTTGAAGGTCTTGTAACAGCCGGCGCACGGGGTCACCAGCTCCTTTGCGCCCGTAGCCTTGATTCTTTCGATCACCTTCTTGGCATGGGGTTCAAATTCATCGGTCCCCATCAGAAACAGCGGGAATCCGCAGCAGCCCTCTTCGGTGGCCAGGCTCGTGTAATCCACGCCCGCGGCATCCAAAGGTTTGATGAGGCTGGGAACCATCTTCATATCTAAGTAGCTGGGCACGCACCCCATGAAGAGAAGCGTCTCTGCCTGTTCCTTGAGTTCCCCTTTACCGATCTTTTCCTTGAGTGCCGGGGGATAGATATCGATCCGGTCCGCCTTGGCGCTGGCATAGACATTCCCCATCTTGAAGATGTTGTCTCGAATGCCGAGCACCGGTTCAGGAGTGAACCCGGCCTTATACAGCTTCTTGCGGACCCCTTCCACAATCTCGTCCACCTTGACCCGGGCCGGGCAGAAATAGGTGCAGGCCTGGCACGTGGTGCAACTGTAAAAGGCCTCTGCCAGGTCTCTTGACGGTTCGATGGTCCCATTCAAAAAATTGAAGGCCAGGACATTCCTCCCCCGGGCATTGCGCGACTCCCTGTGGGTTACGCTGAAGGTGGGGCACCCGAGGCGGCAGAAACCGCAGTAGATGCAGGCCAAGAGTTCGTTGTCAACTGCCTCGCCATAGGAGTTGACCCCCTCGGGGTGCTCCAGAAAGGTCTTGAAGGCAAAGTAATCGTAGATATCGTATTTCTTTTTTTCGAGCCCCATCTTGCCGGGGTTCAGGATGTTATTAGGGTCCAGGGCGTTCTTGATGGATCGCATCACGTCGAGGGCCGGTCCCAACTGTCTTTCGATGTAGGGGTTTCTGGCAAGCCCGGTCCCATGCTCGGCCGTCACTGTCCCCTCCATATCGAGGGCAAGCTGGGCCAGTTCTTCGGCGGCCGGTCGGAGCCGGTCCCATTCCTCCCGGCTCCGCATGTCGGTGACAAAGGTAGTATGCACATTGCCGTCTCCGATATGCCCGAAGGTGGTAATCAGGAGGTTGTATTTTTTAGATATCTCCTGGGCCCGCTTGATCACCTCCGGGATCCGTGTGGGCGGGATGCCCAGGTCTTCGGATATGGGCACCAGGCGGTTGCCCGGCTTGATCCTCGAGAGGGTGGGCACCAGCTTGCCCCGGGCCTCCATGATCTCGCCCGCCTTGGCCGGGTCGTCGCTCCAGGTGAATTCCTGCACGCCATATTTGCGGCATATCTCGCCGATCCGTTCCATGTCTCGGGTGACGGTCTCCTTGACCCCGTCCGACTCGATGATCAGCATGGCCTCGATTTTGCTGACATCTCTTCCAATGGCCTCTTCCACCACCTTGAGGCTGTACTTGTCCAGGATTTCGCATGCGGTCAACTGGATGCCCGATCCGATAATGTTGGTCACGGCCTTTCCGGCCGCAAACAGATCGTGAAAGATGGCCAGGGCGAGGGCGTTGTATTCCGGGATCGGCTGGATCTTTACCATGATCTCGGTAATTACCCCCAACGTGCCTTCCGAGCTGGCAAAGACATGATTCAGGTCGTACCCGAAGGACGACTTGGGGGTCTTAAATCCGGTCTCGATGACCGTGCCGTCGGCCAAAACCACCTTGAGCCCCTTGACATAGTCCCTGGTCGTGCCGTATTTGACGGCCCGGTGTCCGCTGGAATTGGTGGACATCATCCCGCCGATGGTGGCGATGAGTTCGCTGCCCGGGTTGGGCGGGAACATGAGCTTGTATTTCTTGAGGGCGATGTTGAGGTCGTTGCAGATGACGCCGGGTTCGACCCGTGCGAAAAAATTGTCCTTATCGATCTCGAGAATATGGTTCATCCTGTGGACATCCAAAAGGATGCCCCCTTCCACGGGAAGGGAGGCCCCGGTGGTGGCTGTCCCTGACCCCTGGACCGTGACCGGCACCTTTTCCCGGTTGGCCAACCGCATGATGGCCGCGATCTGCTCGGTGGTGCGGGCAAAGACCACCACATCGGGGATCCCCTCATGCACGGAGAGATCCCGGGAGTAGGCGAGGCATTCGACCCGGTCGTCAAATACGTTGTCCTTTCCGACGATTTCAACAAGTTCTCTTGTGATATCCATATGTTAACCTCCTATAAAGGTGGGGTGCGGAATCAGGGTCCAGTCGAAGGACCCTCACCCGGATATGGCTACTATTTAGCTATAAAATGACTATACTCAATCTGAGCGGAGGATGTCAAGACGAAACCGGATGCCCCACAACGCCTTGGAACCTCCGCTCTTTCTTGACAACAGGATGCAAGGTGGCATATTATTTTCTATCCCACCAAATCTATGTATCAAAGTATCAAAGAGGTCCCTTCTATGCCGGCCAAATTCAAATTATTTGCAACCCTCATTCCCCTCGACCAGGCTGTGAAGACCATTTTGATCGATGATATCACGGAAATCCGATCAGGGCAATTCTAAGGAGCGGGATTCAAGGCGGATATCATAATGAGAATACGCCTCCTCTTCGGTAAATAGTGCTTTGTCACAGACCCCTTCCAGGGTTATCATTCAGCGCAGCGGCTGCGCTGAAAAAAGGGAGAGAAACCATGGCAAGAATTCTGATCGCTGATGATGAACGGCTCATACGGCTTCAACTCGAGGAAATGCTCACGGGCCTGGGCTACGCGGTGGTCGGCCAGGCCAAATCCGGCAGAGAGGCCGTTGACATGGCCCGGGACCTGAAACCGGATCTCATCCTCATGGACGTGGTGATGCCCGGAGAAAAAAACAGCATCGAGGCGGCCCAGGAGATCAAGGCGGCACTGGATATTCCGATCATTTTCACCTCAGGTTATGGGGGCCCCGAGTACATCGAAGCGGCGAAACAGGTAGAGCCCTTTGGCTATGTCATGAAGCCGTTCGATGAAAAGGAAATAAGGGCCTTTGTCGAAATTGCACTCGACATTTCCACGCGAAAACAGGCAGAGGAGAGCTTCAGAATTTCGAAGGAGCGCCTGAGGCAGATCATCGATTTCCTCCCCGACGCGACCTTTGTGATCGACACAGGGGGAAAGGTGGTTGCCTGGAATCATGCCATTGAAAAGATGACAGGCATCAGGGCAAAGGATATGTTGGGAAAGGGAGACTTCGAATACGCCATCCCCTTTTACGGAAAGAGACGGCCTGTACTGATCGACTTGGTGAGCCGATGGGACAAGGAGGCAGAGGCTGCCTACAAATATGTCAAGAAAGAGGGGGAGGCCCTGGTTTCCGAGACCTATGATTGTCTGGTCAAACCGGGCGGCACCCTCTGGAATACCGCCTCTCTCCTCTATGACGAAAACGGGGAGGTGACGGGCGCCATCGAGTCGATCCGTGATATTACCGAGAGAAAAAAGTACGAGGAATCGCTGCGGGAGAGCGAGGAGAAGTATCGGGCACTCTTTGAGCAGGCAAGAGATGCCATCGTGATTACCACCGAACACGGAGATGTGATTGACGCCAATACCTTTGCCCTGAATCTCTTCGGATATACAAAAGAAGCGATGATGGACCTCAATTTCCAGCACCTGTACGTGGACCCCGATGACGGTTTTCGATTCCGTAAAGAGATTGAGGAAAAGGGGTCTGTAGATGAATTCTTCACCCGATTGCGCCGGTCTGATGGTCTGGAGATGGATTGCACCATCAATGCGGTGGTTCATCGGGACAGCAGCAAGGGGACCATCCTGGGATACCAGGGCATCATTCGGGATATTACCGAATCGAGGCGGCTTCAGATGCAGCTCCAGGAGTCCCGGAAAACGGAGGCCGTCGCCACCCTGGCCGGCGGCATCGCCCATCAGTTCAATAACGCCCTGACCCCCATCATGGGGAACATCGACCTAATTTGGATGGACCATGGTCAGGATAAAGGACTGATGGAAAGTCTGAAACAGATGAAGGCGTCAGGCCGTCGTATGGCCAACCTGACCAGTCAGTTGCTGGCCTATGCCAGGGGAGGAAAATACAATGTCCAGCTCCTGTCCCCGGATGCCCTCGTCCTTGGCACCATTCCCCTTGTGGAGCATACCCTCCATCCCGAGGTTCGCGTGGAGACCGACCTGCCGCCCGGGGTTTCTGCCGTAAAGGCCGACCTCACGCAAATGCAGATGGTCCTTTCCGCCCTGATCGCCAACGCCAATGAGGCCATGGAGGGCCCGGGCCGCATCCGGATTGCCGCAGCAGACGTGGACCTTGACCAGGAGTTCATGACGTATCACGGTCTCAGGCCGGGCGCTTATGTCTGCGTCTCTGTCGAGGACACGGGAAAGGGGATGGACGAGGAGACGCGAAAGCGGATATTCGATCCCTTCTTTACCACCAACTTCCTGGGCCGGGGGCTGGGCATGGCCGCTGTCTACGGGATCGTCAAGAACCACGGCGGGGCCATCGAGGTGGATTCAGAGTTGGGCAGAGGGACTGTCGTCCGGATCTGCCTGCCGGCCGTCAGAGCAGGGAGCAAAGAGCAGGGCGCAAAAGACGTCAAGGCCCCTGGAGTTGAACCGGCGAGCCTGAAAGGGACCATCCTGGTCATCGAAGACGACGAGATGGTGATGGATCTGGTTCAGGCCATGCTGGAGAGGCTGGGCTATCGCGTATTGGGGGCCACGACCGGGGAAGAGGCCGTTGACATGGCGAGGACCTTTGACGGCGATATTGATCTCGCCCTCCTGGACATCAAGCTCCCGGACATGAGCGGCAATCAGGTGTATCCGCTCATCATGGCGGCAAGGCCCGACCTGAAGGTCGTGGTGTGCAGCGGCTACGCCATCGACGGCCCTGCCAAGGAGATCCTCAACTCGGGGGCACAGGGATTCATCCAAAAGCCCTTTTCCCTGCCAACCCTGGCCGAAAAGGTGCGTTCGGTCCTGGCCGGCCGGGACGAT
>CAYPDL010000034.1:0-32452 GCA_964409475.1 uncultured Desulfobacteraceae bacterium | reverse complement strand
AGTTAGTGCATTAATGGTTAACACCCTGTAAAAAGAAGAAAATCTCCGTGGCTTTGCCTGCCCTGTGAAACCTTCGTTGCCGTTGTTTCACCGGGGTGTCTTTGTGTGAGACATTTGGGTTGTGGCCATGCCGCCTTAGAAACAGTAACTGATCCCTATGGTTAACGCGGTGCTGCTGACAAAGGTCCCCTGGATATTGGCCTTGAAGTTCATGCCCAGATTCATATCCAGGCCCACCAAAGCGGTAAACTTGTTTTGGTTGCTGAAGGACGCATCATAGTTGATCCCGCCGTAAAAGGGATTTTCATGGGTCCACTTTCCTTTGTAACCGACGTCATAGTAGGTATAGCCCGCCCCCACATAGGGCATAAAGGCCCCAATCGTCCAATAGGCGGTTGCCATAGCGTCCAGTTGCCAGTAGTCAATGGCGTCGTCCGTGGCCCAGCCTATGTCCCGGGCCGTCTCGCCGGTGTCCAGGCATCGCCAGTCCTTGACCTTTCGGCTGTCGTAACGCATGTACTGAGCCGCCAGGCCAAGGCCCAACCCGTTCCCGAATTCATAGATCTTTCCCTTTGCGCCGACAGCCCACACAAACTGACTATCCAGATTCCCTTTCCAGGTATTCCCAGGCTCGTGGTCCAGCCACCTTCCTCCATCCACCATGCCTAGTCGGGCAAACACATTGAGCTGGTCCAAAATACCGTAGGCGACGGTGGCCATACAATACTGGTCGCTCTCGAAATCGGCCCCTTTCCGCCCTGGATCTTGGGTCCCGTCCGAATAGGTCCGCTTGAGATCATAGTCCTCAAAACCCTGCTTGAATTCGCTCGTCCATTGAAAACCCACGTCAACATGCCCCTGTTTCACGAGTTGGGCGGGATTGCCCAATTCCCCGGCCATAGCGCCATTTGCCAAAAAAACGCAAGCCACGCCCAGAAAACCCAGAACCTTTTTCATATCCGACCTCCTTTGTTTTGAAAAGTTGACACATTAATTCTAAACCCTGTGAGTGTCATGCTTCAAAAAGAATCCAGCGGCTGGATTGAGCCTCTCATGAGGCCGTTACAGCCATCGCTATTTTCATGCGCTGGGTTGCCGCTAAATCAAGGGTATGATTTTACTCCCCGCCCCCACATACATGTCAAGAAAATATAGGGGCCGTGAAGCTCTTCACTGTCGTCCCTCGTGGGCGCCACCAGAATGAAACTTGTGTTGCCTCTCTGCATGGATGGAACTCTTGAGTGAGAGGCGATAGAGGACAACAGATGATGGAACAGGGTCGGATGGGGGAGGAAGTACAGGAAGGCCGGGGCCATGCCGTCTGTTTAGGGCTGTTGAACGAAGTAGACATCAGGAATTTAGCCACTTAAAACTTTAGCTCGCTTTAGGCCTTATTCCCTTGAGTCCTATCACAAAAAACAAGAAAATCCGTAACACGTTACGCATATGAAAAAGGCCGGTGGGGCCCTGTCATGTTGCCCGCCTTCTATCAAGAGCCTAAAGAGTTACGAAAATCCTTTTTGCCTCTTTGTGGCTTTGGGGCCCTGTGTGAGACCTTTTTTGGTTGTGGCCGTGCCGCGTTAGCTCATTCCAGAAGGACCTTATTGAAGCTGACCTCCATGGCGGCGGCCGGGCAGGCGGGCACACACCATTCGCACGCGCTGCACCGTTCATTGTCAAAAATAACCTCCATCTCCGGTCGCTTGATATAGAGCGCCCCCGTCGGGCATACGGCCGTGCAGGCCCCGCACTGAAGGCATTTCTTCTCGTTGCGCCGGATATCCTGCCCGATGCTCTCTACCTTGATCCCGATACTCTTCAGGTAATGGACGCCCTTTCGAAAATTCTTACGGTGACCGCTCAGTTCGAGCACCATCAGACCTTCTTTTCTGGGGTAGATGGTTGCCTTGAGGATATTGAAAGAGAGATCGAATTTCTTAACAAGGTTGACCGCGATCGGTTCATCCACGACCTTCTTGGGAAACCTGAGGGAAAGCATCTTTTTATACATCGCTCTTTTCTCCGTGGATCTTCAATATTTCTTGATCACCCTCTCGAACCCTGGCAGGGCCCCTTCAATGACCTGGTCCGATACGCAGTAGGCGATCCGGAAATGACCGGGGCCGCCGAAACCGGTCCCGGGAACGGTCAGGATATTCTCATCCTGGAGCGCGGCCACAAAGGCCACATCGTCCGCTATGGGCGTTCGTGGAAACAGATAGAAGGCCCCTTCCGGCTTCATGATGTCGTACCCAAACGATGCCAGGGCCTCGCACAGCCGGTCCCGTTTCCGCTGATAGATCGCTATATCCACGCTCTCCTCCAGGAGACGGGCAATGGCCCGCTGCATCATGGCCGGGGCATTCACATACCCGAGGACCCGGTTGCAGAGGACCATGCCGGCCAGGACCAGGGCCTTGTCCGAGACCTCCGGATGGGCAGCGGCATACCCGATCCGTTCACCCGGAAGCGAGAGGTCTTTTGAAAAAGAGGTTACCACAAAGGTCTCAGGATACGCATCAAAGACGCTCGGCACCGAAATGCCGTCATAGATGATCTTGCGGTAGGGTTCATCGGAGACCAGGTAGATCGGCTGCCCGAACTTGCCGCTGTAATGGGTCATAAGCCGGCCCAGTTCCTTCAACTCCTCTTCCCGGTAGACCTTGCCTGTCGGGTTGTTGGGGGAATTGATGAGAACGGCCCGTGTCTTTTCGTTAATGGCCGATTCCATGGCGTCAAAATTAAATGAAAAATCGGGTTGTGTCTCCACGAGTCTCGGGACGCCCTGATGATTATCCAGATAGAAGTTGTATTCCACAAAATAGGGCTTGGGTATCACGACCTCCTCTCCGGGGTTCAGGATCGTCTTCAGGACCACGTTGAGGGCCCCCCCGGCCCCCACGGTCATCACGATCTCATCGGGCGAAAACCGGGCCCTGTTAAACGTATTGAGATGGTCGGCAACGGCCTTTCGCGTCTCCACCAGGCCCGCATTGGACATGTAGGCGTGCTGCCCCGGGGCCGGATCCCTTATCAGATCCTCAAAGACCTCCTTGACCTTGGGGGGTGGTTCCAGGCTCGGGTTCCCCAGGCTGAAGTCAAAGACCTTATCCGCGCCATATTGGGCCTTCCTCCTGGCGCCTTCTTCAAACATCTTTCTGATCCAGGACGATTTCTCTATGGCCCCGCGAATTTTCTTGGATACGGACATGCGTTCTTCTCCTTGCTGATTGATAAGGGTTCAGGGCTTTTCCGCTGTACAGCGGGATTCAGGGGCTTTTCCTCGTTTCAATTGTTTGGCGGCCCTCGTTTTCCTTGCGCCTCATACCCTATGCCTTGCGCCTTGCGCCTTGCGCCTTGCGCCTTGCGCCTTCCTTTTAGAGCATAGCCTATTGTACAGACTTGTCAACATAAAATCTCGCCCCAGGGCCTCTGCCGCCTGACAGACCACCGCTGAAATCATCTTGACACGGTTTCAAGGTTCTTCTATAGCTCTACAGAGCAGATCGAGTGCTCCACACTTTCGGGAGACAGGCCATCAACAGACTATTTTCGAGGCCATGGGAGGCTCAATCCGCAAAGTTCCGGCCTACTAACAGAAACAGGGAGGACTTCCATGAAAAAAGACGCTAAGAAAAAATCGACCATTGCCATTCTGACCGGCGGCGGGGACGTGCCCGGACTAAATCCCTGCATCAAAACCCTGGTGTATCGGGCCGCCAGCGAGGGGATTCAGGTCCTCGGCATTCGACGGGGGTGGGCCGGGTTACTCAACTACAATCCGGATGATCCCAAGGTCTCGAAGAGCTGGGTCCAAAAGCTTACCCCGGCAGAGGTCCGGACCATTGACCGCTCCGGGGGGACCTATCTCCACACCTCCAGGACCAACCCGAGTGCCGTCAAAGAAAAGGATGTCCCTGCTTTCCTCAAGGGTGAATTCAAGGAGGGAGAAGCGACCCATGATTTCACCGCCCACTGCATCAGGGGTCTCGAACATCTCGGGGTGGACGCCGTGATTCCTATCGGGGGGGACGACACCTTGAGTTTTGCAGAAAGGCTCCACAAAAAAGGCTTCCCGATCATCGCCATCCCCAAGACCATGGACAACGATGTATTCGGCACCGACTACTGCATCGGGTTTTCCACGGCCGTGACCCGTGGGGTCGGCTTTATCCATGCCCTCCGGACCTGCACCGGTTCCCATGAGAGGATTGCGGTGATCGAACTCTTCGGACGCTACTGCGGCGAGACATCCCTGATATCCGCCTACTTAGCCGGGGTCGACCGGGCCATCATCTCCGAGGTCCCCTTTGAACCGGAGAAACTGGCCCGGCTGATCATGAAAGACAAGAAGGACAATCCCAAAAACTATGCCATGATCACCATATCCGAGGGCGCCAAAATCATCGGCGGCGACATGTTTCTTTCCGGTGAATGCGATGCCTTCGGGCACCGCCGTCTCGGCGGCATCGGCGAAGAGACAGGCGCCATTCTCAAGAAACTGACCGGCCAGGACGTGCTCAACCAACGGCTGTCGTATCTTATGAGAAGCGGGTCCCCAGACTCCCTGGATCTCATGGTAGCGGTCAACTTCGCCAATATGTCCATCGATCTGTTCCTGAAAAAGACCTTTGGCCGGCTCGTGGCCCTAACCAACGGAAACTATGCCGACATCCCACTGAGCAGCATTACCACAGGCCAGAAACGGGTGGATGTGCGTGAACTCTACGATATCGAGGAATATCGTCCCAAGGTGAGGCACGTGAGCGGAAAACCCATGTTTTTGTATTAGAAATGCCTAAAATTTTAAGTGCCTAAAATGCCTAAACTGAGCTAAAATGCCTAAAGTTTTGGGTGGGGAGTTTGGAGTTTGGAGTGGCCCGAGATAAAAGAAAAATTTCAGATTCGTTCTTTTAACTCCACTTTCCAAGTTTGAATTTATGAGGTTAACGTGCCTAAAGTTAATACAAAGGGAGATTTCTGATTTGAACTTTTAACTTCATACTCCACACTTCACTCTTTCTTTCCAGATTGGAGCAAAGCCTCATGCCTTTCAGTAAAGAACGAAAAGAAACCCGCCAGATCCATGTGGGCGATATTCCGGTAGGGGGGGATGCGCCCATAGCGGTGCAGTCCATGACCAACACCGATACCCGGGATGTCTCTGCCACGGTCCGTCAGATCGAGCGGCTGTCAGAGGCCGGGTGCGAGATTGTCCGCCTGGCCATTCCAGATGAGGAGGCCGTGACAGCCTTCGGCGTGATCCGGAAAAAGGTGAAAACCCCTCTTATTGCAGACATCCACTTCGATCACAGGCTGGCCCTGGGCGCCCTTGGGGCCGGGGCCGACGGACTCAGGATCAATCCGGGCAATATCGGGACCCAAAAGGCCGTGGAACGGGTGGTGCAGGCAGCCCGGGAACGGGAGGCCCCGATCCGGATCGGGGTCAACGGAGGATCCCTTCACAGGGACATTCTGGCCAGGTACGGGGGGCCTACGCCGGAGGCCATGGTTGAAAGCGCCATGGAGCACATCCGCTTCCTGGAGTCGATGGGCTTCGGCCTGATGAAGATATCGTTGAAATCGTCCCATGTGAAGAATACCATTCGGGCATATGAGCTGCTCAGTGAACGGGTCGATTATCCGCTCCACTTAGGCGTTACAGAGGCCGGCGGCCTGATCGCCGGTACGGTGAAGAGCGCCATCGGGATCGGGTATCTCCTGACAGAGGGGATCGGCGACACCTTCCGCGTCTCCCTGACCCGCGACCCGGTGGAGGAAGTCCGGGTGGCCTATGAGATCCTGAGATGCCTTGAACTCCGGTCCCGGGGGCCCGAAATCATATCGTGCCCCACCTGCGGCCGGTGCGAGATCGACCTCTTTTCCTTAGTGGAACAGGTGGAAAAGGGCCTTTCGGGCATGACGGCCTCGCCCAAAATCGCCATCATGGGCTGCGTAGTCAACGGCCCGGGCGAGGCCAGGGAGGCCGACATAGGCATTGCAGGGGGGAGGGGCCAAGGCATCTTGTTTAAAAGGGGGAAGGTGGTGCGCAAGGTTCCGGAAAACCAGTTGGCCGATGTCCTCGTCGAGGAGGTCCGGCAACTGACAGGATAACCTGCAACACAACATAATGATCACACAAAGCCACAGAGCACACAAAGTAAGGCAACCAGTGACATGCGGTTAAATAATCTTCGTGCCTCTGTGTCTCTGTGTGACAAAATTCTTGGTTCCGGTTGACCCGGTTCAGAAGGAGATTCAGAGATAATCATGCGATATACGAGCTATTTCATACCGACGCACAAAGAGGTCCCCTCGGACGCAGAGGTCATCAGCCATCAACTCATGGTCCGGGCCGGCATGATCCGCAAGCTGACCTCCGGAACCTACACCTACCTCCCTGCAGGCCTCCGCTCCATTAAAAAGGTGGAGACGATTGTCCGGGAAGAGATGAACCGGGCCGGCGCCATCGAGATCCTCATGCCTGCTGTCCAGCCGGCAGAGCTATGGCAGGAGAGCGGCAGGTGGGAACACTATGGTCGGGAGCTGTTGCGATTCACGGACCGTCACGACCGGAAAGCCTGTTTCGGCCCTACCCACGAGGAGGTGATTA
The DNA here is from genome assembly GCA_964409475.1 of uncultured Desulfobacteraceae bacterium. Taxonomy (GTDB): domain Bacteria; phylum Desulfobacterota; class DSM-4660; order Desulfatiglandales; family Desulfatiglandaceae; genus AUK324. The sequence goes on along the minus strand of CAYPDL010000034.1, from coordinate 25,839 downwards.
CCGACCTGGTGCGGAAGGAGATCCACTCCTATAAGCAGATGCCGATCAACCTTTACCAGATTCAAACCAAGTTCAGGGATGAGATACGGCCCAGGTTCGGGCTCATGCGGGCCCGTGAATTCATCATGAAAGACGCCTACAGTTTTGATGTGGACGAGGAAGGGGCCAACCGCAGTTATGAGGCCATGTACGAGGCCTACACGAGGATATTTCGGCGGTGCGGCCTGCGATTCAGGGCAGTTGAGGCGGATACCGGCACCATCGGAGGGAGTTATTCCCATGAATTCATGGTCTTGGCAGAAACCGGCGAAGACCAGATTATCAACTGCACCAGATGTGCCTATGCGGCCAATCTTGAGAGGGCGGAGGTTCGTTCAGACGATGCCCCGCCCGTTTCGCAACCGGACGGGCTGCGCCCGCTCACAGAGGTGGAGACCCCCGGCATGCGGACCGTGGAAGAGGTCACCGCCTTTCTCTCTGTTTCCCCGGATCAGCTTGTGAAAACCCTCATCCTTGCCGTCGACGACCAGCCGGTTGCCGTCCTGATCAGGGGGGATCATGACCTCAACGAGGCCAAACTGAGGAGCCTGCTGGGTGCTGAACACGTTGAATTGGCATCGGAAAAGGTGGTCGAAGAAACTACAAGCGCGCCCATGGGGTTTGCCGGACCGGTCGGTCTGAAGGTGAAAATCGTGGCCGATGCCGCCATCAAGGCCATGAGAAATTTCGTCACCGGCGGCAACCGAAAGGACCTGCACCAGATAAACGTCAGCCTTGAACGGGATTTCCAGGTGGACCAATTCGGCGACCTGCGCGTCATTACCCCCGAGGACCGCTGCCCCAGGTGCGGCGAGGCCATCGAATTCGGAAGAGGCATCGAGGTGGGGCACATCTTCAAGCTGGGGACCAAGTACAGCCGGGCCCTCAATGCCGTCTTCCTGAACCGCGAGGGCAAAGAGTCGCCCATTATCATGGGATGTTACGGCATCGGCGTCGGCAGGACCGTGGCAGCGGCCATCGAGCAGAACCACGACGCAGACGGCATCATCTTTCCTATCCCCATTGCCCCGTTTGAGGTGACGGTCCTCCCCCTTCAGATGCAAGACCTAAAGGTGGTGGAAACAGCAGAGAAGATCCATGCAGACCTTACCGGTCACGGGATCGACACACTCCTGGATGACAGAGATGAACGGGCCGGGTTCAAATTCAACGACGCCGACCTGCTCGGTATCCCCATACGGGTGACCGTGGGCGCCAAGGGGCTCAAAAACGGGGAGGTGGAGATCAAACTGCGCTCGGAGACCGAAAGCTCCTTCGTACCTCTCGACGCCGCTCTATCCTCTGTCAGAGAAAAGGTAAAAGCCCTCTATGATTCGATTGAATGATATCACGTCTCTGGTCCAGAGCTACCATCCAAAAGCAGATATCGAACTGATAGAGAAGGCCTATGTGTTTTCGGCCAAGGCACATCAGGGCCAGATCCGCCTTTCGGGCGAGCCCTATCTCTCCCATCCATTAGAGGCCGCCTACATCCTTGCCCAGCTCAAGATGGACGTCGTCTGCATTGCGGCCGGCCTCCTTCACGACGCCGTCGAAGACAGCGATGCCAGCCTTGAAGAGATAAGGAAACTCTTCGGCGAGGAGACCGCCACTATCGTAGACGGCGTCACCAAGATCAGTAAGATGCAGTTTGTGAGCAAAGAGCAGCGCCAGGCCGAGAACGTGCGCAAGATGATCCTTGCCATGTCCACGGATATCCGCGTCATCCTGGTCAAACTGGCCGATCGTCTCCACAACATGCGGACCCTGGGTTTCCAGCCGGAGCCCAAACAGATCCGCATCGCCACTGAAACCCTCGACATCTACGCCCCGCTGGCAGGGAGGATGGGTATCAACTGGATTAAATCGAGTCTGGAAGACCTCTGTCTCTTTTACCTGGAATCTGAAATCTACGCCAAGATCAAGGATGAAACCGCCCAGAGACGGGGGGAGATGGAGAAATTCATGACCGAGGTCAAGGAAATCGTCTCCGTTAAACTGCAGGATGCCAATATCCAGGGGACCATCAAAGCCAGGCAGAAACATTTTTACAGCATCTATAAAAAAATGTTGGACCAGGACCTCAACGTCAATCAGGTCTATGATATCCTGGCATTCAGGGTCATCGTCAATTCCGTCAAGGAATGCTATGAGGTCCTGGGACATATCCATTCCATCTGGAAGCCCATTCCAGGAAGGTTCAAGGACTATATCTCCGTGCCCAAGGCCAACATGTATCAGTCCCTCCATACCACAGTGATCGGGCCACTGGGTCAGCGGATGGAGATCCAGATCAGGACATGGGAGATGAACCGGGTGGCCGAATCGGGGATCGCAGCCCACTGGAAGTATAAAGAGGGATCCATTGCCACCAAGGCCGATCAAAAGCAGTTCTCCTGGCTGCAGCAGCTCCTGGACTGGCAGAAAAACCTTCAGGACCCGCAGGAATTCCTGGAATCCGTCAAGATGGACCTCTTCCCGGATGACGTGTATGTCTTTACCCCGAGGGGGGAGGTAAAATCCTTTCCCAAAGGGGCGACCATCATCGATTTTGCCTACAGCATCCACTCTGAGGTTGGAGAAAAATGCGTAGGGGCCCGGGTCAATGGCAAGATGGTTCCCCTCCGCTACCAACTCAAAAACGGCAACATCGTCGAAATCACCACGTCTGCCAAACAGCATCCAAACAAAGACTGGCTCAAGTTCGTCAAGACATCGAGGGCAAAGACCAAGATCAGACAATGGATTCGCACAGAGGAAAGAGAGGAGGGCATCAACTTAGGTAGGACCATTTTCGAAAAGGCCCTTCAGCAGGAGGGCCTGGGCCAGACCAATGTCTTTAAGAGCGAACAGATTGCGGCCATTGCCAAAGAACTTTCGTTCCATTCGGTCGAGGACATGATTGCACAGATCGGTTTTGGCAAGATCTCGCCGAGGCAGGTGGTGGGTCGGCTCAAGCCCAAGCTGGACATTAGGGCCGATAGGTCACAGGGGCTTGTCAGCAAGATGGTCAGCCGGTTCAGGCGGCCCAGGACCGATCACGGCATCAGGGTAGACGGGGTGAGCGACATGCTCATCCATTTTGCCAAGTGCTGCTCTCCCCTTCCAGGTGAACGGGTGGTGGGATTCATCACCCGGGGACGGGGGATCACCGTCCATCTGCAGTCGTGCATGCATATCCAGAAGGCCGATCCAGACAGGCTGGTTCCGGTATCGTGGGACGCAACGGAAAAAGAGGCCTACCCTGCCACCCTGAGGGTGACCAGCGTGGAGAGGAAGGGTATCCTGGCTGACATCAGTACGATTATCAGCCAGAAGGATGCCAATATCATCCATGCGGAAATCAAGACGACCGTGGACAATAAGGGCATCTCGGTTTTTACTCTTGAGGTGGAAAACTACAAACAGCTGCAGGATATTGTGAGCGCCATCAAAAAGGTAAAAAGCGTGTTGATTGTAGAGAGGCTCTAAGCCGATGCAACCCTGCTCTTTGACGGTTTAACCACCCGGCCGGACCGGATGCACCCGGTACATGCCTTTATCCTGGCAGACTGGCCGTTGACGACACATCGGACACTCTGAAGGTTGGGGAGCCAGCGCTTTTTGGTCTTGTTGTGGGCGTGACTGACATTATATCCTGTTACCGGCCTTTTGCCGCAGATTTCGCATACTCTTGACATGGGACGTCTCCTTAGTGCGTTCAAAATTTTACGAATTTTGGTAGCTCTTTAGGCTCTTGATAGAAGGCGGGCAACATGACCGGGCCGTGGGGGTCTCTTTCATATGCCTAAAGTGTTACGAATTTTGTAATTTAATTGATATTGAAACAGATATCAAGTATTTTTTCACCATGTCTGAGATGTGAAAAGCCCTCAAACATCCTTTTATCTCACACAGAGCCGCAAAGAACGCCAAGATAAAATGCTTGCCAAAATGAGGCCGACATAAAATAAAATCAAAGAGTTACAGAAAGAGGCGAACTAGATTCCATCGATCTTTTTTTTGCCTCTTGCGCCTTTTCGCGGGCATATCGAACATAGGAGTATCATTTCTTTTTCTGGAGGACATGCCACGTTGATTACATCCCAAGAAAGGGTGCAAAACGCCCTGCTGTCGCCCGACCTCAACCGACTGCCCGATATCCAACCAAACCATATCCATCTCATGGGCATCTGCGGGACGGGAATGGCATCCCTGGCCGGGATGCTGAAAGATAAAGGCTATCGGATCACCGGTTCGGATCAGAATGTCTATCCTCCCATGAGCCTCTTTCTTGAATCGCTTCATATCCCGGTATGTAACGGTTACCATGCGGAAAACCTCCGTCCCGAACCGGACCTGGTGATCGTGGGCAATGTGATCACCCGAAAAAATCCGGAGGCCGTCGCCCTGTCGTCTTTTCGCCTCCCCTACCTCTCCTTTCCCCAGGCCATCGGACACTTCGCATTGAAGGACCGGCAATCCATTGTCGTCAGCGGGACCCACGGAAAGACCACCACCTCTGCGCTCATTGCATGGATACTGGAAAAGGCGGGCATGGACCCGGGATTCATGATCGGGGGAATCCCCGGAAACTTCGGGAAGAATTACAAGACAGGCAACGGTCCCTACTTTGTGATAGAAGGGGATGAATACGACACGGCATTTTTCGATAAGGGGCCTAAATTCCTGCATTATCGTCCATGGGTTACCATTCTGACCAGTATCGAGTTCGACCACGCAGACATCTATCGCGATCTGGACCATGTGGTCGATAGTTTTCGCAAGCTGATCGGGCTAATCCCGGCCAACGGACTTCTCATCGCAAATGGAGATGACGATACCGTCAGTCGGGAGATCAGGGGGGCCGCATGCCGGACAGAGACCTATGGATATGTTGAAGACAACCGATGGCGGGCTGAAGACGTCTCGGTCCAAGAGGCCTTCACCCGACTGACTATCGTCAAACAAGGTGAAGTGATCCCCTTTTCCACGTCCCTGTATGGCCGGCACAATGTCGCCAATCTCCTGGCAGCCGTGGTCCTGGGACGCTTCCTGGATATACCCTGGACGATCCTTGAGGAGGCCGCCAGGACCTTTCGCGGGGTCAAACGGCGGCAGGAGATCATCGGGGAACGAAACGGGATACTGGTATTGGACGACTTTGCCCATCATCCCACAGCGGTGCGGGAGACCATTCAAGCCGTCAGAGACAAATACAGGAACCGGCGTCTAATCGCGGTCTTTGAACCCCGATCCAATTCCAGCAGGCGGAAGATCTTTCAGCGCCAATACTCCCTCTCATTTGATGCGGCAGACCGGGTCTTCATCCCCGAGCCCCCTTTAATGGACGGCATACCTGCGGATGAACGCTTTTCGTCACGCAAATTGGTCTCGGATCTAAACCGGCGGGGGCTTGAGGCCTCCTATCATGAAACCACGGACCGTCTGCTAGCGGCCCTGATTCAACAGACCCGATTGGGGGACGTGGTCCTGATCATGTCCAACGGCGGCTTTGATCAACTGCATCAGCGGTTGCTGGACGCCATTGAGTAGTCGAGGAGTCAAATGTTTGAGTGAACGCAGCTTTTCCGTATAGCGACAATAACTCGACCGATCAACCCTCTCTGCAAAAGGAGCTCACAGTGAAATACACCCTCTCCCGGGTGGGCACAGGAATGGGCGTGGGATGGTTCGCCTGTGTGCCGGAACCGGAACAGAAATTCGAGGAGGCCCTCCTCTACAGCAGGGGACATCCGAACGACCTGTTCATGCGCAGGCATCTCCTGAACATGTTTCGCGACGTTGAGCCCACCGAAATGACAGCGCTTATCCTCAAGGCTCGAAACAGCGACATGCATCTCCTCGCCCTTACCTATGAAGCCTGCATCCTGAATACCCGGTTCGATCCGCTGAAAGGACATTTTCAGGGAGTGGATCTCCAGAAACTGGCTGAATACACGCCGATGATCGTCATTCCCTCAACAGCGAGAGACCATTCTGAACAGAATTTCTACTGGCTCAAACAGTTCTCAGCAAATGCAAACCTGCTCAGACCCCTCCCCTCCCCGGATGAGGCTCAGTTCCCCCTTCCTTTTGACCGGGAGGCGATTCACCAGTGGCAGCGAGGGGTAGTCGATCTTAAAGACATCTTCTCTCCTTCAGAAAACGGCACCCCCGCCCCTGACAGTCCGCCTCTCAAGGAGGCGGCCAAACAACTGCGGAACAGACTGGAGGAGTTGGGCATCCTCACCGGCTGGGATATGCGGACCGAGGCCACGCTCAGTCCTTTCGCGGTTGAAAGGCCTTGGAATCTTAGCATAAGCGTCGATGACCACAGAAACCAATGGCAATTGTCCACGACCCAGACCGGTTACGGCCGGGGGCTCAACATCTCCCAGGCCCGAATATCGTGTCTTATGGAGATCGTTGAGCGCTATTCGGCATTTGCGAGCATTGAATCGGGCCGGGTCCTGGGATACCGGAAAGGCTACCCTCTCATCCGGGGATCCTACGACGATCTCGTGGCCAAAGGGATCAAGGCGGTCAACCCGAACGACATGTGTCTGGAGGTCCCCTACCGGGGCCAGTCGGTATCGTGGATCGAGGCCGAGCGCGTGTCAGGCGATAGGACAGAGACCATCCACGTCCCGGCACAGATGGTGTTTCTCTTCTTTAATCTGGACGAGGTCAGCCTGACCAGCGGCCTTTCCTCCAACGGTCTGGCAGCAGGGAGCACCCTGGAAGCGGCCAGACTCTCAGCCCTCCTGGAGGTTATTGAAAGAGATGCGGAAAAGGTGGTCCCCTACGCAAAAAAACAAGCTTTTCTTCTGAGGTCCGACGACATGAAAGTAGGCAGCATCCTCGAGAACTGCGGTCAGAAGGGGATCCAAATCCAGCTCCTCGACATCACGCCGGAAACCGGAATCCCCTGCTACAAGGCCTTTGTCCAAGGACCCGGGGGCGTTATCCTCAAGGGGACCGGGGCGCACCTCGACGGTAAGCGCGCACTCCTCTCTGCCATGACCGAAATCCCCTATCCCTACCCCTACTGGTTCGGGTCCATGCCTGCGCCCGAAGGACTCGACTTTGTGCAATATGAAGACCTGCCGGACTACGCCTCAGGCGACCCTTCGAAAGACCTTGACCTCTTAGAGAGGCTCTTGAGCCTGAACGGCTATTCGCCTGTTTACGTGGATCTGACAAGGGAAGATCTGGGGATCCCGGTGGTCAAGGCCCTCGTCCCCGGTCTCGAGATCATGACTGTCCTGGACCGCTTCTCCCCCTTGGACCTGCGCCAGTTCGGCCATTACCTGACAAGGGCCTAAACAAAAACCCTGTTCAGGCACGATTGTTGATTGTTGATTTATGATTGTTGATTTGAAAAACAACACAAATTCAGATAGTTGAAAATTCAGTGGATAGATCTTAACTCGCAGTTAGGGGGTTTTCGGTCAGACACTAATTACTGGTAAGTGGTCACAGGGTGACCACGGCCAAAAATCAAAAAAATGAGATTTTTTTGAAATGATTCATTTTTTGCGGGACATTTCCTCTAATATTAGGATATAGGATGATGGGTAATAACAATCACTGAGTTTCTGAGAGCGGCGACTATTTCATGCACAGCTTAAGATCCTCATATTTTCTATCCCATTCCCTGTATGCGAGTTGGCACCCCTCCCGGAGCAATAAGTCGTCCCATTCCTCGAAGTTTTCTTCTCCCTCCTCTTTTCTGGAGGGGAGTATAGGAAAAACGACTTTGGGTTTCAAGGGAAATCCGACGGTCCCGCCTTGCTGGATCGTGGCTGGGATTCGCGGGCGTGACATGGGGACCTTGACCCAACGAGGGCATTGAGGTGGAGACAGCGTAAAGGAAGTGGAAAAAGTGGTGAGAGGCACACTGCCTGTCTTCAACAAACAGCCCTTCTGACCGAGCGTGGCCTCTGGCTCCAAAATATAGACATTCATGGGCCTTGATTTCTTCTCGTCCGTCAGTTAAAAATCCCATATACTATCCCTTGCCAAAAAAGTCGGATGTCGCCAACACAAAGTTAGAAAGCGAAAGAGCATATGGTGTAGGAGCGTAAAATGAATACGATGGAAGGCGAACTTCAAAAACTGAGAGAGGTGAGCGATATGGTTACCCTCTACGGTCCGGGTATCCTGCGTGCACTCATCCTTCTGTTGGTTGGTCTGGTGCTTGCGAAGCTGTTTCTGAAATACTCCAAACCGATCCTTCGAAGATTTAATTTGAAAGAGGCGACGCTTTCGGTGGTGGCCAATGTCATCTTTATTGTGATCATAACCTTTTCTGTGGCCATGGCGGCTCAATTGCTCGGGTTGAAAGCCTTAGTGATCGTCCGCGTTCTCGCAGCCATTGCACTGGCGCTCATCGCCATTGTGGTCATGTTCAGACCGTTAATCCCTACCCTTCCCTTTAAGGTCGGAAATACAATCAAGACCGGCGACCTTCTTGGGAAGGTAGAGGTCACCACCCTTATGAACACGCGTATCCGGACCTTTGACGGCAAGACCGTATTCGTTCCCCACAGCAAGGTACTCAACGACTACGTGATCAACTATCATCTCATACCCAACCGGCAGATCAGGATCGATTTCCCCATCGGGTATAAAGACGACCTCCTCAAGGCCAAACGGGTCCTATCGGAGATCCTGGCGGAAGAGCCGCGAATACTCAAGGCCCCGCCCGCCAGGGTTTTTGTCATCGACCTGACCCTGGAAGGCGTACAACTGGCCGTCTGGTCCTGGGTAAAGAACATCGACTACTGGCGCACCCGTTGCGACCTTCTCGAAAAGATTAAACTCCGTTTCGACCATGAAGGGATCGGTTTTGCCATGCCAAGACGGCTCATTGATATCCAGGAGGCTTCAAAGGGCAGCGGGGAGGCGGACAACCTGGGTGGTTGAGTAGAGGAAAAAATCGCGTAAGAAGGATCACGTCATGAACTTGAAAGAAGCAATGCAGATGATCGGCACCGGCTGGATTCAGAGACCCAAAGGCTTCCGTGTGCGCTTTGAGCGACGCCAGGGGGATCAATGGATTTCAGATTCCTTCCCCTCGGAGGGGGAACCACTCCTCACCTCAGACGTCATGGCGTGGGAGCTGGCAAGGCGTTTTGCCGAAGCCACCAGGAAGGAGGCGACCGGAGAAGCTGAAGGGGATATTTCAAGCATCACCGTGGTTGACCACAAGGGCAGCCCTGTTAAGTTCTATGGCACTGATACAATCCGTGTGCTCAACCCGAGGGTCCAAGCCTGACGTATGGGGGGAGGTCTTGAATCGGGTCATTTGTAGCGTGGGGATCACATGTTGATTTGTGAGGGGGGAACTGCCCTTTCCTTCTAACATTTCCTATAGTTCCTGGAAGATCTCCCTGAACTTGAGTTTTGATCGATCGCGGATTTTGATGAAGACATGGGGGAAGCAACTTGGCGGGGCAATGTAGGGGGAGAGCGTCCTCCATGCATTTTGGGTCGGCTTCCAGGCATCCGTATGCAATACGTTACAACAAAGCCAACTCAGAGCTGGACAATCATCGGATCATAGTCGGATTCCGAACTTAGGGGCTTCGCCCCAATTGGTCACGCCAAAGCGTGATTCAGCTATCCTTCCCAAGATTCCATGATTCCACTGTTCCATCATTCCAGATCCACGGCACTGCCAACCGATGCCGGAAGATATATAATTACAACGAGTTATAGACATTCCGAGACGTTTATTGGGACGAGATGAGACGTCTGACTCAGGCAGTCCACCCGCGCAGGAGAGACAGATGACGCATTTGACACGAATGGTTTGCGTGGTGATACTATTTACCGGAAGTCTTTTCCTGGATGCGGCCCTCGGTAAGGGAGCAGGCTGTGCCTCAGAAGACGTTCACAAGCGCAGAAGAGGCTTCTGAGGCCCTGGGCGTAGCCTACAAAAGCGGTGGCAACACAGCCGTTGTCGGTATCCTGGGAGACAAGGGGCTACGGCTCGTCTCCTCGGGCGATCCGGTCATCGATCCCCATGAGCGTGAATGGTTTCTCTCCCTTTTCAGGGAGGGACACGAGGTTGTCTTTGAAAGTGACGACCGTGCGGTTTTGCAGATCGGCAAGGACGAATACCCCTACCCTGTTCCGCTTGTGAAGAAAGGCAAGGGGTGGCGATTTGATCCGAGCGAAGGACACGAGGATTCGATCGGCCGGCGCATCGGCAAGGCTGAGTTAACCGCCCTGAACGTGATGATCGCCTATGTGGATGTCCAGAACGAATACTTCCGCAAGGATCATAACGGTGATGGCACCCTGGAGTACGCCCGGCGCTTCAGAAATTTATCCGGACAACACGACGGACTTTACTGGGAAGGCAAGCCCGGCCAAGGATCGAGCCCGATCGCAGCGATTGTTGACGCCATGCAAGAAGAGGGCTATGCGCCCGCAGAAGAAGGCAACATCCAGGTCTACCGCGGCTGTTTTTTCAGGATGCTGAAGGCCCAGGGTCCGCATGCGGCCGGCGGCGCACGCGAGTATGCGGTAGACGGCAAAATGACCTGCGGCTTTGCGCTGGCGGCCTTTCCGGTACGATATGGGATATCCGGGGTGCTGAGCTTTGTCGTGAACCACGAGGGAGTGGTTTACCAGAAGGACCTGGGCCCGAGAACCGTCAGACTCGGAAGCGAGATGACGTTTTTCAACCCTGATAAGTCCTGGACCAGGGGCCAACAGAATTGAAAGATGTGCGAGGAGGAGTGAAATGAAACACGGGCTCGTCTCTCTGGCTGTGGCCTTCAGCCTGCTGTTTCCGGCTCTTGCTTTCGGTCAAATGCCGGACAAACAGGCGAATCAGCCTGCCAAGAAGGTTTATTCCATGGCGGATGTCACCCAGCAGAAATTCACCGGGGATTTCGATGAGATGCTAAAGCGACGTATCATCCGCATCCTGGTGACCTATTCAAAGACCCATTACTTTGTTGACAATGGAACCCAGCGGGGGCTCACCTATGATATGGGTCGGCTTTTCGAGGACAGCCTCAACAAGAAGCTCAGGAGAAAGCATGTCCGCGTGCACGTTGTGTTCATACCCGTACCCCAGGATGAACTCATCCCGGCCCTGGTTGAGGGCCGCGGGGACATGGCCGTCGCCAATCTGACGATCACTCCGGAGCGCCTGAAGCAGGTGGACTTCACGAATCCAACGAGAAGGAACGTCTGCGAGATCGTAATCACCGGACCCGGGGCCGAGCCGATCTCCACTCCGCAAGACCTATCGGGAAAGGAGGTCTACATCCGGAAATCGGCGAGCTATTACGAAAGCATTCAGAAACTCAATGCCGAGCTGACCGGGGCAGGTAAGGCGCCGGTGAAAGTAAGACTCGCGCCGCCGGAGCTGGAGGATGAAGACATTTTGGAGATGGTAAACGCCGGCCTTGTCAAGATCACGATTGTTGACAACCACATCGCAGAGTTCTGGAAGCAGATCTTCAAGAAGATTGACTTGCATCCGGAAGCGGCTGTCCGGACCGGTGGGGGACTCGGGGTAATGATCCGCAAAAACAGCCCGAAGATCAAGGCAGAGCTTGACGGGTTTCTTGCCCGCTATGCTGAGGGCTCCAAGGTACGCAATATATTGCTGCAGAAGTATCTCAAGAACACGAAGCTTGTGAAGAACGCCACCTCCAAGGAAGATCTCGCCAGGTTCGAAGCCACGATCGAGCTTTTCCGGAAGTACGGGGACAAATACGACCTGGATTACCTGCTCATGATGGCTCAGGGGTACCAGGAGTCGAGGCTCGACCAGAATGCGCGAAATTCTTCAGGCGCCATCGGCGTGATGCAGGTGCTGCCGAGCACGGGCAGGGACATGGGTATTAACGACATCACCAAAATCGAACCCAACATTCACGCCGGCGTGAAGTACATCCGTTTCATGATGAACCAGTTTTACGCAAATGAGCCCATGGACCGCTTGAATAAGGGGCTGTTCACCTTTGCCTCTTATAATGCAGGCCCCGGCCGGGTCTCTCAGCTTCGCAAACAGGCGGCCAAACGCGGTCTCGATCCCAACAGGTGGTTCAATAATGTGGAAGTCATTGCCTCAGAAAAGATCGGGCGTGAAACGGTGCAGTATGTGAGCAACATTTACAAATATTACCTTGCCTACAAGATGGTCATGGAACAGAGCGAAGAACGTGCGAAGGCTAAGGAGGAGGAAAAGAAGAAAGCGGGGAAGTGATGGGATCTATGGATTCGCGGAATGAAGAAAGGAAACAAATCAACTCTGGAAAGGAGAGATATGCCTTAATTTAGGCATTTGCCTTGATCAAAATATTGGCTTGTATTCGAAATACCTGCAGACCCACCTTAACCCCTTTTATTTTGCCAAAAATTCTAAAATATCATCAACTTCAAAACTTTCTGAGTAACTTCTCAATAAGTTCGGGTATGAACAATATCCATATTCTTAATATGGTGTAATCGAGATTAATTTGAATTATTGGAGTTTAGGCGTAAGCCTTTTATGAAATCCTTACGGATGAATTCCACCCGAACTTATTGAGAAGTTACCTTTCTGATATCAATTCGGCTAGATTCAGTGAACCTTCGATATTGATTCCGTTAATCAGAAATCGGAAATGGTGATAAATTTCCCGAGTCGGATCCATCTTTTATGACATTTTAAGACGTGTTTGTTTCGTAACTCTTTAGGCTCTTGATAGAAGGCACCGCAACATGACACGGCCGTGGGGGTCTCTTTCCCAAAGGACGCAACAAATGATTCAACAGGCTTTAGAACGCCCCCGTAGTCTTAAATACGCTTCGGAACAGGCAGGGGGGAGGTACTGCTTGACCGCCTGTTCCACCGCTGCTGCGCCTTTGCTCACGGTGTTCCACATAATCCCTTCTCCTTAGGTTTGAACCGATGGGTGGTTCTTTTGAGCGAACTCCGTGTCTCTCCCTGCCCCGTGAAGCCATGTCTGTCTGTTGTTTCACTGGGTCTCTTTGTGTGGGGCCATTTTGGATCCGGATCGTCCGGGCCGGGAATAGAGGATATTACATCAGGGGTCCGCTGAGTGTCAATACGGAACGCCCGGGGCACGGTGAATTTCTCCTAAGGCGGACTATGCCATCAACCCAAAATATGAAAAAACTTACCGGCGCCAGAAAACCCGAAGAACTACATTGGATGCCGATCTCCAGACCTGTCAAAAAAATGTCTTGTCTTTTGTGATAGGGTTTTGAGCTATAAGGCGCTAAAACAGTGCTCTGCTATGGTCCCTGCAAGAAACCAGGTCTGGACCAGGGGTATCGGCAAGTGACATGTCTGACATAGGGCCGGAAAAACCTGTATTTGGTTGCAGAACGTCCTGCCCGCCAAGGCCGCCCAAATGTGGCTGCAGATGAGCCTGAACTTTTAAGTGCCCTGCGAACATAATGGGTGTATGATAGGGTGCCTGAAATGGATCAGGGGAATCGATCCATTAATGCTTTACTTGTCACAGACAGGGGAAAGGAGTGCGTTGTGAAAAAGGGAATTGTTTTTTCTGTTTTGTTTGTTTTGATGGTCCTATCGACGACCTACGCGCAGATCAGTGTGCGGAGTGTGTTAAACACTCCCCAGGATTATGAAGGCAAAACCCTGGTTTTTGAAGACACATGGCTGGATCGAAAGATAGTCCGCAATGGGCATTTCGGGTTCTATTGTCTTGATGTTGACATCCAGGACAAACATGTGCCCGGCTACCTTTACCGCAGTCAACTGAACTTCGTCCTATCTTCGGAGGAATTGGCAAAAAAGTTGGCAGCAGAGATCGAAAAAAGAAACACGGAGGTTGAGAAAGGTCGTGAACTTGAGTTGCTGGATCGGGTGTGTCGCAAGAGGGCCTCTCTGGTCAGGCTGACCTGTACCATCAAGAGGTTTAAAGAGTATTGGATTGCCGATGTCACAAAGGTGGAACTTTACGGGAAACAGGGGGAGATCATAGAGACCCTCGATGCGGCCACCGGCGTTCAGTAACCCCTGCCTGCCATAGGTTTTTACGCCTTGGTTCTGAGAGACTGTCTCTCAGAGTTCAAAATCGCCGTCAAAACCGTGGGAGGAATGGAGTACCGGAGTCATGCACAAGGGCTTTTGAAGACCATTCCCTTATGCCACACAGGTCTTGTATCAGAAAAACCATCGTTCTTTTCCACTTTTCTAATACTCCCATACGCCACCGCTTCGTCAAACACCCCCGGCTGTGCCGGAGGTGTTTGACTTCCGTTCAGGCACTATTTAGATGTCCCGGAAAAGGCTATTTGAGGGTGTCACATTTTTCAACCGCCCCTTATAAACGCCGCATCAGGGGCTGGATGCCTTGACAAATCTCGGCGATGTTCTCAACCCCTCAACTGCGATATGCCAAAGAGACGCCCTTATTCGTTCCTTAAATATTAATGTACGCCTCGCGGGTTTTCTCATCCGTCGTTGTCGGCTTGATATACTCCTGCCATTCCGCGGAATCCCATGACCCTGCCGCCTTATGCCATTCCCAGAACGTCGTCGGTATTGGATGCGTTCCCACAACCATTTTCATGCCGAAACCCTTTTCGGTGAGGTCACGCAAGTAACCTATATGGGTACACGGAGGGAATCCGCATACCGCGCCCGAGGAAAGGAAAACGATTTCTACGCCAATTTTTTTCCAATCAGCGAGAACCTTGTTCCCAACCGCCCCACTCGGACACCCGGTACACGTCACATAAGAAACCAGTTCAAGGTCTTTGTCTTTGTAATCGCTGAAGGCGCCCTCCCTATTATTCAGAGCCCTGAAACATTTGATTCCGTGACATTGAGTTTGAACACAGTGGTGGTCGCAAAGTAGAATCCCAATTTTCGTTTTCTCTGCCATGTCAAAACCTCCTCTTCTATCTGGTGTCCATACAGAAATGAATTCCAAAACCTTGTTGATTTTGTCGACTTATATATACTATCTGCTTTAAATCATTAAGTGCGAGTTTGGTATTTTTAACCTTTTACGAATGCATCAAGATTAAGAGCATGATAGAAACATTGCTCCTCTTCATTATCTTTTCTTAATCTTGCCCGGCCCATTATTTACTGGAACAAATAAACCAGGGATAGCGGGTAAATTCCCGATAGCCTATCTTCGCATAAACCGGCTTGCCGAATTTACTGGCCTGAAGAATAATCTTGCGGGCGCCGGCGGCAAACGCCGCATTCCCAACCTCGGCCACGCAGTACTCGGCCAACCCCATTCCCCGCGCATGTTTTAGGGTGCCGACCCAATAAATGCCGCCGATACCATGGCTGAGCAGGGCCATGGCCGCACAGGCCGGCGCCCCGTTCAGATACACTAGGCCCAGTATGAATTGTGGCTCCAGTACCCGTTCGGGCCGCATAAAATAGTTGCTGCTGACATCCGGTGGAAAGTCCAGATCCTGGTAGGCCTCAGTGACGACTTGTCTGAAGCCCGCCAATGCATCGGCGGTATTTACCCAATGCAGTTCGGTTCCGGCGGGCGCCGGTCTTTGATTTACCGGCGCATCCAGTACCATTCCCGGCGATTCCGACACCAGGAAGAGATTTTTATCCTTACAATGCTGAACAACGGCTTGGTCTGCATGGCCACGCAGCAGTAAGGAAAAGGCCTTTTTGCGGCCGGCGAAAAACCCCTTGGCCCTGGCTAAAAATGCTTCAGGGGATTCGTCGGACGTCGATGACAAATTAAACGCAAAACTGCAGGCCGGAAAATCCTGGGCGGAATTGATGAACACCGTATCCTGCTGATGCAGGATTTCAGGATGGGGGATCCATTTGGCGCTCTGGCACCAGAAGTCCACTAGATTGAGATCCGCCAGGCGTAACAGTTCCCTTTCGCTAATGGGAGGGTTCATGGGCTGCTCTTGTCCGGCCTTTCGGGCCTTATCTCCAATTTACGTCAAATAGACATCATCCAGATAGATCACTTTATCTGTCAAATACCACCATCCTTCCGACTTGGCAAGTTTATCTTCAAGAACGATTGTAACTCGTTGGCCTCTTGATAGAAGGCGGGCAACGTGACCGGGCCCTGGGGGTCTCTTTCCCAAAGGACGCAAGACCCTGGCTCATTGCATGGAGACGGCAGTATATCCGTGAAATTCACTCAAGGAGCCCTCTCCGAGCTGTAGGCTCTACGAGCCGGAAGCCAGGAGGTGATCTCGATTGAAGCCTCTGTCATCCCTGCCTGTTCCGAGGCGTATTTAAGACCACGGGGCGCTCCAGGGCATCAATGGCCCAGTCGCTCAGTCGGTCGCGTTCGTAGTTGCGGCTGAAATCATCGACGCCCCTGGAATCTTTAAGCCCTTTCAATCGCCCCAGCAACGCGTCCGCAAGCGCGTGCCATGCTGACTTGGGGTGTCGCCCGAGATGAGCTGTTTGCGGTCCGATAGATCCCTTGCCATGTCCGGGTACTGTGCGGCAAGCTCATGGATCAGTTCGATGAGCTGGGCCTTGGTCTTCCCCTTTAGAAAGGCGTCGATACCCTGTCGCATATCCTCGGACAAGGCACATTCATCCTCATCCCCTTCATCATCCCGGTCTTCATCTTTCAATAGTCCCAGCCGATCATCATCCTCCTTTGCTTTGGGAACAGGCCGGTTGTTTTCGACCCGCTCCAGGTACTCGATCACCACGGCCACCCCATGCTTGCAGTCCAATTCGTAAGGGCACGTGCAGGTTGAATCCGGCATGCCGTCTTCATCCATGGTCACCCGGGTGGCATAGCGCTTCGTGCCGTCCACCCATGCGATCAGGCTGCCGTCCTCCGTTACAGCCAGATCAAAAACGCGCCCCTGGCGCTGATAACTTTTGCCCCGGGAGACAATCTTCGCTCCTGCCCACTCTTCAAGTTCGTTCCAACTCAATTCGGAAAACCGCTTCGGTCTTTTCTTCTTTTTCGGCATGGGTTTACTTTCCGGGTATCTTAAATTTTTGATGTGTCCGCCATTTCTTCTAATTCCGGCTGTTAATCAAATTTACGATCAGCTTTACCATCGTTTCTTTTTCCGCAGGATGGCTCTCTGCAATCATTAGCGTGATGGCAACCAGGTTAAAATACTCCACCTAATAAGTTTCCCCATCAGCCGCAGTATGTGCAAAAAATGCAACAACTGAATTGCGATCCAACTCACCGGATTTAAAAATATTTCTCAGATGCCGTGAAATGACGGACTTGTCCCGTTCGAACAATCCTGCCATCTGATTGAGGTTGAGCCATAGGGTCTCACCCTCCAACCGCACATCCAGCGTAGCCTTGCCGTCCGGGGACTGGTACAGGATGATTTGCCCTTTGTTTGGGATGGTGTTTTCTTCGATCTTCTTTGCCATTAAACTAACCTGATACCATTATGATTCTGACCGACCATTGCCTGAACCCACTTTTCAGATAGCACTGCGGCCTCGATAACCCCCCGGGTCCGCTCGATGAAGGTGAGCTCGGTGATGATGCAGTTCGTGATGGTCAATTTAGGTCGGAAACCCTCGGTCATTTCAATCCTCAAGGTTCAAGAGCGACGGAACCCGTTTTTGGACGATGCCCATCAAAGAGGCGAGTGAACTCGCTTTTGATAAGTCTACATCCTTTTGGTTGATACGGGTATAGCGCCACAGAACCCCGGTCTCTTCAGAAACGCGTCGGCACCAGGAGCGGATAGCCTCGTCCTTTGCGCGTGTACCTTCCCAGACGCGGCCCTTGGTTTCGATGATCCAGTTCACCTCTCCATCATCCGTCTGTTGAACGGCCACCCAGTCCGGATGATAAAAGCCGATAGCGCCACTTGGTTTGATGTAATCCACACGGAATTGGGTTCCCGACTCGCCCTGTTCGGTGGTTCCCAAAGCAGCAAAGCGCGGTACATCTGGCGCCCGGTCCAGAAACTCAGCGAAACGACGCTCGAAATCATTGTAGGTGGCCACATAGTTGAAAACCGTCTTGCCGGACGTCAGCGGCGGCAGGTTCCGTCGCCAACCAAACGGCTTGGTTTGAGACAGTTTGAAGTCCGATTTCTCGAATTCAATGGCGCGGCGCTCCAAGGTCAGTTCGGCGATCTTGCGGGCCAGGTATTTGGCGATCCCTTCCTGAAGTTCGAGCCGTGCCAGGTGGGATCGCAACGTTTCCGCCTCCAAGTCTACGGTTTTCCCAAAACAACGCTTAGCCACATAGTCTCGCACTGATGGATAGACTTCGGCGAAACGGTTGGGCAGCTTCGCCCGGTCGATCACCTTGTTGGTGATGGAGGCGATAAGATCCCGCGCTTGCGGGGGTTCTCCGGCGCCGATGTCTGCCTGGTGCACTCCGGTTTGGGTAATAGCGAACTCCATTTTCAAATTGATCCGGAATCGTTCATCCAGATCTTCCTGTTCATAGATCGGCTCCATTGCTACTACGTCAAGCTCCGCCAGCTTGCGAACATCATGCACCAGCCTGGGCTTGGTGATTGGTACGATGATATCGTATTTCAGTCGCTCCTGGATCGGCGCAATGATAACCGGTAAGGGTGGATCCTTTTTGTCCGTGGTGGCCACGCCCACGCCTTCGGCTTCGAGCTGGTCGCGTACCACCTTGAGCAGGTTGCGAGTGCCCAGCACCTCCAAGGTCTGTGTCTTATCAGGGCCTATCTGTGCCATCAGGCGCAGGCCCCGGCCGATAACCTGTTCCGGCAGGATCTCGGCCTTGGCGGTAAATGGACGCAGGCCCAGAACCACCGAGACGTTGCGCACGTCCCAACCTTCCCTCAACATCATGACGCTGACGATGGCCTTTATCCGGCTGTCGGCCTTGTCGATATCCCGGGCTGCTTCGCGGGCCTTTTCCAAGTCTTTTTTCGTGATCTCGCCTGCCGTGTCGGTATGGATCACCAGGACCTCGGCCTCACGCAGGCCGAACTCCTTGGTTTTCCAAAGGTATTCCCCCAGCCTGTCAGCATAGACATTTTTTTCGGCCATGATGAACAGCACAGGCCTTTGGCCGAGTTTCTTATAAACCTGATCATGTTCCCGCCAGCGGTTCACGGCGGCCCACAGCCAGTAGCCGTATTTTTCGGCAACGTTTTGTTTGGTAACGCCGTCAGGGTCCTCTGCCGGCTGTTTGGGGTCGTCCTCCTTGGTGACGATCAGTGGCGACTTGACGATGCGGTCCTCCACGGCCTGGGCCAATGGATAATCGCAGATGGTCCAGGGGTAATACATGCCGTTCTGGTCCTTTGGGGTGGCTGAAAAATCCAGCCAAAGCGCAAGCCCTTTTGGCAGGGCACGGTGAATGGCCAACAGCGACTGGCTCCAGGCCAGGTCCTCATCGTGAACGTGATGGGCCTCGTCGTTGAGCACCACCAGGTCCTTGAGCGATTTGACCCTCTCCAGCATGGTGCGCTGACCTGATGCGGCCAGGTCCTGTGAGGGCTTTTTCCCCAACAGGGTTTCGACGGCATTTGCGGGCGTCCAGGCCTGTTCGCGGGATTCGTAGAGCTGATGGATGTTCGTCAGGAACAGATTGCCGGAAGTATCAGGCTCAGAAGCCTCACCCCGCAAAATCACCTTCTGGTTGAACAGGGCACGCCACTCGGGCGGAATCAAGGGAATCTGATAAAATACGCGATTAGCCCTAAAATCCTTTTCAAGGCGCTGGTACACAATCACATTGGGCGCCACCACCAGGAAGTTCGTGGACAGATTCGACCCCGGGACCATCTTCCGGTGGAAGTGAGACCAGACGACGGCCATGGCCATCACCCAGGTCTTGCCTGATCCCGTGGCCATCTTGAAGGCCATCCGGCAGAGGTCTTCAGGCGGAAGGTCCTGAACACCATCCTTATCCAGCTCAGGCACATATCGCACAATCTGTCGACGGCCGTCCATGGTGGTCTGAAAGACGATGTTGTCGGAAAAAAGATCCTTCCTGTAGACCTTGGCGTAGGAACGGATCAAGTCCACGGCATCCCGTCTGCCCGCGATCTCCACCAGCCAGGCCAGGGTTTCCATGGCCTCGCGCTGGCAGAAATAGTACCGAAAGGGCGAACTGAATCCGGGGACGTCGTGGTCCTCCTCGAACCAGTACTCAAAGAGCCGCCGGGTGACCTCCGAAGATCCGGGGTAACCCTGGTTACGCCAATCGTCCACAGCAAGGCGGATCTTGGGCACCAGCAACAAACGCGTCTTGCGGCGGCCTGGTTGGACACGCCACCCGGTTTCGGCTTTGGCGTCTTTAACAAGGTGGGCATCGGGTTTGCGCCACGGCAGGCGGCCGGGGATTTCCGGCAGGTCTTTATCGTATGCAATGACCGAACGAGGCATAGCTAACCCCCATGCTGATTTTGTATGTCAATTTTGCAGACAGCGTCTGCAAATTTTTTCTTCCCATCGTCAGAAGAGTGTCCCGTTACGATTTCAGGACCCATCGGCGTTCTAACTAAAAAAATGGCCACCCCCCAGAATAGTCCCTGTCCCGGTGCCTGAATTGTATAGCGCTCAAATTTCTCTGCGGCATTATACAATTAATTAACTATGTTCTTTCAATTGGTTATCAAGAACACCATCAGTCCAATTGTTTAAAACACACCCTTAACCGAGCCCGATTTAAGCCTGCTTATACAATTCCCACTTGCCGCCTTTGCCGCGCTTGCCCCCCACGTTACGAACAATCTTGTTCCGTTTCATCTCTTGGAGCAGGTTTGTGACGAAGTTCTTTTTCTGATCGCTTGTCAAAGCTTCCGATAGATTCTTTAATAGCAACTTGTCAAAATCAGCGCGTGGGAAATTTCATCTCGAAAACGCGCTGCCGCAATCAGGGATTTTCCACGCGGCTCGTGGAAAATTGGCGAGGTTGCCGGAAGATCAGAATAGGATAGGTAAAATTGTCTCATATAGAAAAGATTCTGTACCGAGTACCCTCCACCAAATTCCGTCTGCAATTTTTTAGAAGGAGTTTCGATTTCTTTCTTGCCGTAAGACACGTCTTTTGCCTTGTTGTTTTTCTTCCACGATTTATCGGCCCACAAGCCGGTTGGCGATGTTCAGACCGATGAAGATATCGTCAAGAAACAGTACGTTTCCCGGATTCCAATTGACCAGTCTCGATAAGAACAGCTTTTCCTTTCGCTGTCAGGCGATACTTCTGTGTAGGGCTCTTTGGCGATTTGGGCTGGGTCATTTCAACAAGGCCCGCATCCATGGCTGGCTGCAAATAGTCATAGAGAAACGTTGGGCGGTGGCGTAATCCAAGGGATTGCATTGCGTCGCGTGCACTCAGGGGTTCATTTTTCAGGTAGTTAAGAATGCATCTTACTTGTTCGGTTACTTGTTCGGTGACTTGATCCCGATCGGGCGGCAATAGGGCATCATGGGCCTCATCATGGGCCTCATCATGGGCCTCATCATGGGCCACGGCTTCTGGGGTGACTTGCCCTGTGACTTGCCCCACGACTTGCTCTCTCACCGCCGGGTTGGGGTAAAAAGAGGCGGTAAAAAAGCTGGTTGCCTCGCAGACCGGATCGGGACAACCACGGTTCCTCGCTTCGTCGCGCATGCGTTTGATTCCCGTGCCGGCCTTCTCAATGAACTCGATGCGATGCAGCAGGTCAGCGATCAGCGGGTTGCAGTTAATATTCTTATGACCGAGGTATTCCGGCAGCATCCCTGTGGGCAGCCCGCCAGGACTCAGAACCTCGATGCGGATCGACTCGGCGGTGATGCTGTTGGTGATGGTGAATTTTGGGGAGAAGGCCATTTTTATTAATTCCGGCTGTTAATCAAATTTACGATCAGCTTTACCATCGTTTCTTTTTCCGCAGGATGGCTCTCTGCAATCATTAGCGTGATGGCAACCAGGGCATTATCTGCAATACGCTTTTTCCCATCCTTGTCATATAGGGCACGGTTCTTCTCCATGAACCACAGGAACAGCGCTGCAGCGATACGCTTGTTGCCGTCCACAAAGCTATGGTTTTTGACAAGAAAATATAGCAGGTGACCCGCCTTTTCCTCCAGGCTGGGATATAGGTCCTGGCCATCGAAAGACTGCATGACGGTTCGAAGCGAACTTTCGAGACTGGCATCCTTTTCTTTGCCGAACAGCTCGGATGCGCCAAAACTCTTCCGAAGCTGGGCGATGATCTGCACCGCTTCGCCATATGATACTCCCTTGACTTTGCCTTTGCCTTTACGCACACGTCGTACGCTGACGCACTGGTGATCGTAATCATCCAATAGATCCAAAGCATAGGCATAATCGGTGACGACGTGCAGCAGGGCCTTGGCCTGATCGGAATTCACATCATACCGATCCAGTACCTGTCTGGCCACTCTTAATGACTGTCCCAGTTCTTTCAGCCGCCGTCGGTTGGCTGAATAGCCTTTCAGGATATGATCCCGAAGCACGTTGGTGGCCCAGATGCGAAACTGCGTGCCGCGTTTAGAGTTGACCCGATAACCCACTGAGATAATCGTATCAAGATTGTAAAAAACGGTTTGGTAAGTTTTGCCGTCCTCAGCAGTATGTGCAAATTTTGCACATACTGACTCTTTCTCCAACTCACCGGAACGAAAGATGTTTCCCAAATGCTTGGTGATGACGGTGCGCTCGGTTTGGAACAAATGGGAAATCTGCTTTTGGGTTAGCCAGAGCGTATCGCCTTCCAGTCTCACATCCAACGCAGCTTTGCCGTCCGGAGACTGGTAAAGGATGATTTCGCCTTTGCCTGGAATGTTGCTTTCCTCTATCTTCATTGTCATTAAGTTATCCTGGTACCAAGATTATTCTGACCGACCATTGCCTGAACCCACTTTTCAGACAGCGTCGCCGCCTCCAGAAAGCCTCGAGCTCGTTCGATAAGGGTGAGTCCGGCACTGACCGCCTGCGCCATTTGGCGGCGGGGCGAAAAAATCGAGCTGCGGATTCGGTCAAAAGTCTCTGATTCATCAGCGCGGGCACTTTACCGTCCGTTTCGCTTTTTCCTTTTCTGGACTTTCTACAACTTCAGTGCCTTCCGTGAATCTCTGTACAAACTTTGCACGGAACCAAACCAGAGGCCAGATCCCGCAAATAGGCAAAGTCGCGGATGATTTTGAAAATACCCAACACCCCTTCGGCGAAGTAGCCTTCGAATTCGATGGCTTGGCTTGCCGGGGGCATTTCAAATACTCTCTACAGGGCGAAGGCCAAGGATCATTTGTTCGACTCCTATCTTTGCCTTTTCCAATAATTCTTTTGCGCTTATATTTAACGATGCGGCTTCTTGCCTAGAATAATTGATGCGCTGCACCATTCTTCTTTGAACAGCTAACGGCGGCAGGGGTATCTTTAATAATTTCAGCTCTCGGCTGTTTATGTTGTTCTGCATAATGTGCCGACTCAGCAAGTTCACCTGCTGACGCCCAACAGGCGAATTTATGAAACTGGATACATAGTCTGAAAGGGCATGTTGATTTGAGACCCTCAACCGAATTAAATATGAGGCATAAACGAATTCGCCTTTTTCATGAAAAACAGCGCAGGTCCCTACAAGATCGCGACTCCCGCTTGTTCGAATAATTAGAATATCGCCATCTGACAACGCCAAGTTCTTCAATATTTTTTTTCCTAACGAAATGTGCTTCAAATCCGTCGTATCAATATAACCTTTCTTAATGTTGTTTATTCTAAGGACCGGCATCCCGCTGTGATTAGTATTTGCTTTCTCGCTCGTCCCATATTGAACAAGATCGAGAATTTCTCCTAATTCTACAACTGCAAATTTTCCTTTTGAAAGGTCCAGCATCGTGGTAGCTGCTTGGTTGTAGCTTACACTCCATCGATCAAAATCCTTCCATTTCCTAATGAATATCTTTTCCGATTCCTTCGTTCGGGGTATAGAAAGGCCAAGTTCATGAATGAAGGTACTCAACGATTCGTCTATGGTGGCTTTCGACTTATCTTCCAATAGGCTTGCTTTTTCTATAGCCGCCTCCCAATACGCGACAATCTTTTGCTGAACAGGAATTGGCGGGATGGGTATCTTCAGTGTTTCAAGAAGCGGGTAGGTCAAATTCATCCGCACAGAACCAGCGGTAGCTGCGCGTAAGGTTTGGTTAAAAAAGGCAGACTTCATTATAAACCAAAACACTTCTGGAAGAACGACAGTCTTGTCTACCGAGAAAACGACGTAAGCCGGGCTTATGTATGCACCGTCATGTTCAAGAGGAACCCAACCAATAGATCCAACATTTATGCGGTAAGGATTGTAAGCAAAGTCACCTTCACTGACTATTTTGTATGGTTGCTTGATGTTTTTGCCCAGCTCATCATAGGCATGGAATATTCCATCGGTGTTGTTCACCCCAAGAATCTTAAAGGTTTTTTGGGGTGAATCATAAGGTCGTACTTTTTCGTTATGTTCAGTGACAAACTCGGAAAGAGAAACCAACGGGTGTTTGGATTTAATCTGCCCTAAAAAATATTTTACGTCCCAACGTTCCAAGTCGCTGAAACTTATAATGCGGGGGGCGGCCATTCCAATCACTCCGCTCCTTCTGCCTCAGCAAACGCCTTAGGATCTGCCAGAAACTCCCTGTACCACTCCAAACAAGTCTTTTCGATCCTCTCCGGCTGATTCGCATTGGGATAGAGTTCGTTTTGATCTTCATCCCCGGTGGCGGATATGCCGACCTTTTCTGCCTCATACATAAAAATAGAGTAGTCAAAACGCCCTTTTACAAGCTGTCGTGACTCTGCGGCCATTTTTTCCTCCATCTGCTTGATGTAATCCTTCAGTTCCTTCTGCAGCGACTTCCGGCTTTTGGCATCTTTGTTTTGTTTAGCCTTTGCGATGGCATCTTCAAGCCGCTGGGTTTTCCTGGTGATTTCGTCGGCATATTTGGCTTCAATCTCCGCTTTGGCGGTCGTATAAGTCTGATCAAACCGATCTTTTTCGTCGTCTGTATATTTTTGCAAAAACAGGAGCGATGCTTTGACGCTGGCTCCAGATGAAATAAAAGTCTCCTGATGCAAGCTGACCACGGCCTTGAGATAGGCCCGGTCTTCGACAAATTGGCGCACATAGGCCAGCGAAGGGTTGTTATAAACCCCTTCGGGGAGCACAATGCCCATGCGTCCGCCGGGTTTGAGCAGATCCAGGCAGCGCTCGATGAAAAGGATTTCCGTCTTAATTTTGGATTTGTCACTTTTGGGTAAATCGAACAGGCTGGCGATGGGCCGGTTGATGGCAGCTTTCACCCGCGCCTGGGCTTCTTTATAAGGCTCACCGAATTCACGCACATAGCGACGCTCGTCTGCGGCAGTCACCTCAATATCGGATTCCAGCACCTTGTCGGAAGGCTCCACATTGGCCCCAAAGGGTGGGTTGGTGAGGACGATATCAAAGCGGGTTTCAAAGATGCCGTTGACGTTCAAAAACCCGTCATGATGGTGAACTCCGCCGTGACCATCGCCGTGCATGATCATGTTCATTTTACTGGTACGGGCCATACGGTCGTTGGCGTCCGTGCCGAATATGCAGCGGTTCGCCAAATTCCAAAGGCGTGAACCTTCTTTTGTTTGATCAATGGTCTGCTGGATCTCATCATATTTTTCCTTAAGCAGCCTAGCCCGCTTAGCATCGCTAAAGGATTTGTCCTTTTCGATCTTTTTCCGAAAAGCGTTATACTGTTGATCGGCATCAGCCAGGATTTTTTCCCGAACGATGTCAAACACGCGGATCAAGAATCCGCCGGAGCCGCTGGCTGGGTCGCAAACCACCTCACCTTCCTGGGGATCGATCATGTGAACCATGAACTCCACAATGGTT
>CAYPDL010000033.1:0-33099 GCA_964409475.1 uncultured Desulfobacteraceae bacterium | reverse complement strand
CAAAGCCACGAAGAGATATTCCTTTTCCCCAATGCCTCTTACCCCTAATCAAAACTCTTTGCGTCTTTGTGGCTCTGTGTGAGATTATTCAGTTCAAATGCCGTCAGGATGCCGTGGCATTTGCAGGACGTCCCCAGTATCCACATCCTGACGCCTTTTTTCATCACCCTCTCTGCCGTTTCCCTCAGGTCCCCGGCCTTGTATCCCCCCAGTCCAGGAGCAAGCTGATGACTTCGTATAATATGCACCTGGAAGGGAGGCAGTTGGAGATTTCTCAGTAGGGCATACAGGGGGTGTTCCCGCTTTTCTCCTGTTACCGTGCAATAAACAGGCTCAGGGCAGTCATCCGGACAGAGGAAATCTGCATAACTGACCAGGGTCGATCCCTCGCCGGCAGGGTACGCATGAGGCAGCGGGGGGTTTGTTTCAGGCACGGGTACCTTTCTTGTTTTCATGTCCTCTGGGAGATGCCGTATCAGCCATTCATAGGCGAGATGTACCGGAAGCGCAGGGACAATGGTGTTCGCATCTTTCAGATAATGGAAGTTGTCTAATAGAAACTGAATCCCGTCGCCTTGGATTCTTTTTACCCTCAGGTCCCCCAGGCTGGAAAGGCCTTTCTCATCCGGATCTACAACGAAAACAGGGACATCCGACCGTTGACGGATAATGCGCGCGGCCCTGGCGCCGAAGTGGCCGGCACCTATAATGAAAACAGCATCCTCATCTATCTGGTCCAGATCAATGCCCATCCTGCCGCCTCACACCTCACATCTCACGCCTTGCGCCTTACACCTCGCGCCTAAAAATTGTGTCAGAGCAGGAAATAAGCCGGGTTCTGTTCCCCAAAGGGGTCACCCTCCTTCGGGGCAATGACCATTCATCTAAACTCGGCGTTGCCGTCGAGATCAAGCGACCTACCCGGGGACTCGGGCGGACCACCCTCCAACGCCCCCCTATTTGGTCTTGCTCCAGGCGGGGTTTGCCAAGCCCCCGCCGTCACCGGCGGGGCTGGTGAGCTCTTACCTCACCTTTTCACCCTTACCCCGTCAGGCAACAACGCGCCTGACCGGGCGGTTTCCTTTCTGTTGCACTTTCCTTCCCGTCGCCGGGACTGGGCGTTACCCAGCGCCTTGTCCTCTGGAGCCCGGACTTTCCTCCCCCCTGCTCGCTGGCATGGCAGCGGTCATCTGTCCTGCTCTGACACGTATTTTAGTCACTTTCTTCTGTCTTATACTGCCCATCGTCGCCCCAATAGATAATCCGGGTGCAGTTGGGGCAGATCATGAGCTTATCCCCCCGGATCAGTTCATTGAATTCCTGGGGCGGGATCCGGATATGGCATGTCTGGCAGACGCCCTGGATGACCGGGCTGACGGCGATGCCTCCCTTCCGTTCCCTAATCATATCGTATCTTTTTAGTAGGGCAATGTCAACGGCCCGGGAGACGCCGAGTCTATCCTGCTCGAGCGCATGAAGGTCCCGATCCAGTGCCTTGAGCGATTGGGCGACCGCATCGCGATCCATTCCAAACTGCCGCTTCATTTCCGCGGCCTGTTCCCTGCTGGCGGCGCATTTGGCTTCAAGGGTCTCCAACTGCTCCATCATTTCAATGGCCCTCTCTTCCAGAAGGAATTTGGCCTTTTTCAGATCGTCAATTTCCTTCATGGCAGCGTCGTATTCTTTGTTTGATTTTATACTGGAAAGCTTTACATTGGATTTTTTCAGTCTGTTTTCGGCATCCTCAATTTTCTGCTCTGTCTCACGCCGGTCACGGGTGAATGCTTCTGCTTGACGCGTTTCTTCTGCCAGCTGCGTTTCCACAACGGTTAAGCGCTGTTCGAGCCTCTGGATTTTTTTAGGCCCCTCCTCTTTATGTGCCAGGATATGCCCCATGCGGATATCAAAATCCTGGAGGGTAATCAGGAGTCTCATCTTTTCTTTCAAATTGTTACCTCATAATAACCATTGAAAATTTAAAATTGAAAATCGGGAAATTGTGTCGTTTTCTGTATCCTGCCTATCCTTCAGCGAGACAACCCCGATGGGGGACCATTATCCATCATCCATCACATACCCAGAGGGGATCCACTTCACCCTCATCTGTTTCGACCTGAATTTCCCAGCCCTTTGACCTCAACAGGGTTCCCAGGTTTCTGGCAAAAACCTTGAACGCGGTCTTTTCCGAATGGAAATGGCCCCCGTCGATAAGGGCGATTCCCAATGCCTCGGCCTCCAAGGCCACATGGTGGCCAACATCGCCGGTTAAAAGCAGATCCGCGCCCTTTTCACAGGCAAGAGATACGAGACTTCCGCCCGATCCCCCCACAACGGCGAGGCGACGGATTAGGATGTCCCGTTTTCCAACGGCTCGTATGTCTGTTGTCCCAAGGATCCTTTTGACGGCCCTTGCCATGGCAGGCAGACTGGCCGGATCGGGCAGATTGCCGATTCGTCCCAAGCCCGCGCCTTCGGCTGCGTCAACCGGTTTCAGGACCTCCACATTCGTCAGACCTAAAAGCTCGGCCAAGATATCGTTGATGCCTCCCGGGGCTACATCCAGATTCGTGTGCGCAGCCACAATGGCAATCCCCCGCCTGGCAGCTTCTGTGATGACATTACCCGGAAAGGCATCCGTCTGAAGCCGTGACAGGGGCTTGAAGATTAGCGGGTGATGAGTGAACAGGAGTTGTGCATCGGCATTCGAGGTAGACATCAAGGCCTTGCGGGTGGGATCCAGGGATGAAAAAATCTTTTTGATTTTCTGAGAGGGAGAACCTATCTGGAGGCCCGGATTGTCCCACGGTTCGGCCCATCGGGCCGGGGCCACGGTTTCCATTATTTCCAAGAAATCTTTCAGTCTGAGTATCATTTCAAAAAAGTACCGCTCCGTGCCCACCACCAACGCAGCGCCCTATTCAGGACGGGTCAGACCAGATCGCACAGGCCAAAAAAATTGAAAGGGCGCATCCTTTACGAATACGCCCTTTGTGGCAAGGTCACTTCCGGTATGTCGGAAATATTTTGAGTAATGTTAGCAGTCGCAACGTTTATTCCGGTCAGATACCACGAAACGGGATCCCCGGCTTTCGTGGTGGGGTTCAGTCATTAATCTGCGCAGCCTCCTCCAATCCGAAAACTGCGGCCGGATGCTCAATTTCGGCATCCGTGTTGGAACGATGGTGGGCCCACCTGGTCTCGAACCAGGGACCGACCGGTTATGAGCCGGTGGCTCTGCCAGCTGAGCTATGGGCCCGAAAATGATTCCGTCGTTACTGGTAGATAGAATGCGCATCCCGCAGAAATTTGTCAAGGGAAAATATACCTTGCCGGCCCTGCGGGTCTCAGTTATCTATAAAACTCTTCAGCTTTCTGCTCCTGCTGGGGTGCCGCAGCTTTCTGAGTGCCTTGGCCTCTATCTGCCGGATACGCTCCCTGGTCACGTTGAAATCTCGGCCGACCTCTTCCAAGGTGTGATCCGCCTTCTCACCGATGCCGAACCTCATCCTGAGGACCTTTTCCTCTCTGGGCGTTAGGGTTGTCAGCACCTTTCTGGTCTGTTCGGCCAGGCCGAAGTTGACGACCGCGTCGCCGGGGGAGAGTACATTCTTGTCTTCAATAAAATCTCCTAAGTGGCTGTCCTCCTCTTCACCGATAGGGGTTTCCAGTGAGATTGGCTCCTTGGCGATTTTCAGGACCTTTCGCACCTTTTCAAGGGGGAATTCCATTTTTTCGGCGATTTCTTCCGAGGTCGGCTCCCGGCCGTGTTCCTGTACCAGATATCTCGACGTCCGCATGAGCTTGTTGATCGTCTCTATCATATGCACCGGGATGCGGATCGTCCGGGCCTGATCCGCTATGGCGCGTGTGATCGCCTGCCTGATCCACCAGGTCGCATAGGTGCTGAATTTATACCCGCGTTGGTATTCGAATTTGTCCACTGCCTTCATCAGGCCGATATTCCCTTCCTGGATGAGATCCAGAAACATGAGCCCCCTGTTGGTGTATTTTTTGGCAATGCTGACAACCAGTCTCAGATTGGCCTGAATAAGCTCTGATTTGGCCCTGTTGGCCATCTCCAGGCTTTTCTCGACCTTCTGGAGTTTCAGCTTAATCTGGCGAGGGGTCATATCCGTCCGTTCCTTGGCCTGCCGAATCGTTCGCTGAGCCTTGTCCGCCTTGGTCTTCAAGGCCATGATTTCACTCTTTGCCAGGCCGATGGGGGTGATAATCCGGTCATCCTTATCGGGTTTCGGCATCTTGGCCAAACATCGTTTCAGATAGGATATCGGCCTCCCACCTGCCCGCAACATACATTCTTCCAACCTTCTTTCAGATTCTCCGACCTCAACCGCCAGGTCCTTAAGTTTTTCAATCATATTCTGTATCTGTCGATCCTCCATGCTGAAGGAGTTGACCAACTTCATAATCTCCTTCTGATCCTGCTTGATCTGTACGGCAAGCTCCTTCTTGGCGTTTTCAGTGCAGCCGGCCTTGGCCTTTTCACGCCTTTTCAGGCACATGCTTTCATTTAACGCCCTGATTTGATCGATCAGATTGATGACGGATTCCTTTTTTTCACCCATCAGCATATAGCTGTCGTCTTCTTCCAGATCATTGATCACATCTTTTAATTTCACTTCGCCGTCATTAAGCTTTTCGCCAAGCTCAATAATGTGCTCTACGCCCACGCCACATAGAAGAAGCGTCTCCAGTGCCCTTTTTTCTCCCTCTTCAATTCGTTTGGCGATCTCCACCTCTCCCTCCCGGGTGAGAAGGGAGATGCGGCCCATTTCCTTTAGATACATCTTGACAGGATCTGACACACGCGACGATGCGTCCGTGAGGTCAATGGCCGTATCATCGACCTTGTCTTCCTCTTCCATCTGCCTCTTCTTGTCATCGTCGGCCTTTTCGATCTTTTTCTTGGCGGCTTCGTCAATGACCATGATGTCCAACTCTTCGAACATCATCATGAGTTCATCGATGTGCTCCTCAGAGGATACGAAATCTTCAGACAGATCATCATTCAGCTCCTCAAAGGTAATGTAGCCCTTATTTTTTCCGTTATCGATCAACCGCTTTAAAATGATCATATCGGCATTCTTATCCATTATCGTACCTCCGAGTCTGGATGAACCGGGATAGTGAATATTGAATCGTAACCATAACTAGTGCCTGAACGAAAACCCCCTGACTGGGATTCAAGATAAGTCGTTTTATTTTCAACTGTCTGAATTTGCATTGTTTTTAAAATCAAATCATAAATCAACAATCAACAATCGTGCCTGAATCACGCCAAGGCGTGATTTCCGTTCAGGCACTAACTATACGGGTTCCCCTCATCCACCATTTCACGCCGTGGTTCCGCTCATAAGCGGGATTCCCCCTTATCAGCGGGCTTCGTCGACATTCACCTTATTCAGTGTGAGGCGTGGGCGACGGTCTTACGGGTCAGTGGCTCTGCGCCTCTCGTGCCTTCAGTTGCAGAACTTGGTTCAAGGCCTCCGGATCTCCTCCGGCCGCCTTGATCGAGTTCGTCAGCTTCTTCTGGCGCACCTTTTCCTCGATTTCCCGGACCGCCTGTTTCACCTCCTGATCCGAATAGATGGAGCCGGCCACCAGGGTTTCTCTGAGCCGGATACGGACCTCCTCGCTTTCAAGGCTCTCTTCCAGGTGTTCAGGGGAAAACCGGCCTTCCTGCCGGTAGTTGTCGAAAATCCTTTTAACGATCTGCGATGTCGTAGCGTCTGACAGGAGCTTCATGCAGTCAGTGTCCAGCAGTCCGGTTACGGCCACGGGATGATGAACGAGCAGGTTGAGCAACTGGACATCTCCGATTCGTTGTTTTGCCTCGGATGCGGCCACCCGCTGCTTGAGGTCTTTTTGAAGGCCGCCTTCAGAAAGCCCTTTTGCGACAGCCTTTAACTCGGATAGAATCACATCTTCCTTGATCCCGATCCGCTCTGACAGGTGTCCGGCATAGAGGGACCGCTGTGCCCGGTTCCGGAGCTGGGCCAGGACCGGCAGAATCTCTTTCAGGGCGGTGACTTTTCCCTCTATGTCGCTGCCCCCCCGTGATAATTTTTGATCGAGGAAAAAGTCAAACATGGGGGCGGCCTTCTCAAGGAGCGTCAGAAAAGCGGACAGGCCATTTTCGTTTACAAAACTGTCCGGGTCGTGCCCATGGGGCAGGACAACCGCCCTGGCAGGGAGGCCTTCGTTCAAGAAAAGGGGCAGACTTCGCAAGGCAGCGACTCTGCCCGCCTCATCAGAATCAAAGACCACGATCGCCTCCCTGGCATACCCCTTTATCTTCCGGATATGGTCATGGGTGAGGGCCGTTCCGAGAGTGGCCACGACCTCCTCGAGGCCGTGTTCTCTCAGGGCCAGCAGGTCCATATACCCCTCGACAATCACCGTTGTGCCCCTCTGACGGATCGCCTGGTAGGAGGCATGCAGACCATAGGGAAACTCTCCCTTATGAAAAAGAAGGGTTTCGGGCGTGTTCAGGTATTTGGGCAGGGCATCGTTCAGGACCCTCCCGCCGAAACCGATGACCTGACCTCGCAGATTGAAAATAGGGAACATCACCCGCCCCCTGAATCGATCGTAATATCCTCCTCCCTTTTTGGGGATGATCAGGCCAGCCTGAGCAGCCCTTTCCAGATCGATCCGGCGGCTCTTCAAGTAATGAGTGAGCCCGTCCCATGTATCAGGGGCGTAACCCAGTCGGAATTCCAATATGATTTTTTTTGAAAGGGCCCTCCTTTTCAGATATTCGATGGCCGGGTTCCCTCCTCCTGTTTGATCCAATGCCTCCTGAAAATATTGCGCGGCCGTCTCATTTATCTTGAACAGGGTCTCCCGGATTTGGGTCCTCTTTTTCTCTTCATCAGAGGAAAATGTCTCGGTGATCGTTATGTTGTATCTTTCGGCCAGGTCCTTGAGCGCCTCCGGGAAGGTCACCCCATGATATGCCATCCAGAAGGCGAAGACATCGCCTCCCTTCTTGCATCCAAAGCAGTGGAACATCTGTCTGTCCGGACTGACCGTGAAAGAAGGGGCCTTTTCAGCATGAAACGGGCATAGCCCCATAAAATTCTTCCCGGCCTTTTTGAGCTGAACATACTGGCCGATAACCTGTACGATGTCAGCCGCCCTCTTTATTTCTTCTTTGGCCGATGGGGTATTTGGCATATTAAGTGCCTAAAGTGAGTCCCGCATGGCGGGATGCCTAAAGTGAGCTAAAGTGCCTAACACGGCATTGCCACAACCAAAAAAGCTGTTCTTCGTTTTCTTTGTTACCTTCTGTGAAAATACACGCAACAAAAGGACCAAAAACCGCGTCATCCGTGCAATCCGTGCCAAACAAATTCAGAAGATATCAACTGTCTGCCTATTCGATTTCTGCGATGGTTACGCCATCGCCTCCCAATTTGGGATCGGCGCTGTTAACGGTCTTGATAAAGGGCATGCCTCTCAGGTGGTCCCGGATCGCTCCCCTCAGCCGTCCCGTTCCGTATCCGTGGATGATGGTGAGGCTCAATTCGCCTTCCACCAATGCACGATCCACGGCCCTGTCGATGAGGGGTATGGCATCATCGACGCGGTATCCGACCACATTCAATTCTCCAGATTTCAGCCCGCCCGATGGTGATTTCAATGGGGTCCTTTCCTTGAAGGTCCAGTTGACAGAGCGCGGCTTGGTATCGGAATGAACTTCTTTCGGTTTAGCCACCACCTGAAGATCCTTAGAATCCGCAGATATCTTGACAGCCCCTAACATGACAGAGGCGCGGCCCCCTGATGGGCCCACCGATTGAACCACCCCATGTTGCTTCAGCCTGGTGTGGAAGACGATCTGACCCTCCCTCAATTCTCCGGATACTGAGAATGCGGGGGCATTTTCCGGCGATTCAAAATGCGCCAACAATTCCTGCCTGACAGCTTCACACCGCTTCGTTACATCAGCCTGAACAGGCCGTCTTTTTCTTTTCAAGAGATTGATGGCCTGTTTGAGTTCCTCTCTGGCTGACCGTATGGCCGCCTCAGCATCTGCCCGATACGTCTCCATCAAGGTCTGTTTCTCGATTTCCAACTGGGCCAGCCGCGCCCTTATGTCTTCGGCCGCTGAATGATGCCCCTGCTTGGCGTTTTCGGCCTCCTTCTTCTCTGCCTCGACCCGT
Organism: uncultured Desulfobacteraceae bacterium; assembly: GCA_964409475.1. Lineage (GTDB taxonomy): Bacteria > Desulfobacterota > DSM-4660 > Desulfatiglandales > Desulfatiglandaceae > AUK324. Next base: position 24,910 of record CAYPDL010000033.1, on the reverse strand, counting down.
ACGATCAGACGGTGCATCTTTTCTATGAGCCGGTTCAGTTGCACATCGTCCTGGTCCAGATATCCCCGGGCCTTTTCGAGGATGCGCATCGGCATCCCCAGATCACGGGCCGTTTCCAGGGCGTGACTGATGCCGGGCGACCCATATCGTAGCCTGAAGGTCGGCCGATTGCACTGCGTGTCAAACTCAACCGCAGCATTTAGGACACGCCGGTTCAACAGCCCATAGGCCTTTAGCCGGTTGAGGTGCGTGGCCAGGGCCACAAACACCCCCCTTTGGGAGAGCTCGTCAAGTACGGCCATGGTGAGAGCCGCTCCCTCGTTCGGATCTGTTCCCATCCCCGGTTCGTCGATAATGACCAGACTCTTCTGGTCAGCCAGTTCTATGATCCGTTTCAGATGCGCCGCATGGGCCGAAAAGGTGCTCAGGCCGGTCTGGATGTCTTGGTCATCCCCGATATCGGCCACGCAATGGTCGAAAACGGGCAAGCAGCTTCCTTCGGCTGCCGGGATATGGATCCCTGTCTGCGTCATGAGGGTCATCAGGCCCAGGGTCTTGAGGGTCACGGTTTTCCCTCCCCGGTTGGGTCCCGACACGATCAGGAGATTCCGGTCTTGTTCCAATGTAATATCAACAGCGACAGGTCGGTGCTCCCTCTCCTTTCCCTCGATTCGGGATAATGCCAGCAGGATCGGATTTTTGGCTTCCTTGAGCCGGACACCCTGTCCGTCGTCTATTTCGGGGGCCACGCACGAAAAGTCCTCACCGTATCTGGCCCTGGCATACAGGCTATCGAGCCTGGCGATCAGGCCCTGGGCATGGATGATCTCGGGGGTCATGTCCCTCACCGCCCGTGTCAGCGCCACCCGTATGCGATGTTCCTCTGCCCTCTCTTCCAGTGCCAGTTCAGCCGACCGGTTGTTGTCCGAGATCACCTCCATCGGTTCCACAAAACAAGTGGCTTTGGTCCGGGAGTAGTCGTGGACGATGCCGCCAAACAGGGATTTCTGGTCGCTTCTTACCGAAATGACATACCTGCCGTCCCTGACCGTTACCAGATGATCATCGCTGTTCCGGCCTAAGTCTTTGGACCTCCGGATGTCATCCAGCTTTTTTTCCAGATGGGATCGTTGTTTGCGCCTTTGGTGCCGGATCTTCGCCAGCAATGGAGTTGCACTGTCTCGGATATCGCCGTTCGGTGCAATCGCGGACTTTAACTGCTTGACCAATGGATCGAGATCAGGCATGTCATCGATGATGGCGGCCAGCCCCGGGTACAAGGACTTCTCGGACCGGAGGAAACCTCTGGCGGTCTGGCCTGATTCAGCGAGCCGCAACACCGTTAAAAGTTCCTCGGCCTCCAGATGAGCCCCCCTGACCCTGGATCTGGCAAGGAACGGCTTCAGGTCCGTAAGATCTGCAAAAGTGAGAAACCCTCTGATCTTGAGAAGAAGTCTCGTTTCAGAAACGAGGTTCAACTCGTGTGTGATCTTCTTTATATCGTTCGACGGGGTAAGGGAGAGACATTCTGACCGCCCCAGCGGACAAGAGGCGTAGCGGGACATGATTTCCAACAGGCGATAGTATCCGAGAACCTGGTACGTATGTTCGATCATGCAGGCTCTGTCAGCAGGTGCGCTCTTTTAGGCACGTTGGTTTTGCATTCCTGAACAACGAAAGACATTCGGTTTATGGAAAACACTCGAAGAAATTATTCGTTACTGTCCGGCGGAAGATACGGTCAGAAGTTTTTTGGCGATCTCAGTCACTTCCTTACCCTGTGCCTGGCCTGACATCCTGGCCATGGCTGCCTTCATGACCATTCCCATGTCCCTGGGACCCTCGGCAGACAGCTCTGAAATGATCTCTCGCACATTCGCTTCAATTTGCTCCGGGGTCAATTGCTGCGGCAAATATCCATACAAGACCTCAATCTCTTTTTCTTCCTTAACGGCCAGGTCCTCACGGTTTCCGCTCCTGAATTCCTTCGCAGCCTCTTTCCCCTTCCGTATCATGGATGAAATGACGGATTGGATCTCCTCCTCACCTAATTCACGCCCCTTTTCCACCTGCAAATTCTTTAGCGCGGCCCTGAGCATCCTTAGACAGGAAAGCCGAAGGCTCTCCTTTGCCTTCATGGCCTGTTTGAGATCTTCGGCTATTTTTTGATTTAGAGACATCTTTCTGTCCAAGGTTACGGGTTATGGGCTAAAAAATACGAAACTTTTAATTATATAGCAAATTATTGAAATGTCAACGCTCAAAACCTGATTTCATGTCATTTTTGTGTTCCCTCACACACCCTGATGGCCTCGGACAGGTCCAGACTGCCATCATAAAGGGCCCTCCCTGTAATCATCCCTGTAACGCCGTCCTCTTTCAGGGGCAATATGTCCAAGACATCGGCGAGTCCGGAGATTCCCCCGGATGCGATGACCGGGATACGGGTAGACCTTGCCAGATCTCTGGTGGCCGCTACATTGCACCCGGTTCTCATGCCGTCGCGGTTGATATCCGTATAGATGATGGCCGATATGCCGACATCTTCAAACTGTTTTGCAAGTTCTATGGGGCCCTGTCTGGTCTCCTCTGTCCATGCCTCCACTGCAACCAAACCGTCTTTCGCGTCGATCCCGAGGATAATCTGTCCGGGATAGGCATGGCATGCACGGCGTACGAATTCCGGGTCCTTGCAGGCCACCGTACCCAGGATCACATACCCGAGTCCCAGCTCAATGCAGGCGTCCAAAACGGCCATATCCCTCACGCCGCCTCCCAACTCCACCGGTATGGGAACAGCCTTTACAATCCGCTTGATGACCTCCGTATTGACAGGTCTTCCCTCTGCAGCGCCATCCAGGTCTACGATATGGAGTCTCCGGGCGCCGCACCCATGCCAGCGAATCGCCATTTCCTCAGGGATATCTGAAAAAACGGTCTCATCGGACATCCGTCCCTGCTTGAGCCTGACGCAACGGCCCCCCTTGAGATCAATCGCCGGGATAATCAGCAAATTCCTAATCCTTTCCCTCGGCCGGAGCCCCCGGCATTTCGGCCAATAACCGTTCCAAACCGAAGCCGGCCAACTCTCTGGCTGTCAGCCAGCGGCCGCCGCTCCTGACATAGGTCTTCAGATCAAAGAGGTTTTCGAATAACGATTTCTGGGTTTTGTCATAATTGCCGCGCCAGAGGATCGCGCCATCCGACGGCCTCACAAGGGAGACATCAAATGCTATGGAGGCTGGGGTTTCAACCCCGTAATCGGTCCCCACACGGTCCTGCCAGCGGTATAGCTGTCCGATCAGGACGGCATCTGCCCCAAAGGCTTTTCCCACATCCTGGATCATTTCAAGGGGGTGGATGCCTAACTTTGTGTCTGAATGCATGATGCTTTCAGCCACCCCCTGCGCCTGTCCCGGTGGAACGAGATGCCGTCCCTTGTCCTGGGCCAGCATCTCAAAGAGCTGATCCGTCAGCCAGTCAACCACATTTTCGGGAACCGGCCAGGACATGAAGGAGGTGCCCGTTATGGGATTTCGGACCAGCTCAGGTCCTTCTCCGTTGGTGATGGCGGCCCGGAACCCCACAACAACGAGAGTTTGTATTATCGGCCTGGAAGGGGGTTGGGTAGAGGGTGGCGACCCCCTATCGCCGTGGCAACCGGCAAGGATCAAAAGGGTGAACAGCGTCAGGAGAGACAATCCACATCGTGAACAGGTGACACGAACGTTCGCGGCCATGACCCCTCCTTTCGCTAAAGAACGCCTTTTGTGGAAGGTAAATTCCCTTTCAAGCGGGTTTCGATCCCGGTGGCCTGGTCCAGTGCCCTGCCGAAGGCCTTGAAGATGGCCTCCGAAACATGGTGAGGCTCATCTCCTGACATGAGATCAATGTGGAGGGTCAGCCCTGCATGGGTTGCCAGGGCGCGAAAGAATTCCTTGATGAGACCTGTGTCAAATGTTCCGGTGGTGGTTTTTTTGAGGGTTACCCGATAGGCCAGCAAGGGCCGGTGCGAAATATCGATGACGACCCTGGCCAGGGCGTCATCCATGGGAATGGTTGCTTCGCCATAGCGTCGGATCCCTCGCATGTCGCCCAACGATTTCTTGAGGGCCATACCGAAGGTGATGCCCAGATCCTCCATGGTATGGTGGTCGTCAATTTCCCTGTCTCCCGTGGCCTTGAGTTCCATTTCCAGAAAACCATGGGCCGACATCAGGTCCAACATGTGGTCCATGAAAGGGATCCCCGTATCCACCCTGGAAGGGGCGCCGCCGTCAAGATTAAGGCGCAAGAGGATATCGGTTTCCTTTGTTTTTCTCTTTATGGTAGCCTCTCGATTCATTGGGGATCGCATCTTATTTCAGGGTGTGGACCATTACCAGACAACAATCTCAGACAGAAAAAGATGGTGGAGATGAGGGGATTCGAACCCCTGACCTGTACGTTGCGAACGTACCGCTCTCCCAACTGAGCTACACCCCCACATCACGCGCTTTCCCGACCACCCTTACCGTCATTCAGAATTCTTGACGGATCAGGTCATATAACCTTTTTATTATAGACATTTGAACCATAAAATCAATCTTTTTTTCTCACACTGAAATTCCGATATTTGATATCGATGTTGTCCAAAACTAAAAAAGGACTCGGGTTATATGACCTAAGTCCTTGATATAAATGGCGCGCCCAGCAAGATTCGAACTTGCGACCTACGGATTCGTAGTCCGTCACTCTATCCAACTGAGCTATGGGCGCGAAAGAGCTTAAAAAATTAAATATAACAGAGACACGACGGTCTGGCAAGAGTGAATCCAAGAAATCAGAGGGAATTTTGTCATGCATATCTTTCCACAACCCTGTTGACGATGTCGGTGGTCGAGAAGCCGGTCACAAAGGGGATCCGTTTCACATCACCCCCTGCCTTCTTTACCACATCGGCGCCAATAATCTCATCCTCGGCCCAGTCGCCACCCTTGACAAGGATGTCGGGCAAGAGGTGCTGGATTACCCGGAGCGGATTGTCTTCGTCAAAAATCAGGACCAGATCCACGCACTCCAGGGCGGCCACCAACTCGGCCCTTGTCTGCTGTTCAAGTATCGGCCGTTTCGGCCCTTTGATGATTCGGACTGAATGATCGCTGTTGATCGCAACGACCAGAACGTCTCCTAATCCCTTGGCAGAAGAGAGGTACCGGGTATGTCCGGGATGGAGGATGTCAAAACAGCCATTTGTAAACACGATCCGCTTTCCCAAGCTCTTCATGTGCTTGCATTCGTCTTTTGCTGCTTCAAGGGCCTTTATCTTGTCAAGGTACGTCTTCATTGGAAAATCGATTCATATGAGACTTAAAATGGGAACTGGAAATTGGAGAACCCGCGACCCACACTGGATACTGGATGCTGGATTCTGTTTACCCCTGAAACCCGAAACCTGAATCCCGCCACGGCGGGAAAACCTCATTTCTGACCACCGACCCCTGACTGCCAACCACCGGCTATCTGCCCGCCCGTGCCAGACTGAGACCGAAGACCTTTTGCGCTCCCCCCTCCCTGAGTATCCGGGCACATTCGTTGAGGGTGTTTCCAGTGGTGACCACGTCATCCACCAGGAGCACGGTTTTCCCTTTGACGGCACCCTGCTCTCTCAGCTCAAAGGCCCCTCGGACATTTTGTTGCCTCTCCCTTTTTGCGAGGCTGGCCTGGGGCGGTGTATATCTTACCCTCCTCAAAGATAGAAAGTCCAGATCGATGTGAAGGGCCCGGGACACGTGCCTTGCCAGGAGGAGGCTCTGATTGAATCCCCTTTCCTGAAGCCTTTTGGGATGCAGTGGAACGGGCATGATTAGAACAGGCCCTGATCCGTCAAGCCGCTCTTCTGCAAACCGGGCGAGAAGAGGGCCCAAAGCGTCGGCCAGGAAGCTTTTTGAACCGTATTTGAGACGATGGATCCCCTTTAAAATCGCTCCCTCGTAACGGTATGGGGCCCAGGCGGCCTCGTAAAATGGTCTGTTTCTCAGGCAGTCCTCGCAGAGATGATCCTCAAGTACCTCTGAAGAAAAAGGCTGACCGCATATAGGACACGAGGGCGAGACAACGCAATGGAAATCGGCCGTACAGTTCGGGCAGAAGAATGCTGAACGGGCCTCTCTTACAAGGGGGCCCTTCCAAAGAAAACGGCCGCAGACGGCGCATCTCGGCGGATAGATGATATCTGCTAACTGTTTTAACAAATTCATGATTTTTTCGTACGGGCCATATATTTGTCCTTGATGGCGGTCTGGGATTCCCTGACAAACTCCTCAAATGAACACTTCCGATCAATCCCCCGGCAGGCCAGTTTTGCCATTTCCCACGTTTCTCTGTCTTTAACATTTGCCGGGTAGTAGGGCCACAGGTCGCATCGGGCCGGTTTGACCGGATGTATCCGGCACCCTTTCCCCTTCTCGTAAAATATGCAGAAGTGGTCTTCCCCAGTTGTCACATACGTGCGGCCGTTTCTCTCTTCACAGAACCGGGCCAGGAAGTCTGGCGTACTGATGCCCAGGAATCGGGAGATCCGCTCTTTCTCATTTTCATCGAGAAAGATGCCCCCTTCGCCGTAGCAGCAGTCCCCGCACATTTTGCAGTCAAATGCCGTCATGAAAAACGCCTAAAGTGATCGAGAGCCGCCCAGGTCCGTGCGAAACCGACTCGTCTTGAGCTATCTGATGCGGTTGAAGTTTCCCATTACATGAAATGCAGAAAAAAACCCATTTTAATACGATACCCAAGTCTAACGACAGTATTTGGTGTTGTCAAGGCCACGCATTTCCGCCTGCCTTATCATCTGCCTGCCTTGACTCGCGGGAGTGGATCACCTATGGTTTGGTCTGCCGTCAACATCGAACCAATAGGCTTGGCCGGCGAGCGGGAAGCACGACATCCGTGGGCGGTTGCACTATTGCTATGACCAATCAACCTGTATCATAAACGGTCCTGCGAGACCATCAAGGAGGAGGGCATTAAAAATGGCAAGAGATCCTGGAGTCGGTAAAAAAGTCGTGGCCACTATTACGGGTGTCCGAGGTCACTGTGATGCGGGCCATCAGGTTGGGGAGACGTTTGAGATCAGTTGTCATAATCCCGGCGGGTTATGCGGCTTTTTCTATCATGATATTTTTCCCAGCCTTTCCACCTTTCAATTCGGAGGGAATATGCCGTGGTGGGAGGGTGATACCATTGAGCTGCAGTGTCCTGACAGCCATAACCTCGTATCCTTAAAACTGGAGAGATTTGAACGAAACGGATAAAATCCGGCATGGTTCAATATCCTGGGAAGCCGCGACAATTCAACTGATCAGCTTGTCCAGGTCCCAGTCAACGAGGAGCCGCAGTCTCGTGTTGTCGCCCTTTTTTCTGTAAATAAGATGCCCGTTTTCGATGCCGTATAGGAAGAGGTCCCGGGTGGCGGCCACATCATGACGGCAGTAGTCGGTCAGCTTTTCCATTTCCCCCTGCCGGAACCATTCCACGGCCTGAAGACCGTCGGCGGTCTTTCCCTGCTTCAAGGTCTCTGTGGCCAGGTGGTCAAGCCCGAGTCGGAATCCGAGACGCCGGAAGACATCATCCAGGATGTCAAAGGTAGGCAGGTCGGACAGGTCCTGCTTTGAATAGGCTCCCAGGACCCTGTAGTCAAACCGTTTGATATTGAACCCGATGATCAGGTCTGCCTTTTTCAAATGGGTGAGCAGGTCATCGACCCTGTCCTCATTGAATGTAAAAAAATCGTTTTCAATGCTGTCAAAGAGGACCGCCACCGAGATCCGCATGAGGTGGCTGTTCTGCCACCCGCCCACCTCCTGGGCGGTCTTCTGGGTCTCAAGGTCCAGGTAAATGATCCGGGGGCCTCTGGTCTCTTCAGGAAGAATCGCCGGGTCGGGAAACGGCTCGATCGGGACCTGATCGTCCGTATCAGACATATCGCTCAAGGGGATATGTCCCAGCAGCCCTTCCAGGATGAGTTGGGCCGCCCCCTTGTCCAGGGGTTTATTGCCCGAACCGCACTTAGGGGAATGGATGCAGGAGGGGCACCCCTCTTCGCACGGACATTCTTTGATGACCTCCCAGGTCTTTTCAAGGAGTTCCTGTATGGCATCGAACCCCCGCTGGGCCAGACCCACGCCACCTGGATAGGCATCGTAGATGAAGATGGCGCCCTTGCCGACCTGGGGGTGATGGGGATAGCATATCCCGCCCACATCGTTTCGGTCACAGAGGGCAAAGAGGGGGAAGATGCCGATGGCTGCGTGTTCGATGGCGTGAATCCCTCCCATGAAATGGAGACCCTTCCTCTCTATGAACCTATTTATTACAGGTTCGATTTCAATCCAGAAACCGGTGGTTTCAAAGACCTGGGGCGGAAGGTCCAGGTCAAAGACCCCGATCAGGCCCTGGCCCGGCAGCGTCCGTTTTTCATAACCGGTAATCACCTCGGTGACGCGCAACCTCCCTTCCCGCACCAGGAACTGCCCCCGGGGCCGGCTGCGATTTACTTCGATAATCTCGGTCTCTTTTTCGCTTCGGGTGCGGGTAAAGTACTTGAGGTGAGAGCGGTGAACAACGATATCCTTTTTGTCAAGCAGAAGCTGGTCCACTTTGTACGCGCGAGCCCGGTGAAGGTAGATAGCCCCTGGATGACATTCCTTGAAGGCGCGGATGCCGTCCACGGTCCCGATGGCTTCTCCGGTGGCGGCATCAAAGATCGTGTAGGTCTCCCCTGCGGATCGGATATTGACCGTGAGCGCAGGGTTCCGCCTTGCCGGAAACCAGGTGGGGTCTCCGTCGGCGGTCCGGTTCAGGAGGCCCTCTCTTTCCAGTTTTTCGAGATGTCCGATTAGGTCATTAGGCCAGAATGCCTCGTCTGTAAGGGTGAGGGGGATCTCTGCCGCGGCACAAGGGAGATGGGCGCCCACCACATAAGGGTTGTCCGGGTCCAGGACAGCGGCCTCAAAGGGCCTTTCAAAGAGGTCGTCCGGATGTTTCATGAAGTATTGATCCAGTGCATCGGGTTTTCCCACAAGGATGACCATTGACTCCCGCCCGGATCGACCCACCCGGCCCCCCCGTTGCCAGGTATTGATGATGGTCCCCGGATAACCCACCAGCAGGCAGATATCCAGGTATCCGATGTCGATCCCCATCTCCAGGGCGCTGGTTGAAATCACGCCCAGCAGGTCGCCGTCGGCCAGCCGTTTTTCAATATGGCGTCTTTCTCCGGGCAAAAAGCCGGCGCGATAGGAACTGATCTTTTTCCTCAGTTCAGGGGACAACTGGGAAACCCAGAGATGGATCAGTTCGGTTACTTTCCGTGCCTGAGTGAAGACAATGGTCTTGAAGCCATTCCGGATGCAATCGAGAAACAGCCTGGCCGAATAAAAATTGGGGCTTTCCTCTGGATTGAGGAAAATGAAATGCTGGCCTGCCCTCGGGTTGCCGGTGGATCGGACCACCTCGAGCCGCTCCTCGATCAACTTTTCGCCGAAGGCCTTTGGGTTGCTGATGGTGGCGGACAGAAGGATAAAGCGGGGAGACGACCCGTAAAGCCGGCACAGACGCTTCAACCGGCGGATGACCTGGTTGAGATGGGAGCCGAAAATGCCCCGGTAGGTGTGGACCTCGTCCAATATCACAAATGAAAGGTTCCTGAGGAGCGGTTCCCAGTTCTGATGAAAGGCCAGGATGCCGCGATGGAGCATATCGGGATTGGTGAAAAGGATATCCGGCATCTTTTCCCGGATCTTCTTTCGGTGGTAGGGGGTGGTGTCTCCATCGTAGACAGCGGCGGAGATCTTTCTGCTTCGAATATTCTCCAGCCACAGGGAGAGATTCTTCAACTGGTCCTGCTCGAGGGCCTTGAGGGGAAAGATGTACAATGCCTTTGCCTCGGCATGCTTCAGGATCTCCTCGATGACCGCGACGTTGTAGATCAGGCTCTTGCCGCTGGCCGTTTCTGTGGCCACCAGGAGGTTCGACCCGCTTTGCAGGTGATCGATGGCCTCGGTCTGATGACGGTAGAGCCTGTCCAGACCGAGGTGCCTCATGGCCTCAAGGGTCTCGCCATGGATGTCCGGCCGGGGACCGAACTCAGCCTTTCGGGGGGGGAGAAAGCGGTGGTATACAAGGGCGTCGCGGAAATCCGGATCGGCCTCCAACTGCTTGATATATTGGGAGAGGGTCACAGTAAGCGGTTATTTGGCATCTGTGTTGGGATTTTTCCCGAATTTTTTCTGAAGGGCCGCTGAGATCACCTGATCGCCCGGCCTGGCATTGGATCCCGCTTTCCTTCGAACCTCCTCATGTGCAGCCTTCAGCATATCGCTCATAAAGGTGTCGTTTTCGTCGCTCCACGCACTCCAGCCGTCGATGCCGATATATTCGTTATAAGACGTTGTGTAGTAAGGGTCGTAAATCCGCACGCCGCGCTTCGCGTCGAATTCATAGCGCACAAACTTCCCGTCAAAGCGGTCAAAATCATTCTCCCCGAGCCCCAGTTTTTTTAAGAGGGGCTTGTGCTCCTCATTTACTTCCATGGTTGACTCCTTAAGATGCCGGTGTAGGTCATTAAAGTGCCTAGCATTTACTAAAGTGAGCTAGAATGCCTAAAATGACCAAGGCGACAAAGGTAATATTTGGGTTTTCATTCGATGTTGGACGTTGAATGTTCGACCTGCCCGCAATGCCCCTGAGTCGATTCGGCGCCATGTCCCGGTGTCTCGACCCAGTGAGAATGACTATCCCACCGTCGTATATTGTGCATGGCAGGCGGGTGTTCGAAGTTCGTTTTTTCCTCACTGGCTTTCCGGCGATGTTGGAGGGTTTCTCCTGAATCAGCCATCAATCCAAGACTCCCAGACGCTTTTTTGTCGATTCCAGCTTATGCTGGGTCTCCTCCCAATTAAGGAGACACTCATCCAATTCGTCGCGGATGTCCCGGTATTCGGCAAGGAGGGGCATGCTGATCTCTTTATCTGCAAACGTATCGGGATCTGCAAGTCTTTTTTCCACCTCCTGTTGCCTGGATTCAAGGGCGGCAATTTTTTGTTCCACCTGTTCAAGATGTTTTCGGATCGGGTTGAGCATTTCATGCATGATCTGCCGCTTTTTTGCATTTTCCCTTTTTTCGTTTTTGCGATCCCGTTTGCCTGTACTTGAGACAGACCCTGTTTTTTCTACAGCCTTCGCAGTTCCGGGGGCATTGTCAATCTTGCAGAGGTGGTCATAATACTCCTCCAGACGGCCTGGGTATTCCACGACCCCTCGTCCCCGGATGTCCCATATCTTTGTGGCCAGGCCGTTTACAAAGGACTGGTTGTGAGAGACGAACAACAGGGTTCCGCCATACGCTCCCAGGGCATGGATCAGCGTTTCCGAAGATTCGATATCCAGATGGTTGGTGGGTTCATCCATCAACATGAAATTGCCGGGCTTAACAAGGAGTTTTGCAAGGGAGACCCTGGCCCTTTCTCCCCCTGAAAGGACCCCGATCGGCTTGTCCACATCGTTTCCTGAAAAGAGAAAGGCGCCGCAGACGGACCGTACAAAACCGACCGTTGCGTGGGGAACGGCCTGATAGACCTCTTCGATGACCGTATTCCGGAGATTGAGCCAGTCCGAGTGATGCTGGGCAAAATAGGCGAGACTGACCTCATGACCCGATGAGATCCTCCCCCGGTCCGGTTCCATTTCGCCGGCCACCAAACGCAGGAGGGTCGTCTTGCCGCAGCCGTTGGGACCGATGATCGCAATCCTTTCTCCCCGCAGGACCATCAGATTAAGATTTTCGTAAAGTATGTTGTCGCCAAACTGTTTTGACACGCCTTCGATGGATGCTACCTCTCTCCCACTGTGAGGAACTTCAGGAAAAGAAAAACGAATGGCCTTCTCCTTTCGGCGGGTTTCAACCAGTTCCATCTTTCTAACCAATTTGATCTTGCTCTGGGCCTGCCTTGCCTTGGTTGCCTTGGAACGGAAACGTTCAATAAACTTCTCGGCGTCTCGTATTTTCTGCTCCCGGTTCCTGGCCTTTGCTTCCAGGGACCGGATTTCTTCCTGTCGGGCCTTGAGATAGAAATCATAATTGCCGCTATACGATCTCATCCCTTCAGTCTCAAAAGAGACTACACGATTGATCTGCCGGTTGAGAAATTCCCTGTCGTGGGAGACAAGGACCAATGCTCCCTTGAAGCCTTGCAGGAATCCCTCCAGCCATCTGACAGACGGCATATCCAGGTGATTGGTGGGTTCGTCCAAAAGGAGCACATCCGGCTTCTGGTACAGGAGGGCGGACAGGGCGGCCCTCATCTTCCATCCGCCGCTCAGCGATGAAATGGATCGGGTGAAATCCGTCGTTTTAAAACCTAAGCCCAGGAGGATCTTTTCCGCTTCATGTTGTGGAAATGTCTGCCCCAACCGGTTGATCTCGTGGTGTATGTCAGCGATCTCTCTGCCCAAACGGACCTGATCCGAGGCATCGGACAGGGTCTTCAGGTCACGGTCTGCCGAGATGAGGGCATTTTCGAGGCTTGCCCGTCCCGGAATGGCGTTGAGAATCGCCTCGAGAAGAGGCCCTGACGCGGTTTCATGGATATCCTGCGGCAGGTAGCCGATGCGGGTTCGCCGTGCAATTCTCACCTCTCCGCTGTCAGGAGATATTTCTCCTGTGATGATCCTGAGCAGGCTGGTTTTGCCCAATCCGTTGCGGCCCACCAGGCCGATCCTGTCGCCCGGTTCCACCTGAAACCCGATGTCTTGAAAAATCTCCCTTTCGGAAAAGGTAAGAGAGGCCTTGATGAGGGTGATAAGACTCATTGGTATAAAAACTCCTTCTGACGTTGCCGCATATATATTAATGGTTCGCAGGGGCTTTTCAAGTTCCAACTGCGGTCTTGTTGTATTTGGGTGGATGTGGTAGGGTAGGTGTGAGGCGTTAGGCACCAGGCGCAAGGTGTGAGGTGCAAGGCGTGAGGTGAAGGGTAGGGGACCCAGAAATTGTGACTGCTCAATTATCGATCCGACGGGTCAATGTTCCACGGGAAAAGGAGATGTGAGTCATGGAAACCGTCAGAAACACCATATGGGAAATGGTAGGGCGAATATCCGACACATATCGGGACCGCGATGCCCTTATTCACACAGAAAGAGGAGTGCGGTTCAATTATGCACTCCTGTCGTGGGAAGTGGAGCGTGCGGCAAAGGGGCTCATTCATTTGGGAATCAAGGCCGGAGACCGGGTCGCCATATGGGCACCCAATGTTCCGGAGTGGCTGATATCCATGCTGGCGCTCAGCAGGCTCGGGGCCGTGATGGTTCCTGTGGACCCGGGGGCCGGGAGGGATGATCTGCAATTTGTCCTCCAGCAGTCCGAATGCAGGGGAATTATTGTCTCAAAGGCCCTGGAAGACGAGGAGTGCCTGGATGCGGTCCTCTACGCAAGGGATGTGATCGATTCCCTTGAGAATGTGGTGGTGATCGCGGATGAGACCTTTGCGATGACTGTTCCATGGACCGAACTGACCGCCATGGGAGAGGATGAGGATGCACTGAAACTGGCCGCGATGGAAAAGGCGGTCACGCCCGATGACCCTGTGGCGATCATGTATACATCGGGGACGACGGGCACGCCGAAAGGAGTGGTTCTGGATCATCTGGGCCTGATCAACAAGTCGATCGCCTCCACTGAGCGCCAGGGGATCGGCCATCAGGACCGCATGTGTCTCTTTTTCCCCCTTTTCCATATGTTTGGAAATACCTGTATCGCACTCTCCGGCCTCATCAGGGGGGCCGCACTGGTCATCCCCTGCGACATGTTTGACCCTTCCAAGGTACTCCAGACGATTCACAAGGAACAGTGTACGGCATTATATGGTTCCCCGTCGATGCTGATCGCCCTCCTGGATCATCCGGATTTTCGCAAAAAATGGTGGAATTCCGTGAAAAAGGGGACGGTCGGCGGTGCCCCCTGTCCCATGGAGTTGATGAAGCGGCTCGTAGAAGATGTGGGCGCCTCGCATATCACAGTGGCATATGGGATTACAGAGGCGTCTTCATGGATCACCATGACCCGACCGGATGATCCCATCGAGCTGAGGGTGGGGACCATCGGGACCTCGCTTCCCTGCAATGAGGTCAAGATCGTTGCCCCGGCTACCGGCGAAGATCTCCCGCCCAGGACCCAGGGGGAGCTGTGTACCAGAGGCTTTCTGATGAAGGAATACTACAGGATGCCGGGCGCCACGGCCTCGGCCGTTGACCGGGATGGATGGTTTCACACCGGGGACCTGGGGGAGATAGATGATGCCGGCTATTTCAGGATCACCGGCCGGCTGAAAGATGTGATTGTCAGGGACGGCGTCGAGATTCATCCGGTTGAGGTGGAAGAGTGCATTTACCGGCATCCGGATGTGTCGGAGGTTCAGGTCTTCGGTTTCCCCCACCCGGAAAGGGGACAGGAGGTGGCGGCATGGTTGAAATTGAAAGAGGGATCCCATGTATCCGGGATCGCTCTGGCCGCATATGCAAGGGATTATCTGGACGAGGCCCTGTTGCCGCACTATTTCAAAATCGTCTCCGGCTTTCCCATGACCAAGAGCGGGAAGGTCCAGAAATATAAGCTGGCTGAAATGGCCGTCGAGGAGTACCTTGCGGGGGAAGAAGGCGGGGCGACGCGAGGGGGGCCACCTGTGAAGCGGGTGGTCCATTCGGATAAGGCCCCGGGGGCCGTGGGTCCCTACAGCCAGGCGATCCGGGCAGGCGACTATCTCTTTACATCGGGCCAGGTGGGGGTTGATCCGGCGACCGGGAGGCTTGTAGCGGGGGGGATTGAGGCCCAGACCCGTCAGGCCATGGAGAACCTAAGGGCCGTGCTGAAGGCTGGGGGCACCGATTTCTCAAGGGTGGTAAAGGCGACGGTTTACCTGGCCGATATAAATGATTTTGCAGCGTTTAACGGGGTGTATGGGTCCTATTTTGTATCGGATCCGCCGGCGCGGAGCGCGTTTCAGGTGGCGGCCCTCCCTTTAGGGGCGGCCGTGGAGATTGAAATGATCGCCATTGCCGGCTAAACTGTTGTCAGCTTCTTGTGTTCCTGCATAATACATTTGTTCGTGACGACCTGGATGCCCGCTTCCCTGGCCTTTTGAGCCGCGGCGTTGTGGACAACGCCCAACTGCATCCAGATGGCGCGGACCCGTTTGTCGATTGCCTGATCTACCACCGGCGGGACCCGGGTCGGGTTCAGAAAAAGATCGGCCATGTCTACCTGAAATGGGATATCCGCCACAGACCTGTAGCACGTCTTTCCGAGTATCTCCCTCTGGCCTGGATTAACGGGGACGACCTCGTAGCCCTCACGTATAAGGTAGCGGGCTACCCGGTTGCTGTCCCTTGCTTCCTTTGGAGAGAGCCCTACCACGGCGATCGTCCTGCACTGGGCGAGGATTTCTTTTATCTCTTTTGAAGGGGGATTTCCGTCAGGCAGTTCGCACGAGATCTTCTGCATGGCGACAAGACCTAACTGAGCAGATTCTTGACCGTGTCCGCCTTTTTTTTTACATCCATGACCTTCTTGACGCCTGGCACCTGTTCCAGGACCTTGTTGGCCATTTTGGCCTCCAGAGAGGGAGGAGGTTCCTCTATTTTCCCGTCTTGTTCCTTCTCATCTTTGTTGACGGTCTTATCCGAGCTCAATTCCTTTTTGACGTTCTTGAGTTCCCGGACAGCTCCTCCCAACCCTTTTCCGATGTCCGGAAGCCGCTTGGCGCCGAAAATGAGAAGAACAATAATCGCGATAATGATCAGTTCTGTGGGACCGAGTCCAAACATGGTTGCTCCTTTACGTGCGACCGGAAAAACCGGGAAAATGCCTAAAATTCCTAAAGTGATCTAAAGCGTCTAAAATGAGATAAAGTTAGTAGGGTGATTTTTTATTCAGTCGATATTGGACGTTCTCGATGTTCGGGGTTCACCCTGTTCCACTACGTCGTGTTTGACGGCCCTGCAGAAAATCGAAACTCAACCTTGCCCGGACCTTGCTGACACTCCTTTAACCTATAAACTGGACAGAATCTTCGTCCTCGTCTCTCGATTCTATGGTCCCGACGCAGTAGGCTGCCTCTCCCATGGCCCTCAGCCTTACGATGACCTCATCGGTTTCCTCCTCGCTCACGACGATGAGCATCCCGAGACCGTTGTTGAAGGTCAGCATCATGTCGTGATCTGGTATCCGGCCTTCCCTCTGGATGAACTGGAATATCGGGTGAGGGGTCCATGCGGATCGGTCAATGACCGCCTTGACCCGGGAGGGGAGGATACGCGGCGGGTTGTCGATCAGCCCGCCCCCTGTAATATGAGAGATGCCGTAGATCCGGAAGTCTCTTCTGAGGTTGCTGATGGTCCTTGCGTAGATGCGGGTCGGTTCCAGTAGTTCTTCCCCGAGGGTCCTGCCGAAGTCCTCCACGTGGTCATGCACCGACATCTTCAGACCGTCAAAAAAGATTTTGCGCACCAGTGAATATCCGTTGCTGTGAAGCCCGCTGGAACCGATGCCGACAATTTTGTGCCCCACGGCAATCTCTGCGCCGTCCAGCAGCTCCTCGTTATCCGCCAGGCCGACCACGAATCCGGCAAGGTCATATTCATCCTCGGGATAAAACCCTGGCATTTCAGCGGTTTCACCCCCAATGAGCGAGCATTTGGCCTCCACGCATCCGGCGGCAATCCCCTTGACAATGTCGACGGCCCGTTCGGTTTTCAGTTTTCCCATGGATATGTAGTCAAGGAAAAAAAGGGGCGTGGCCCCTTGAACCACGATGTCGTTCACGCACATGGCCACAAGGTCTATCCCGACTGTGTCGTGCTTGTCGAGCATGAATGCGATCTTCAGCTTGGTCCCGACCCCGTCGGTGGAACTCACCAGAACAGGTTTCTTAAGGTTCTGAATGTTGAGGGAGTAGATGCCTGCAAACCCGCCGATGTCCGTCATGACGCCCGATGTGTGGGTCTTTTTGACGATCGGTCTGATCATATCCACAAATCGGTTGCCGGCATCGATGTCAACGCCTGCCTCCGCGTACGTATTCTTTTCTTGCTCCGTTCCCATGAGTCCTATCCTTATTCTGAAGCATCAGAGGATCATCTTGGATATGATCTCTTTCATGATTTCCTGCGTGCCCCCTCCGATGGAGAGAATGCGGTTGTCTCTGTAGAGCCTTTCCACCAGGTATTCCCGCATGTAGCCAAAGCCCCCGTGTATCTGGACCGCATCGTAGGTGACCCGGTCGCTGACCGTGCAGGCAAAATTCTTTGCCATCGAGATCTCTTTGACCTGGTTCGCACCGGCCCCTATTTTGGCCCCGACCCGGTAGGTGAATTCCCGGCTGGCCTCCAGCAGGGTCGCCATGTCGGCCAGTTTGTGACGCGTTACCTGAAAACCGGTAAGAGGACGGTTAAATGCATTTCTTTCCCGAGCGTATTTCAGAGATTCCTCCAGGGCCATTTGGGCGGTCATGTTGGCCATGACAGAAAGCTGCAACCGCTCATTCTGGAAGTTCTCCATTATGCCGTAGAATCCCTGGCCCTCGCTGCCCAGGAGGTTTTCGGCCGGCACCCGGCAATCGTCGAAAAAGATCTGGGCCGTATCCGAAGCCCACCATCCCATCTTTTTCAGTCTTTTTGAGACCGAGTACCCGGGTGTGTCGGAGTCTATGACGAGAAGGCTGATCCCCCCATATCCCTCGCCGCCGGTTCGAACCGCGCACGTCAACTGGTTCGCTCTGACACCACTGGTGATGAACATCTTGCTTCCGTTCACCACGTAATGATCATTTTTCCGGACCGCCCTGGTCCGGATATCAGCCACGTCTGAACCGGCATCC
Source organism: uncultured Desulfobacteraceae bacterium (assembly GCA_964409475.1). Classification (GTDB taxonomy): domain Bacteria; phylum Desulfobacterota; class DSM-4660; order Desulfatiglandales; family Desulfatiglandaceae; genus AUK324. Next base: position 6,998 of record CAYPDL010000033.1, on the reverse strand, counting down.
GGTTCTGTGATGCCGAGGGCCGATATCTTTTCCCCCCGTAGAACCTGGGGGACAAAACGCAATTTCTGGGACTCGGTGCCCAGGGAAATGACAGGGGGTATCCCGATGTCGAGGGAGCCGAGACCCGCAGCCACGCCCCCGGAGCCGCATCGCATCAGCTCTTCGGTGGCGGCGATTTTGACAAAGATGTCACCGTCAGAACCGCCATAGGCCTCGGGGTAGCCGATGCCGAGGATGCCTGCAGCCCCTGCCTTGGCATAGAGGTCCCTGGGGAATTCCCCCTGCTCCTCCCACGCATCCACAAAGGGTCGAATTTCCCGTTCAACGAATCTGCGAACGGTCTCCCGGACCATATGGTGGGTTTCACCGAAATATTCCTGAAAGCCTTCCATGCCGCCGTGCTCGTTGCTGGATGCTGGTTACTGGATGCTCCGCGTCCTCTTCCGCGTCGTTGCCATTTCTGACGGGCCTTTTTGCCGGCCAGATGAAACAATCATTTGCGTCTTCCACCGGGTTGGCGCGCGCAGGGGCAAGCAGGGTCACAAAAGCACTCAAGGAGCTCATCCCTGCTGCAATGCCTCTGTGAGCCCTGTGAAGACAAACCGCCATCTACAGCGGAAACAACTGCTCGATCCTCTGGGCCAGCATGATATTTCCACTGGCCTTAAGCTGCCCGGTCATAAAGGCCTGCATTCCGTTGGTCTGCTTGTTGACGATCCCGAGCCATGTATCGCCGGACATGGTCAGTGTTACGGACGGTGATGCGTGGACGCCTTCGTTGACCTGACAGGCGCCGTCTTTGACCACCACATTCCAGCTTCCGCCGTTGTCCCCGGTGATCTCATACTGGAAGATCTCATTGAGCCCCTGGGCCGCGTTCGCATTAAAGACCTCGGGCATCTTGTCAAACACCTCTTTGACACTCGTTAACGCCATTTTTTATCCTCCTTTTCTGTTTGGTTGCATGTGTCCATGTTATCCCCTTCATCCCTTAATGGCTGAGGGGCCTCCGGGGGCGGCATGACGACTGCTTCCCCTTCAGCAATGGATGTCCCATGCTGATTTGTCCAGGAAAGTGCCATCCGAACCCATTGTTTCTTCTCGAGTTTTTCAACAACCCGGGCGGCAGCCGTGACGGTGTCGCCAAAGAAGACCGGGGCCTTGAACCGGCATGAGATCTCCACTGCGATGGTTCCCAGCCCGGGCAGTTTCATTCCCAGGACCGGGGCGATCAGGCTCTGGGGAAGCCCGCCGTGGGCGATTCTCGTTTTGAAAGGGGTCTTTTTGGCAAAGGCCTCGTTGACGTGCATCGGGTTGAAATCCCCGCTGATGCCGGCGAAAAGATAGACATCCGTTTCCGTGATGGTTTTGGTGAAACTGGCCTCCTCGCCAATCTGCAATTGATGATAGCTTTTTCCCAGCTTAAAGTCCACTGCGTCACCTCTTCGAGGCTATGCGCCAGTAAATCTCGGCGGTCTCTTCTGGAGGAATGCCGTCATCCCCTCCACGGCGTCTTGGGTTGAGATGACCCTGCCCAGGGCCTCGCACAGATAGTCTACTGCCGCCTCAAAGGGCATGTCGCTCATGACCCTGAAGGCCTCCTTGCCGATCCGCGTGCCGATGGGACTCTTGGATGTGAGGATTTTAAGCGTGTTTTCAATCTCTGTATCCAGTTGGTCCGGCTCAACGGAGCGAGTAATCAACCCCATGTCTTCAGCCTCGGGGGCCGGAATTTTTCGACCGGTCAGAACCATGTCCACGGCCTTTTTCCTGAGGAGGTTTTGATAGAGGAGGGCCCCCACCATCATGGGAAAGATCCCCACATTCACCTCCGGGGTGCGAAAATAGGCATCGTTTCTGGCGATGATGATGTCGCAGGACAGCATGAGCCCTATTCCGCCGGCAAGGCACGGCCCGTTGACGCGGGCGACAAGGGGTTTGCTGCATTTGGCCATTTCCTTCAGGAGCCGTGCATAGTTTCTGGGACCGGAAAGCCGGTCCTCCTCCTGTCCGGCCAAGGTGACCCCGAGATCGGCCCCGGAGCAGAAGGCCCTCTCCCCTGCGCCCGTTAGACAGACCGCGGCGATCTCTTCATTGTGATCCACGTCCGCCAGCCGGTCCAGGAAAGACAGGATCATTTCCTGGCTGATGGCATTCCTCCGGTCCTCCCGGTTGATGGTGAGAAAGGCCACGCGGTCCCTCACCTCATATAATAGATCGTCGCTCACTCATCAGCTCCTTCCATTCTGCCACCCTCAACCGCGAACCAAACAAACCCCAATAAACCCGCAACCTGTGTGCGAGCCCGTCAGTATCCCAGGACCGCGTCACCGATCTTCATGCGGGATATCTCCGTAGATGTCCCTGATATCTGAAGGTACTTGGCATCGCGATACCCCGCTTCCGCAGGGTTGCCGCGAATATAACCCTTTTTGCCCAAGATCTGCAATGCCTCGCTGGCTATTTTCTCGGCAGACTCGGCGCAGAATACCTTGGCGCAATGGGCCAGGGCGTCCGCCTCCCTGTCTCCTGACTCGGACATCCAGGCCGATCGATAGGCCAGAAGCTGGGCCGTCTGCAACAGGGTCAGCATCTCGGCCAGTTTAAAACCGATCTCCTGATAGGCGATGATCGGTTTTCCGCCGCTTCGATGGGTCTTGGCAAATGCCGCCGCACCATCAAAGGCGCGTCGCATCAGACCCAGGCTTGCGGCAGTGAGGGCCTGATCTTCCCATGACCGAACCGTCTTTAGGGCGTCGTTTCCGTTTATAGGGCGAATCACATGGGTTGACGGAACCGGGCAGTCTTCAAGGCGTATGGGCGATATGGCAGCGCCTTCATACCCGAGGGTAGCCAGCCTGTCGCCTATGAAAAGGCCTTTGCTCGTCCTATCGATAAGGAAAAACGCCGTCTCCGGTTCGCCGTCGATCTTTCCAGCCACCGCGATCCAGTCTGCAATGGCTGCGTTGACAACATGACCCTTGGAACCAGTGACGCGAAGTCCCTCAGTGGACGAGACGCCTGTCGTATCCAGTGGGTCGTTTTCAATGTTCATGTCCTGTTCGGATAGGGCAGCTGTGCCAATGATTCGACCGCTCGTGAGACCGGGAAGAATGGCATCTTTCTGCTCAGATGTGCCGTAGACGGCGACCAGGCGTCCGAAGATGCGTGTGCTCGCCTCCACGGAGATGAAAAGGGAAGGGGCCAGGGCGGCGAGCTGTTCCTGGATGACCACAAGGGAAATGCTGTTGCGGCCGTTCATAACGCCGGGGGTCAGATAGCCTGCCTGTCCCAGTGATGCAGACCAGCGCAGGGTTGCCTTCCGGACCTCTTCCGTTCGGTCGCCTTCCAACAGGATCAGATCGGCCCCTGCGTCGACGGCAAATAACCTCCTGATCCGTTCGCAGAGTTGTTTTTCCGCTTCCCCGATGTCAAAATTCATTCGAAGATGTCCCCGTCGTTCTCATTAGATGAGTTTCGCTATGATTTTTTTCTGAATCTCGGAGGTCCCGCCGCCGATGGGGGCAAGCCTGCTGTCCCTGAAACACCGTTCCACCTCATATTCATGACAGTATCCGTATCCCCCGAAAATGGCCATGGCGTCGTTTGCCGGTCTTAGGCCCCAGTCTCCTACAAACAGCTTGGCGACAGCCGCCTCTAAGTGATTGAGGGGCCTCCCCTGGTCTTTGCACCATGCGATGCGATAGCATAAGGTCCTGGCCGCCTCGATAAAGATCTTGATGTCGGCCAGTTTGTGTTTGATGGCCTGGAACTGGGCGATCGGCCGGCCGAACTGATATCGTTCCTTGGCATACCGGGCGCACTTCTCCAGGACGTAGATCATACCGCCGACGAAAGGGGCCAGGAGGGCGCTCCTGTCCCATTCCACGGTCTGCATGGCCATGAGGAACCCGCCTCCCTCCTGACCGATGAGATGTGTCTCTGGGATGTTGCAGTCTTCAAAGATCAACTCCGAGGTATGGGAGGTCCGCACCCCCATCTTGATTAGATTGTTGCCGGCAGAAAACCCCGGAGTTCCCTTTTCCACGATGAAAGCGGAGATCCCTGCGTGTTTGAGATCTTTGCCCGTCTTGGCGTAGACCACTGCCACATCTGCGACCGGCCCGTTGGTGATAAACATCTTGTTGCCGTTCAGGACATATCGGTCCCCACGTTTTTCGGCCCGGGTCGTCATGGAGGCCACATCGGACCCTGCCCCGGGTTCTGTAAGCCCCATGCACCCGATCCACTCGCCTGAGGCCAGTTTCGGGATATATGCCGCGCGCTGGGCATCGGTGCCGTGCGCAAAAATCGTATCCGCGCAAAGGAAGGTGTGGGCGCCATAGGCCAAGGTGAGGCCGCCATCCACCCCGGCCTCGCCCAGGGCCTCCCCTGCAAGCACGGTCGTCACCACATCGGCATCACTCCCGCCGAATGCCTCTGGAAAATGAAGGCCCAGAATCCCGAAGTCGCCCAACCTGCGAAAGGCGTGCGCATCGAATTCCCCTTTGAGGTCATGCTCCTGGACCCTCGGAACGATCTCCTTCCTGGCGAAACGGATGACCTGTTCCTTGAACATCAATTGTTCGTCGGTGAAATGAAAATCCATTGATTGAAGTGCCTAAAGTTAAAAGGTATCGCGGTCGGATGAGATCTAACCTGAAGTCCCTCATTCAGGTCCGATAGTTAAGCAGCCATTGAATCGCTTGTCAATCAATATTTTCTCCGCTTTCATGGATTCGGTTTGCGATCCCTGGGGGCCGATGCAAGATCATTCGTTGAGGAAACCGATGGAAAACATGGCCTTTTTTATGATGATCAATTAATTTGTGATTTTTCTTGCATAATGGCATGAGCTGTGGTATGGACCCGTGATCAAATAGTCAACCCAAGGGGCATCATGAAGCATAGAAGACATCAAATTACGGCTTTTTTAGGGCCCGACACCGAGTTTGAGGGGAGTCTCTCTTTCAAAGGGATCGTTCGAATTGATGGGCGTTTTAAAGGCGATGTGAAGACCGAAGGGACCCTGATCGTAGGGGAGACGGCTGTAATGGAGAGTGATGTCTATGCTGCAACCGTCATTGTGAGCGGCGAGGTTCGCGGACATATTATAGCCGGCGAGAAGATCGAGGTCCTCGCTCCGGCCAGGGTTTTCGGAGACATCGAGGCGCCGTCGGTCATCATCAACGCCGGAGTGGTGTTCGAGGGAAACTGCCGCACTGAGATTAAGGATGAAGCGGTTAAAAACAAGGTGGCATTTCTCCAAAGGGCATCGGACGCAAAAAATGGGACCTGACCCGTAAAAATGTTTTGACAAGCCGATTTTTTTTTTGTAAAAGGCCCTACTTCTTCAGAAAACGAGTGCGTTTCGATCAAACCAAAAAGCAACGAAAGGATGTATCTGATATGCTGAACATTGACGGTACCCTGATCCTCCAAATCGCTAACTTCCTCGTTCTCCTTTTCATAATGAATCTAATCCTCTTCAAGCCGATCCGAAAGATTCTCTCCCATCGGGAGGAAGAGATGAACTCTCGGCGGAAAACCATTGACGACTATCAAGGTCGCGCCGAGCAGAGCGGAAAGGATATCGAAGAAGGAAAGGTTCGGGCCAGGAAAGAGGGCTATACGGCAAAGGAGACGCTGAAGAGCCAGGGCTTGGAAGAGGAAAAGGGGATATTGCAGGAAGCCGGCGCGGCGGTGGAGCAGAAACTCGATGCTGCCAAGAAAGAAATCGAGGCAAAGGTGGCTGCTGCGAGGGAGGCGCTTGAAGGTCAGATTGCCGGTTTTTCAGAGGAATTGGCCCAGAAGATATTGGGAAGGAGCATTCAATGATCGGGTTTGAAACTGGAAGGGGAAGATCTTCGTTCATCGCTGCCTGCACCGTGATGATATCATTAGCCTTCTGCGGGCTGGCCTTTGCCAGCGGCGGAGAGGGCGGAGGACACGGTGGAGGCGATGTGACCAATCTGCTGTATCGAATCTTGAATTTTGTGCTGATGGTGATCATTCTGGTGGTGGTGATCAGAAAAACTACCATAAAAGACTTTTTTGCGAACCGCAAGGAAGAGATCCGTCAAAAGTTGGAGTCTCTGAAGAGAGACAGGGAGGCTGCTGAGAGCCGATGCAGTGAGTTGGAGAAGAAGCTGAGAGAATTTGAGATTCAAAAGAAGGAGATTATCGACCAGTTCAGGGCCGATGGGGCTGCCGAAAGGGAAAAGATCATCAAAGAGGCCAGGGAACGATCTGCTCAGATTCTGGCCCAGGCCAACCTGACCATCGAGCGTGAGATTCAGGCCGCCAGGGACAGACTGTTGCACAAGATGGTTGAGGTGGCTGCGGCAAGGGCTGAAGATATCATTGCCAAACAGATCAACGACAGCGATCAGGACCATCTGGTCAGCGAATTCATAGAAAGGGTGGAGAGGCTACATTGATCGGCTCAAGGATTTCCAAAAGATATGCTAAGGCGCTGCTCAGTTTAGGGCAGGAAGACGGCAATTACATTGCGTATGGAAAAGACCTTAATGAATTCGACAGGTTCTGCTCTGCGAATACGGAATTCATCAAGGTGGTTGCCAACCAGATCTTTTCTGTGGAGGAGCGGAAGCGGGTGCTCGATGCCGTGCTGGCCCAAAGCCCCTTTGCGGATCTGGTTAAAAATTTCCTGAGGCTCCTCTTGGATAAAAACCGGATAGGGGGCATTCAGGGGATCTCGGAGTATTACTCCAAACTCACCGATGAGATCTCAAATATCACCCGTGCAGATATTATTACGGCCAGACCTCTCAAAAAGGAGGCCCGGGATAAGCTGGCGGTGGCCCTTGAGGGGCTGACCGCAAAAGAGGTTAAGATCGAGGTAAAAGAAGACGCGTCCCTGATAGGGGGGCTTGTCGTTAGAATCGGGGATTTGATATTGGATGGCAGTGTGAAGGCCCAGCTGGAAGGGCTAAAAGAATCATTAAAAAGGGGTGAATACAACTAATGGAGATCAG
>CAYPDL010000032.1:25831-34969 GCA_964409475.1 uncultured Desulfobacteraceae bacterium | reverse complement strand
GGGATCGAATCCATGGATTGTGCCGTATCCTCCCAGGGATCGGTACCCACTGCATCTTCCTCAGCGTCCCCTGTCCGACCGGGGGCCGTGCGTGGATTATCACGGCTCGGGCCTGCCTGGCCTTCTGAATATGCCAGACGTATCAGTTCATGCCCCTCTGTCTCTCTTGCAAGAGAACCGCTCTCTGCCGCAACACCACCAGATCCTGCATCCCCTTCCCCGGCAAGAGAGGGCGTCGTAGAGAAATTCAGCAGGAATACCAAACAGATAAAAAATCTCGCAGGTGCGCCCACAAACCGGCTCCTTTTCCGAAAAGGGTTAAACCGTCAAATGGTTGGATCGTTGCCTTCAATTCTGTCCCTCGACCTTTGATCTCAACTTTTCAATCAGGTCCTTATAAGAAGACCGGGTCATGATGCTGTCAAACTGTTTCCGGTAGTTATTGATAAGGCTGACCCCTTCGATCGATATATCATAGACAAGCCACTCCTCTCCCTTTTTCTGGAGTCTGTAATCGACCTGGACTTCCGTTTCTTGCTTGGTCACGATCCTGACAGCGACCATGGCATACTTCCCTTGTACCTTTTCGCCCACATACAGGACCTTCTCGCCCGAATAGCCCTCCACCTTATCCAGATAGGTACGTTCCAGGAGCTTGCCAAAGAGATCGACAAATTCTTTCTTTTCATTCTGGGTCCGGTCCTTCCAATACCTTGCAAGGGTCCTCTTGGACATCTCTTCCCAGTCAAACCGCTCATCCACGACATTTCGGATCTGTCGGGACTTCTCCCGGGCCTTATCCGCTTCTTTCAACCCGGGGGCCGTTACAATTGCAATAATTCTGTCGGTTGTCTTCCGGATATCTTCCGTAGGCTCTCCCGCCACGGATACAGATGCCGCAGAAACCAGTATCAATAGGACAAACACAATCATTATCAAACGGTTACAAAGCATATATACCTCCAGCCTCGATATTCTCAACGGTCAGAAATTAGCAGTCAGTATCTTTGTGATCTTTCAATCGCCAATCGAAAATCATCAATCATCAATCTCTCAGATCTTACCAAAGACATAATTGGAGATCAATTCCTCAAAATCAATCGCAGACTGGGTGTCCCTGATCCGTCCGCCCGGTTGAATAAGCTCATCAGCGCCCCCGGGCGTAATCTCCACATACTTCTCACCGATCAGCCCCTTGGTCTTGATGGATGCGATAGCGTCCTCCTGTATCTTTACATCCAGCGGAAGATTGAGCACGACCCTGGCCTGGTAATCATCCAGGGCAATCTCCTTCACCCGTCCGACGTCCACCCCTGCAATCACAACCGATGAACCGGTCTTCAACCCTCCGCTGTTGGAAAAGACGGCCTCCACCTCATACCCTTTGTCGCCTAAGATCTCCATCTTTCCCAATTTGATGGAAATATACCCTAAGCAGAGGATCCCCATGATCATAAAAAGGCCTACCGCGAATTCAAGGTCAAACTTTCTCATTCATTCCTCCCCCCAGAGTTGGTTGAGTCGTCAACCCATCGAGTCGTCGAGTTGGGGCAAGACCCGCCCCATCACCACTCTGCCGCGCAACTGCTCAACTCATGTCTTTTGACGCATCCCCAAGAAAGGCCCTCACAATCGGATCTTCAGAAGAAAAAAACTCGGACGGCGTTCCCTCGGCCCATATCACGCCCTCATGGAGCATGGCTATCCGGTCAACGATAGAAAAGACCCTGGAGATTTCATGGGTCACGATGATCCCGGTGAAATGGAGCCGCTTGTGGCACGAATCAATAAGCTCGATAATCGATTGGCCCGTCACCGGATCCAGGCCTGTGGTCGGTTCGTCAAAGAGCATGATCTCCGGATCACCGACCAGGGACCTGGCCAGGGCCGCGCGTTTGACCATCCCCCCGCTGATCTGGGACGGATACTTATATTCCGAACCGGAGAGACCCACATTCTCCAATTCCTTAAAGACCCTTGCCTGAATCAGGTTATGGCTCAGCCGGGTCTTTTCCCTGAGAGGGAACGCAACGTTTTCAAATACATTCATGGAATCAAAGAGCGCCCCCCCCTGAAACAGGAAACCCAGACGGTCCCTCAGGGCTGTCAAGACCTTCCCCCTGGCCGTGCCCATCTCTTTTCCGTCTACCACCACACGGCCCTTCTCCGGTTTGATCAACCCGGCCACGTGCTTCAGGAGCACGCTCTTGCCGCAGCCGCTCCTCCCGATAAGGGCCAGGATCAGACCTTTGGCGATTTCCAATGAAATCCCCCTGAACACCTCGTTTCCATCAAAGGACTTATGCAGGTTTTCGATCTGGATCATATCTAAGTGAAAGTGACTAAAACAAGATAGAAGTCATAAAGTAATCCCACACAAGGATCAGCACCGACGACAGGACCACCGCCTGGGTGGTCGCCCTGCTCACGCCCTCTGAACCGAACCCCGAAAATATCCCGGCGTAATAACCCTTGTAACAGCAGACCCATGCGATAATCACGCCAAAGCTGAACGATTTATAGATCCCCTCCATAATATCCTGCATTTCCACATAGCTGGCCATCTCCCCGAAATAGGTGCCCGCCCCGACCCCGAGGAGCTTTCCTCCAATGAGATATCCGCCGAAGATCCCAACCACATCAAAGATGGCGGTCAGCAGGGGAAGCGATATCATGGCCGCCAGGAGATTGGGGACCACCAGGTAACGGTAGGGATTGAGGCCCATCAGCTCGAGGGCATCAATCTGTTCACTCATGCGCATAATGCCGATCTCAGCGGCTATGGCCGAGCCTGCGCGGCCCGTAACCATGAGGGCTGATATGACCGGCCCCAACTCTTTGATAAGGGCAAGTCCCACCATGGGCCCTAAAAAGGCATCGGACCCGAAGCGGCTCAGGCTGTAAAACCCCTGAAACCCCAATACCATCCCTGAAAATGCCCCGGTGAGAAGGATGACAACCACCGACTGCATGCCGATGAAGCGAATCTGTTTAAGGAACCTGCCCAACTTGAGGGGAGGAATAACCACGAAAAGGACGGCCTTAAACAGAAAAAGGCCCATCACCCCCATTCTGCGTATATATTCTATGGATGCAGCGCCAAATCTCTTTATGATGTCAAACATGGGCCGGAGTTTTGCAGAAGTGGCTGCATATGTCAAAATCTTTCTATAGGCCGCACGCCAAGACGCAGGGCCTTGAATATTTCCAGGCGACATCCTTTGTGGTTTCAATTTCCTAACTGAGATTATTTTTTTCTATATTTCAAATAGTTAAAAGATATATGCGTAACTTCTCAATAAGTTCGGGTATGAACAATATCCATATTCTTAATATGGTGTAATCGAGATTAATTTGAATTATTGGAGTTTAGGCGTAAGCCTTTTATAAAATCCTTACGGATGAATTCCACCCGAACTCATTGAGAAGTTACATATATGCCCAGTTTGGCATGAGAATTGTTCGGAAACTCCTCTGTTGAATTCTCATCCTGTTTATAATATCAAGAAGTTCTGCGGGCGGGAAAGAAATATAAAACAGTTACGGCATCTATGCGAAAAGGAGCCTTCCATTGTCGAAGATCAAATTTATTGTGGTCGGCAACACCCGATCTTCCTTTCTGAAACAGGGAGAGGTTTTTTACCTGGAGAGGCTTCAGCGGTATGCACCAACGGAATGGATCGAGGTAAGGCCTCAGAAAGTGAGCAAGGGACGGTCAAGAGAGGAGATATTGAGGGTTGAGGCCCGATCGATCAAGCAGAAATGTCTGCCGGACGACCATGTCATCGCCCTGGACCTGAAGGGGAAGGAATATGACTCGGAGGGCCTTGCAAGCCTGGTTGAGCAGCTTTCGCAGACACCGAAACGACTCTGTTTTGTAATCGGTGGCCCCTTAGGCCTATCAAACGAAGTCCTCGACATAGCATCCGACATTGTTTCGCTCTCGAAAATGACCCTGACGCATGAAATGAGCCGGCTGGTTCTCCTCGAACAACTCTACAGGGCCCATACCATCATAAGGGGTCAAAAATACCATAAATAGGGGCAATCCACGCCTACTCTTTATCGGCGCCCGCCTCCAAGGCCATGGCGATCTTGTTCTTGAGTTCCGAAAGGTCAAACGATTTGATCACATAATAGTCGGCTGCGATCGACTTCATATCCTCTTTGAAGGTGTCATAGGCCGTACAGAGCACCACAGGGAGGTCATAGAACTTATTCCGGATATCCTGCAACAGATCCAGCCCATTGTAATCCACCATCTTGATGTCCAGGACCACCAGGTCAGGCTTCTCTTTCTCAATCTTTTCCAACAGGAGATGACCGTTTTCTGCTGTAATCACCTCGTAGCCGGCATCGCTCAGCTCTTCTGAATACAGGTAGCGGATATGTTCTTCGTCATCCACAATCAGTATTTTTGCCATAATTTCCTCTCCATTATATGACGCCCTTGCAAAGGGACTGTTTTACAGGGGCGTCGATATCTGATAACCTCGCAACAAATTGAATCCATTGCCGCCTTGTGACACGCCATATCAGAAGATGGGGCTATTTGCAAACCGTCCTGAATCAGCTTTGACCTCACAATCAGACTAAGGCTCCATTAATTTTACGAACTTCAAACTTTAGGCACTTTAGGCACTCCAAACTTTAGGCACCTTCAGTACTGGTAAAACCCCCTCCCCGTCTTTCTGCCAAGCCACCCTGCATCCACATATTTTCTCAAGAGCGGACAGGCCCGGTATTTGCTATCCCCCAATCCCCGGTTAAGGACATCCATAATCGCGAGGCAGGTATCCAGCCCGATCAGGTCGGCCAGGGCCAGGGGTCCCATCGGGTGGTTCATGCCCAATTTCATGATCTGGTCGATGTCCTCCGGCTTCCCAACGCCTTCAAACAGGGCGTAAACAGCCTCATTGATCATCGGCATCAATATCCGGTTGGCCACAAACCCCGGGAAATCATTGGCCGGGACAGGGGTCTTGTCCAGTTTGAGGGCCAGATCCCGGGTGGTCTGGAACGTATCGTCGGATGTGGCCAGGCCATTGATGATCTCGACCAATTTCATCATGGGGACCGGATTCATAAAATGCATCCCAATCACCTTCTCGGGCCTCTTGGTCGCCGCCGCGATCTTGGTGATGGAGATGGAAGAGGTGTTGGAAGAAAGGATAATCCCTTCCCTGCACTGACTGTCCAGCTCCTCGAAAATCTTCAACTTCAAGACCTCGTTTTCAGTGGCCGCCTCCACCACGAAATCGGCCCTGGCCATGTCGGCCAAGTCGGTGGATCCCTCTATCCTCCCCAAGACAGCCTCTTTATCCGTCTCCGACATCTTTTCTTTCTTGACCATGCGAGCGAGGCTTCCATCAATGGTTGTAAACCCTCTTTCCACGAACTCATCTTTGATATCGTTCATGATCACCGACAGCCCGGAGACCGCACCGACCTGAGCGATCCCCGAACCCATCTGTCCGGCGCCCACAACACCCAGAATCCTAATTTCCATCCTTCTTATTCCTCCTTTTTCTCGTTCGTCTCATTTTACGAGAACTTACATCGAAATTGTTCGGATCACAAGCATAAACTGAAGGTGTTTCGGGGTAAGAATTTCTTCAGGGGTAAAAATGGCTATTCGAAATATCAAAACCAAAGGAACTGGGGACATAAACTTTGCTGGGCCATCAATTCAACGCATCTCAATTGTTGCAGATTTTTTCAATTTAGGGTAATCACCCGTTACAGAGAGCCCAGCTACCGTGCCGACAGGACAACCACCGGTCATGAAAAAGATATACAGACGTTGGCTCATGGTCTTTCTGCCCGCATTCTGCGAGATCTACGCTCCGCTTCGACCAGCAACGAAACAGGGGGACATAATGAAATTGAAGACCAGGCTCTTAATAGGACTCGTCGTCCTTGCCGTGGTGGACATGGTCATCCCCATTCCGTTTACGGCCCTCCTGCTCCTCTATGTGGTTCTTGAAAAGCCGACGTGGTTCCAAACATGGGCCTCGGAAGTTTACAAGGTTTGATCAGTCATGACCATCTGTTTGCAAAAGACGAACATCGAATCCCGCTTGCCAGCGGGACCAAGGCGTGAAATGAACCACCAATCCCGCTGAAGATGGGATCTTTGACCGGCAACGAATAACCGGCAACCAAAGCCAGGTTTCACATGAGCCCTCACGAAAACGGGGTCATGCGCTCCCGCATCAGGCGGATGGTCTGTTCATAGTCTTCACTGTAGTAGATGGCAGAACCGGCCACAAAGACATCCGCGCCCGCGGCCGACACCCGGCCGATGGTATCCGGACCGATGCCCCCATCCACCTCGATCTCCAGGTTCAGGCCAAGATCTTCCGCCATCCGTCTCAGTTTCTGGATCTTCGGGATAACGTCCGGGATAAAGGCCTGGGCCTCGAAGCCTGGATTCACGGTCATCAAGAGGACCATGTCGAGGTGCTTTAGCACATATTCCAGTGCGTTCAGCGGGGTCGCCGGGTTGAGGGCCACAGCCGGTCTGGCCCCTTGATCGCGAATAAACTGGATGGTCCTGTGGAGATGCGTTGCCGCCTCTGCATGGACCGTAATTATGTCGGCCCCGGCCTTTGCAAAATCCTCGATGAAGTCATCGGGATCAGAGATCATCAGATGCACATCCAGGGGCAGATCGGTAACGCGTGCAGCCGCCTTTACGATCATGGGGCCGATACTGATATTGGGCACGAAATGCCCGTCCATGACGTCCACATGGATGTAATCTGCACCCGCCTTTTCCACCTTCTGGATCTCTTCACCCAGACACGTGAAGTCCGCTGACAGGATAGATGGCGCGATCTTTCCCATATTATCTCCTCCAGTTGGTCACTGCATTAATGATTATCGATTTTGCCTCGGGTTTCAGACCTCCGACTTCCAAAAAAGCGCCCCAAAAAATCCTTCCACCCCGTGGACATGGGGGAAGGTCCTGAAAAACCCATTGTCATCAATCAGATCCATACCCCAACCGGGCACGACCTTTTTGAGATTCTCTCGGACTACCCCCTGGTTTTCACTGAGAAAGGCCTCCACCACGCCCTCGTTCTCCTCCTGTGAAATCGTGCATGTCGCATACAGGAGTCTGCCCCCCGGTTTCAGGAGGCGAACCACCTGATTCAGGATAGCTCTCTGCAACAGGGCCAGGCGTTGGATGTCCGTCTGCCCCTTGGTCATCTTTATATCCGGATGTCGCGATATAACCCCGAGACCCGAACAGGGACCGTCTACCAAAATCCTGTCAAAAGAGGGCCTTATCAAGGCGGAAAGCCCCTCGACCGCATCTGCAGCCACCGGCAGGACAGGTTCCGCTCCGAGACGGCGGACACTCTCCATAAGGCCCATCAGCCGCCTTGGCTGCCTGTCAAGGGCAACCACCCGCCCCCTATTTTTCATGAGCGCTGCAAGATGGGTCGTCTTGCCCCCCAGCCCTGCACACACATCCAGCACCATGTCCCCTTCACGGGGGCCCAGCAGATGAGAAGAAACCTGGGCCGCCTCCCCCTGTACCTGGAACAGCCCCTTCCCGAAGGCCCGCAATCCGGTCACCGGCCCCCTGTAATCCTCCACACGCACGCCCTCAGGGGGATAGGAGCACGGGGTCGCAGATGCACCCTCATCACTCAGCTGCGAGATCAAACCATCTCGGTCAATCTTCAGGGTATTGACCCGAATGACACGATCAGGGATGCGGTTTCCGGCCTCAAGGAGACGCTCTGTTGCCTGGGGGCCTAACTCCCGGATCCATTTCCTTACCAGCCAGAGCGGATAGGAATAATAGATAGAAAGATAGCGGTCGCGGTCGCCCACCGGGTCCGGAAACCGGATGCCCTCCCTGTCCCTGCAGATCTGTCTCAGTATACCGTTAACAAAACCTGCCACGTGTCTGTTGCGTGCTCCCCCGGCCTGCTTGACCGCCTCATCGACCGCAGCCCGATCCGGGACCCGATCCATGAAATATATCTGGTAGAGGGCCAGACGGAGGATGTTCAGGGGTACGGGCTCGATCTTCTTGAAGGGAAACCGAACGCTTTGTCGGATGATCCAGTCCAGCCGGATCTGCCACCGCAAGACCCCCTGCACCAGATGGAGAACAAAGGCCCTGTCCCTTTCATCGAGGCCTGCATCTGTGTCAAAAGCGGTCTCCAGGTATCGTTCCAGAAAACCGGGGGAATCATCCCTGCTGTTGAGTGCGGCTAATGCGAGGTCCCTTGGCGTCACAGGCTTATGGCTCCAGAAAGGTCTGTAACCCCTTCTCCACAAGCTCCATATCCACATCCGTATCATAACAGGGGCCGAATGGTCTTTTGTTGAATATGCCGAAGACAGGGATCGGGTAGCTGTCCTGGATACCGCTGGAAAGGTCCCGTTCGCACGCCACGGCGATAATGACCTTCGGCCTCTTTTCGACCACAATTTTTCGGGCCAGGGTCCCGCCGGTGGCCACCGCGATGGGCACATGGTAGGTTTCAGACAGCGTCACCAGGTCCTTTATCCTGCACTTGCCGCACTTCTTACAGTTCTCCACCTTCCCGGTAATCCGCACGTTGCATTCATGATTCTGAAGGCAGTGGGGGAGGAGAATAAGGAGCTGGTGAGGCTTGACCTTCTTGGCCTCGGCCAGGACCAGTCTATTGTTGATGGCCACAAAGGATCTTCGAATCTCCTGCTTCCCGATGCCGAAACACCTTCCCACACCCACCAACAGGGGGAAGAGTTCACGTATGACCACCCCGCGAATGCGTCGGTTGAAGAAGAGGTTTTTGCCGCGAATAATGGTAAATACAAGGGTCAGTGCCCCGCCCAGACCGAAGAGGACCAGGCAGGCCAGGGCGATGGCCAGCAGGAGGGGAAGTCTCGGGTGGATATTGGCGAGACCCACATAAGGGACCCACCACACCAGGAAGGCGAGACCCACCAGCACCACGCAGGAAACCAGGAGCAGAAAAATGAAGATCCGTTTTTTCGGTCTGTCCACATTCGGATCTTCCTCGACTCTCCCGGCCGCCATCGGCAGCACACTGCCCTGATCGGCCTCCTCGATTCCTGCCAACTCTTTCATCTCACCCAAATGCCCAAAATTTCAACTGCCAAAAATGC
>CAYPDL010000032.1:0-25731 GCA_964409475.1 uncultured Desulfobacteraceae bacterium | reverse complement strand
CCTCACTTCCTAAATTCCCAATACCGTTCCCTCATCGATGGGGAACCCCCGCAGAAACTCGGAGGCAGGCAGCCTCCGTCTGCCGGGGGCCTGCAACTCCCTGACTCGTATAACCCCCTCTCCTGTTTCCACCAAGAGACCCGAATCCGAATGGCCGATCACCCTGCCAGGAACGCCGCTTGGAATGGGATCACGGCCTTGTCGGTCTTCAACCTTGGCCGAGAAGAGCTTTATCTCCTTCCCTCCGGCAAGGGTCGCCGCACCGGGCCATGGATCCAGGCCGCGGATCAGGGCCGATATGGACCGGGCCGACCGAGTCCATGTTACTCCGGACATGCCCCTGTCGATCTTCGGGGCATAGGTCGCCAATTCACTGTCCTGTGCCGTTTCGATCAGTCCATGGGTTATCAATCCCTTAATGGTCGTCACCAGCACGTCCCCCGAAAGACGTGAAAGCCGGCCATGGAGTTCCCCCGCCGTCTCGTCCGGGCCGATAGGCACCGCCTCCTGGAACAGAATGGGCCCGGTGTCGAGACCTTCATCCATGCGCATGGCGGTCAGGCCTGTCTCGCACTCGTCATTGATGACGGCCCACTGGATCGGAGCGGCCCCTCGATACCTGGGCAAGAGGGACGCATGGATATTGAGCCCTCCCCAACGGGGGATATCCAGGAGGATCATTTTGAGAACCTGACCGAAGGCTACAACGACCAGGAGATCCGGACCCAGATCTTGAATTGTCTTGCAAAAAGACCTGTCCGATGCCTTTTCAGGTTGAAAAACAGGAAGGCCGAACCGTTGGGCGGCCTCTTTGACCGGCGGGAAAACCGGTTTCCTGCCCCGCCCCTTGGGACGGTCCGGTTGTGTCACGACAGCTTGGACGGCATAACCGTATTCGACCAGTTTCGCAAGCGACGGCACGGCGTATTCGGGTGTGCCCATAAAAACGATTCCGGGATCGGCGGGGAACGCTTTTATCGGGTTATGCTTCATATATTCCACAAAATCTAGTCTTCTTTCAGCATTTTCATCACTTTTTTTCTATATAGGGCCCGCTTGAGAGTGCTGATATGATCGATAAAGAGGGTTCCGTTCAGATGATCCACCTCGTGCTGGAGGCATACGGCCAAGAGGTCCTCTGCCTCAATATCCGATGGGTTGCCGTGCCGGTCAAGCCCCCTCACCTTTACCTGGGCCTTCCGGACCACCTCGGCAGAGAAATCTGGGACGCTCAGGCACGCCTCCTCCCACTTTATCTGAGACTCGCCCAAGACAACCTCAGGATTGATCAGGACTGCCGGATCCTTCCCCCTCTCTCCCGGCTGGCGATCAAATACGATGACCCTCTTGAGTACGCCGACCTGGTTGGCAGCAAGCCCGATTCCAGGGGCGGCGTACATGGTCTCTATCATCCAGTTGATGAGGTGTTGCAGGTCTTCATCAATCTCCGTGATCGGTTCGGCCGGGGTCTTGAGAACCGGGTCGGGATAGGTATGGATTCTCATCTCATGTTCAGTTTCTTCCATCAACCGTCCACTCGCTCTGTTTCCATTTAACATGTTCAGGCAGGCACCAACGGCCCCGCTTAGAGGCCAAGAGGTTGCCGCCCCCCTTCCATATGGCCCTCATACTATACACTATGCCGGAATAAATCAAGAAGGCGCCGTGACAAAAGCGACAGACCCCTGCGTTAAGCCCTTGACTTTTGGGTATCCCCTGCCTATCAAGGGGCATGCTGAAACGAATGGTGGAATTCATGTTTGAGGTGGGCATGCTCAAAAGGAGCCCCCGCACCGGATACCAATTCTTGGGCTCCGGCGGGGAGTCTGTGGCAGACCACTCTTTCCGGACGGCCGTCATCGGATATGTGCTTGCATCCATGGAGCCCGATGCCGACCGGGACAAGGTGATCCTCATGTGTCTGTTTCACGATTTTCCCGAGGCACGGACCGGCGACCATAATTACGTAAACAAAAAATATGTGATCGTTGACGAAGAAAAAGCCGTCCGGGATCAGGTGCAGGACCTCCCTTTTGGCGATGAGATCTCACGGCTGCTCCGGGAATTCAATGCGCTGGAAACCCTTGAAGCCAGGCTTTCAAAGGATGCAGACCAGCTCGATCTCATTCTTGAACTCAAGGAACAGCTCGACCTGGGCAATTCCCAGGCCGAAGAGTGGCTCTCATTTGCCCTGAAAAGGCTCCTTACCGAGAGTGGGAAGCGGCTGGCCGAAGAAATAATGACCACAAAAAGAGACTCCTGGTGGTTTGACAAAAAGACAGACTGGTGGATCAACGGCCCTAAAAACAGCCGATCCACTAACGGGGATTAATCTGTGAAAAACCTCTCCTGCATCTCAACAGTCAGCCCGTCGCCGTTCATAAGCCGCTTTGACAGACCCTCCATCTTGAGCAACTCATAGGCGAAGAAAAATCGAAGGGCATACAGCTTGCCCTGATAGAAATTCTTTTCCTTTTCGGATGCGGCCGCATCCAGCCCTTTCACCCCGCTGATTCCCTGCTTGAGCCATTGCCATGCAATGGCCACGATCCCGAAAAGCTCCAGGTAGAGGGTGGCATCCGCCAAAAACAGCTCGGGATTTCCTTTTGCGGCCACGCCCTTCAGGTGGACGGTGACCTCCTCTACCAGGGCCAGGGCCTGTTCGAGTGCCTCGGCATGGGGGCGGAGCCGTTCTTCCCCAATGGCCTCGGAGATGGTCTTGCGCACCTCCTCTCCATAGAGTTCGAATGCCCTCCCGCCCTTCATCATGACCTTCCGGCCCAGCAGGTCCAGGCCCTGGATCCCGGTGGTCCCCTCATGAATGGGGTGTATCCGTGCGTCCCGGTAGTACTGTTCCAGGGGAAACTCATCGCAGTAGCCATAGCCGCCCAGGATCTGAAGCCCCTGGCTCACTGAAAGGATCCCCATCTCCGATGGATAGCTCTTGGCCACACCCGTAAGAAGGTCCAGAAGCAGACTGACCCGTTCCTTTTCCTCTCCTTCGGCTACCTGTTTCAAGTCGGCATAGCGGCCGCACTGGAGGATGAGGGAAAGAGACCCCTCGACAATGGATTTCTGGAACAGGAGCATGCGTTTGACATCGGCATGCTGGATAATGGGGACCTGGGGGAGTGCGGGATCCTTCCCCTTGAGGCTTCTTCCCTGGGGCCGTTCCCTGGCATACTCCAGGGCGGCGTGATAAGCAGCCGATGCAATGGCCGCGGCCCCCATGCCCACATCAATGCGGGCCTCGTTCATCATCTGAAACATATAAGAGAGTCCCTGGTGGGGTTCGCCCACAAGGTAACCGCGACAGTCGTTGTTCTCGCCCATGCTCAACTGGGTGATGGGCGCCCCCCGGTAACCTAACTTGTGATAGATACCGGCCACGTTCACATCGTTGGAGACCAGTTCTCCGTCTTCGCTGATCCGCTTTTTGGGCACCACGAACAGGGAGATCCCCCGGATCCCCGCCGGTGCACCCTTGATTCTCGCCAACATCAGATGAACCACATTCTCTGCCTGGTCATGGTCCCCGGCCGAGATGAAGATCTTCTGCCCCCGCATCTGGTAGTATCCGCTTTCCGTGGCCTCGGCCTGGGTCGCGATGTCTGACAGGGAGCTCCCGGCCTGGGGTTCAGTCAGGGCCATGGTCCCCTGCCATTTGCCTGAAAACATCCGCCGGATGTAGATATCTATCAGCTCCTGGGACCCGAACGACTGGATCAGGTGGGCCGCCCCTGCGGTCAGGAAGGGATAGACCGTGGCCGAATAGTTGGCGGCCGAGAAGATGAATCTGGAAGTGGCGGAGATGAGGATGGGAAGCTGCTGACCCTCTAAATCAAAGGGTGCATTGGCGGCGATCCATCCCCCTTCGCCGCACGCCTTCATAAATTCCCCCACCACAGGGTGGACCCTTACCCCTCCGTCGATAAATTCAGGGGGATTTTTATCCATTTCCCCGAAGCAGGGGAAGATAAGATCACGCCCCATCTTCAGGGCCGTCTCCAGAACCATGTCGAAAGTCTCGCGGCTGTGTTCCTCAAAATAGGGGTAGGTGCAGAGGTCCTCCGCATGAAACACCTCGTACAGGAGGAATTTCAGGTTTCTTTCACTCAAAAACTTTTCCGCCAAGACGCCGCCTCCTCTCACTTTTAAAGGGTATTGTCTACATTCCAACTCGTTTGTCAATATCGTCCGAAGACCTTATTCGGCGCCTTGGGCGGACTGACGATGGCTCGCCCATCCAACACCATGGTTCCGTCCTGATTGACGCAGGTTGTTCGAACCGCTATCCGGTTCTTCTGATCCATGATCTCAATGATCTCTACCCTGGCGGTAATGGTGTCGCCGATATGAACGGGGGCCAAAAAATCGAGTTCCTGCCGGATGTAGATGGTCCCCGGTCCCGGCAGGCTGACGCCGAGCAGTCCTGAAATAAACCCGGCCGTCAGCATGCCCTGGGCGATTCGGGTCTTGAAATAGGTCTTTCCGGCATAGACTTCATTGAGGTGTGCCGGGTTGAAATCGCCGGTGACGCCCGCATAAAGATAAATGTCAGATTCTGAGACGGTCTTCCCAAATTCAGCCGCATCACCGATCTTGAGTTGATCAATTGTCTTCCCGATCATGACAACCCCCTTTCCTCGTGTGAAATTCTATTGGATTGATGATTGTCGATTGATGATTGAAAAACCTGACACCTGAATTGTCATGGATGGTCATGAATTCTCTCGTTCCCACGCTCCTGCTTGGGAACGCATACCTCAAGTTATGCCTGATCAGACTAACCTCTTTGCCGGCCGGAGGCCGGACGCATATGATTCAAGCAACCTTATGGAAATTGACGGAATCCGTCAAGACCAAACAGAGAAAGGGCGATTAAATTTTACGTCTTGACTCCGTGTCGTTCAATTGGATAAACTTCACTTCTCTTCCGGCAAACTGAAATGCGGCGGAAATTCTCAATAGATGGAAGATGTTAGAAATTTGGAGGGATGTGGACTATCGAGCGTAGGCAGGAGGCGGCATTGTATCGAATATGGTTATGCGTTTTTTTTGCGCTCCTTTTGCCCGCTTTCCAGGGCTGCGGGGTGTTTGATTCCTTGAAGGGTGATTCAGGGGACAAGACAGGCTCAGAGGTGAATAGAAGCCAGGTCCAAAAGGACATGGACAGACTCAAGGCGGAGAATATCGATCTGAAGCAGCAAATCGCCTACATGAAGAAAGTGAGCAAACAGAGCCTGGAAGAAAGCCAGCAGGAACTGGAAAAGATGAACGATGCGCGAAAGGCCCTGGAAAAAGAGGTAAGGTCATTGAGGGAGGCACCCCATCGAATTACCTTGGAAAACAGTCAGTTAAAACAGCAACCGCAAGTATCCCGGAACGTGGCATCGAGGGGCCTGAAAATCAAGGTCCTCAGTGGAGACGGCGATCTGAACTCTGCCAGGGTGATGCAAAAGAAACTTGAGGGGATGGCCTACGAGATAGGCGCGATCGGCCATGCTCCTCGATCCAACTTTAATAAAAATACGGTATACTTCAAACCGCAATTTGAAAAGGAGGGCGAGCATCTCTTGTCCGAACTCGGCGACAACGCGGTTATGAGGCCTCTGACATGGCCCTCCATCTTTGACATCATCATCGTGACAGGCAAAAATCCGTGAAGAATTAAATGGAGTGACAGAGAGAGATGAAAGAGCCGAATGAGCAGGTGTGGAGATAACAAAAAGGCACGGCTCGTCAACACGTACTGCCGCCCTGATGCTTTTCCCGATACTCCAGGACTCCAGTCCGCGTCAACACGGAGGTGAATCAGGCCATGATCTCACGAAGAAGGTTTGTAAAGGATGCAGTCATTATGGGCGCAGGCATTTCGGCGTTGCCCTTTGTGTTTGTCAGGCGGTCACAGGCGGCCTGGGAAAAGAAGACGGTTATCCATCCGAACGTCGACAACCTGCGTGTCGTCGGCATCACCGATCCAGGAATGACAAGGGAGTCGGAGCCATCGGCCTCCTGGTCCCGGCAGAATGAACTCGTCAACCAGAAGGCAGTCTGGGAAAACATGGACCGGATGGCATGCACCCTTACGAAGACCGGGGATACTGGACAGGCATGGCGAACCATTTTTGTCCGTCCCCCGGGAAAGCCCTGGTCTGAGACGATTGTCGCTATCAAGAGCAACAACATCGGCGTGCAGCACACCCGCAGCGCGGTCATGGCCAGGGTGTGCCACGCCCTCACCCATATCATCGGCGTCAAACCGGCCAATATACACATCTATGATGCGTGCCACGGCAGCAACATGAGCCGGGACACCCCGTTCGCCGGTCTCCCGGAGGGGTGCCGGATCGAGGACCGATGGGGCGGGAGCAATACATACACCAAGGTGCCCAAGCCCTGGCGTGGGGGCGAAGACAAATCGGAGTGCCTCAAATACCTCGTCAACGGGCCCGTGGACATCCTTGTCAATGTGGCCATGTGCAAAGGCCACAGCAGCCGGTTCGGCGGATTCACCATGACCATGAAGAATCATTTCGGCACATTTACTCCCGCGTGCAGGGGCCGATTGGGGGGCGTAGACTACCTCCTTGGGATCAACCAGACCCCTGAGATCCTCGGTCCCATGGATGCCAGATCCGGCAAGGTCCTCTATCCAAGGCAACAGCTCTGCATGGTTGATGCCCTGTGGGCCAGCAAAGACGGCCCGAACTGCGGGCCGAGCCACCAGCCCAATTTTCTGGCCATGGGTGTGATGTCGCCGATCGTTGACTATGTGCTTGCCACAAAATTCAGGGGCGAACGAATGGGCTGGAACCCGGACATGGAGACAACGCGCCGGATGCTGACCGATTTCGGATACAGCGAATCCGATCTCCCTGACGGCGGGAAGATCGTTGAACCTTGACGCACTCGTGAAAACTTTCTGATCTCACGCAAAGGCGCCAAGGACGCCAAGAATAAATCATTTAAAACAATAGGAATGCATATGGCCGGAACCAGACCCGCCCACTTCCACCTCCAGATCCTCTTGCTGTCCGTCGTTCTTCTGACCACCTCTCTCTCCGCCGGCTCCTCCCTGCGGCATGAGAATCCTTTCCTTTACGGTCTCGGTCTGAAAGAATTTCTGCAGCGCGGTCCCACCGAGGTCTACAACCGGGACACCCTTTTCGACTACATGGACGGTGAAGCCGAGGTCTACATGCCCCTCGGGTTCACGCTCCTGTGCACCGGACGCTTCCGGAAACCCGGAACCGACAAGATGATCCTTGTGGAGGTGTATGACATGAGCACCTCCACCGGGGCCCAGGCTATTTTTGACGTGTACACCCGGAAAGGCGGCAGCGACGTGGAAGGGATCGGCAATGCGGCCTGGACCGATAAGGCCATCATCCTGTTCTGGCGCGACCGATACTTCTTCAGAGTCGGCCCGGACCCAACTGAACAAACCGATACGGCCCCCACGCTGAACGATCTGAAACTGTTCAGCCGCAGCATAGACCGGATTACCGCACAGATCCAGCAACCGTGACGTGCATCTCAACGGAGGTTATATCATGACACGCATCACCCGACGTGGGTATTTCCTTCTCAAAAACGGGATGCTCTTTGCCAATCTGATATCCAATGCCGTGGGAGTGGGCGTCGTCATTTACCTGTCAGGGCATAGCGGGCTCTCTTCCTTTTCGCTGGATACATACGAGGTGATCCGAGTCGCCCACCTGATCTTTCTGCCTTGGTCTTTCCTGGTGCCGATCATTATGGTCATCTGGTACGAACGACCGATCCGGACACACCTGAATAGGGAGCAGATGGGACAGGACACCTCCGGCGAGGGTCTGATCCAGGCGCGGCGCAGACTGCTCAACGAGGCTTTCTTTCTGATCGCAGTGGACTTCGGGATCTGGCTGGTCGCCGGGATCGTATACCCCGCGGCGCTGTGGACCTCCGGCGCCCCGCACGCCGTCATCATGCAGACCTTTTTCATGAGCCTTTTCACCGGCCTGATCACAACGGCCGTTGCCTTCTTTGTCCTTGAACACGTCCTCCAACGCAAGCTGGTGCCGCACTTCTTTCCCCAGGGCGGCCTTTATATGACCCCAAAGACCCTTCGCATTCGTATCAGCACGCGCATAGCCGCGCTCATATTTGCCGCCAACCTGGTACCTTTCTTTGCCATTCTGAGCATGACAGCCGGAAGCCTTCAGCACAGCACGGATCCGGTCCAGGTACTTGAACAGTTGCGCTCAACCCTCATTGTAAACGCCATTCTGTTCATGTGCGTGGGCATATGGCTGGCCTTCCTGGTGAGCGGCAATTTGAGGCGGCCGCTGGAGGACATCATCCGGGTCCTCCAGCAGGTCCAAAACGGGCGGTTTGACAACAAGGTCCGGGTGACATCCAATGATGAGATCGGCTATACCGGCGATTCCATCAACGCCATGACCGACGGCCTGATTGAGCGGGACCTGATCAGGGATACGTTCGGCAAGTATGTGGCCAAAGAGGTCAGAGACGAGGTGCTGTCCGGCCGCACGCCTCTGGACGGCGAAAAAAAGGACGTGACCGTCCTTTTCTCTGACCTCAGAGACTTCACCCCCATGACAGAACAGAATGACCCCAAGCTGGTGGTCAAGATCATGAACGCCTACTTCAAGGAGATGGCCGAGGCCGTTCAGGAACAGGGGGGGCTGGTACTCCAGTTCATCGGCGATGAGATCTATGCGGTTTTCGGGGCGCCCATCTCCCGGCAGGACCATTCCGCCAGGGCCTTCCGGGCCGGTCTGGAAATGAGAAGACGGCTGACAGGGCTCAACAAACAGTTTGAAGAAAGGGGCTGGCCCGGGCTGCGGCACGGCATCGGGATACATACGGGTGAGGCCCTTGCCGCCAATATCGGCAGCCCGAACCGCTTGTCTTACCTCCTGGTGGGAGATACCATCAACCTGGCCTCCAGGCTCCAGTCCCTCACCAAAGAAGTCGGGACCGACATGATCATATCGGCAACGACCCACGCCCATCTAAGCCCCGACGAGCGCAACGCCATTCCGTTAAAACGGCTGCAAAACGTATCCGTAAAAGGGAAGGGCAAGCCGGTCGAGGCCTTTGCCGTTCTATAGCTGAAAAATAATGAACCTCGAACCACGCTCTCAGACTCCCAGGTTCAGTGTCCAGCTCATCGATTTCTATTTCTTCTCCAGAATCTCCCTCAATTTCTGTGACAATTCCTCTATCTTGAATGGTTTCTGAATAAAGCCATCGCAGCCTCGATTCAATATCTCCTGGGCCTGACCGTTGATACTGTATCCACTCGAGAGGAGGACCTTTACCTCTGGATTTATCTCTTTCAGCCGGTCATGCGTCTCGCCGCCACTCATATCCGGCATGATCATATCCAAAAGCACTGTGTCGATCCGTTCTTTGTTCTTATCGTATATTTCAATGGCCTCTTCCCCGCTTCTGGCTGTCAAGACCCTGTAACCCAACCGCTCCAGCAGCGCTTCGGCGATTTCAACTATCATTTCCTCATCGTCTACCAAAAGAACCGTCTCAGATCCCCTTAATGTGTCCCCTTCCAGCTTCTTCTCTTCAACAGCCTCCTTTTCAGAAGCAGGCAGGTAGATATTAAACGTAGCGCCGTGACCCTTTTCACTGTAAACATTAATGAATCCCCCGTGGTTCTTGATAATGCCATATGCCGACGCCAATCCCAGGCCTGTGCCTCTACCCATCTCTTTGGTGGTGAAGAAGGGATCGAATATCCTTTCCTGGATTGCCTTATCCATTCCAACTCCCGTGTCAGTTACGGATATTTTTACATATCTCCCAGGTTCAACAGAAAACGGTTTCACATGGTTCCCGTCAAGGACGACATTCCTTGTTTCCAAATATAGGTCGCCACCCGTGGGCATGGCCTGCCAGGCATTGACATAGAGATTCAACAGGACCTGTTCTATCTGGCCCTGGTCCAGCTCGACAGGGAAAACGTCTTCCTGATATCGCTCGTGTAGGGTGATCTCCCTCTTGGTACGGCCGAACATATCTGCGGTTCGCCGAATGATATGATTAATGCGGTGTGGTTTCACCTCATATTTGCCGCCCCTTGCCATCCCAAGGAGCTGGCGGGTCAATTGCACACCGCGTTGAACGTATTCCTCGATATTTTTGAGCTTTTCAAAAAATTTGTGACCTCTGTCCACATCCAGCAACATCAGGGAGGCGTTACCCTGGATGCCCATGAGCAGGTTATTAAAATCATGTGCTATTCCTCCTGCCAACACTCCCAGGCTCTCCATTTTCTGTGCCCGAAAGACCTGTGCACGAAACTGCTCCTTTTCCTTCTCCTTTTCCATCAATTCAAACTCGGCCCCTGCCATCTGCCCGGCCGTCTTGATCAAACTCAAATCCCATTCGCTGAATGACCTCTTTCTGCCGAAGGCATTGATCACTCCTATTGCTTCACCATCATGGCTGAAGATAGGCAATCCCGCATAGCTTTCCGCCCTGGTCTCGCACAGGCACTGGGCGGAATCCAGGCGCTTGCATGCACCGGAAGCAATGACGATCGGCTCCTTTTCATCCACGATCTGCTGCAATGGCAGGCCCTTGTTGGAAAAGTGGGTTTTTGAACTGTTCTCATCTTTGCATAAGGCCACAGTTATGAAGCCTTTTCCATCCTCAAGCGGCCTTGTTATCAGGACGTTGAGACCCAGGGCTTCTAAAAGAGCCTCGGCAATGCCATCAAAAAAAAGACCCCCCCGGGTTGTGACAGCGACATGATAGAGTTGCTCGATCCACCTGTTCCTCTCCTCAAGAGAATTTTTCATCTCCGCGATGCTGTAACTCAAAAATTCAAGCTCATGGATGCCCTTGTAGTCGGGTGACCGTCCTGCCCGAATGACCGAAATTATCCTGTTCAGCGGGCTTTTAAACAGCCTTTCCAGCAACAGCAGAATGATAAGGATGCTGAAAATCAAAAGAATGCCGGTCACGGTATAGGCGAACTTGACCCTTCTTACCAGCGGGGCATATTGGGTCGTGTCTTTCAACAAATCCACGTGCCAGTCCCAGGGTTTGAAATCGAAACGGGACACGTAGTATACCCTGCCGTCAAAACGGATGTGCGAAGACGTTCCATCGGGATCATGTCTTGACAAATAATCCTTCAGCCCCGGCGAAATCTGCATCAGCAGTAGTTCGCCATGACGGATGTCATGGATCTTGCAGTCCAGCTGGTTTCTTTTTATGCAGTCCTCTATGGCGCCCAGGGTCAGCGCTTTCTTTATCCTGACCGCCCTGTCATTATTCATCTCGCCGCTTTGCATGAGTTGCGTAAAATTACGATCGCAGATGTCATAGACTTCTCTGGCAACCCCTGCCAGCGCCTCCTTAATCTGATGATCGGCGAATTCAGACACAGACCGAAGGACAAAAAAATAGAGGCCCACTCCCATAAGGGAGGTGACCAGAACCACCGGAATCACCATGCGAAGGGTGAGGCTTCCGAACCATCTTTTGAAGAATTTGCTGATCAAAATCTGGGCTCCGCCGTCTGGATCTCTCTGGGCCAGACCAGTTCCTTCTTTCCTTCCTGCCACTGGGTGATGAATGCGTGCTGCCTGACCTGTTTTCCTTTGCTGTCCACCCCGAAGCGGCCGATGATTGTCATGGTGTCCAGACGGTGAAGAGAAGACCGGACCTTTTCCCTGTCGAGGCCGCCTGATTCCCTTATGGCTTCCTCCAGCACCTGACCCGCCGCGTAGGCCAGGCCCGCATGATACCCGGGCGCCATGCCGAATGCGAGCGTGAAATCCCTCTCAAATTTCTGGGCCCCCGGGTAGTTGGCCCTGGGCTCCCACAGCGAAGTGCCGAACACACCTTCCGCATCTGGGCCGCATGTGTCATAGAAGGCCTGAAAGGTGGGTCCAACCGAGGCGTAAAAGGCCTTGGGCCGCCAGCCGATGCGTTTGAGCGCCTCCACCATATCCACGGACTCGTTCATGTGCCCGCAGACCATCAGTACCCTGCAATTCAATTTCTTTGCCTCAAGGGCAAAAGGGTCAAGCTGTCTTGTCCCTTTCTTGAAGCCTTTATAAAAAAGCACCCTCAATCCGAATCGTTTCGCCCACTTCCTTGAGCTTTCCGCCAGCTCTATTGAAAAGGGATCTTCTGCATAGACAATGGCAATACCGTCCAGGCCCTGCAGCACAAGGAGTTCCAGAAATCCGACCGAAAACTTGCTCGCCGGGGTGTATATGCCGATGGCGTTGCGGCAGCCCATCTCCCAGAGACTGTCGGCGGCGGCCCCGGCAATCAGGAGGGGGATATCGTTCCTCTCGGCGATAGGGAGAACAGCCTTGGTGATAAGGCTCGAATAGGGTGCAAACAGGAAATCGACCTTCTCCTCTTCGATGAATTGTATGTACAGATCCTTGGCGCGCTCCGGGTCGCTGTGATCATCCCTTGCAACCACCCGGACCGGCCTTCCCAGGATGCCGCCATCCCTGTTGACACGCTGCTCCCACAGCTTGAAGCCCTTGTAAAGCGCGTCGGACATGACCGAGAACCGCCCGGTGAGCCCCAGGCTGACCCCGATTTTTATGGGCTGTTCAGCAGAACAGGGTGTCTGAAGAACACACAGCAAAACGGCAAGGACCAAGCTCATCCGTCCCAAAAGCCGAATCGCCGGAAATCCGGACCATTTGTTTGGACCGACATTTACGCCACACGGAAAACCCCATTTCCCATGACGAGAAACGGGGTTTGAGCGGCCATGAGCCATTTCATGCCCTCCCTGAATATCGAAGGAAACAGATCTGCGACATAACGGTTTCGAGTCTTATCCAGACAACTTCAGTCACTGGGCGCCTTTAGCGGACTGACAATGACCTGTCCATCCACAGATTTGGTTCCGTCCTGATTGACGCAGGTCGTTCGAACTGCTACGCGTTTCCGTTTACAGCAGCGCAAGCCGTAAGGTGTTGAGACCGATCACCGCCCCCCTTGTCCGCAGGGTAAATGGATCTCCCCCCATTTTCCACGAAAAGGTCTTGCTGATCCCCTCGCCTGCGGCCGCTGCGCAGCCTTTCACCACGGGATGGGTTCCCTGACCTTCTTGAACAAATCCTAAGACTGCGAGGCCCACATCCGCCCCGGCCTTGTCCCTCACCCTGTTGGCCGAGGCCAAGGCAGATTCAGGTTCAAGTAAGGCCTTCTCCTGGCCGAGGTATTCCCCCACACGTCCCGAACCCGGAATGACACAGCTCTGGAGCAGCCGTGAGCAGCCGGGAACGTTGAAAAGCCGTTCTGCTGCCACGCCCCCGGTGAAGGTCTCCAGGATGGCCAGGGTAAGTCCCCTTCGGTGAAGCAGGGAATGAATCACGCCTTCGAGGGTGTCGTCGCCCTGGCCGAAGATCTTGCTGCCCAGCCGGGACCGGATCTCGACCGCCACCGGATCGATCAGGGCGGCTGTTGCCTTATCTCCGTCTGCAACCGCCGCGATCCGGATCTTGATCTCCCCCTGAGACGCCAGGAGACCCACTTCAGGATTCTGCCCCGGTAAGATGAGGTCATGGATCAGGCTGTCCACCCCGCTTTCGCCCAAACCTACCACCTTCAGGACCTGATAGCTGACCCGATGGTCCACAAGGTTGAACCGCTTCCGGACCCAGGGCAGCACCTCATGGGTCATGAGATACCTGAGTTCCCCGGGGACCCCGGGGAGGCATATGACCGGTCTTTGTGCAATCTCTTTGATAAACGCGGGGGCCGTGCCTACAGGATTCGATATGGCGGTGCTGCCGGCCGGGACATAGGCCTGTCTCCGGTTGTTTTCGGGCATCTCATAGCCATATCGGCGAAACATCCCCACGATCTCGTCCATGAGGTTCTGCCGGTATTCGAGGTCCACCCCGGCCACTGCTGACACCGCCTCCCGGGTCAGATCGTCCAGGGTCGGTCCGAGACCCCCTGTCGTGATCACCAGATCGCACCGATCAACCGCAGAACGGATCGCCTGCCGCATTTCATCCATCCGGTCGCCTACCGATGTCCTGAAACGGACGGCAATGCCCAGGCCGGCCATTTCATGGGCCAGATAGACCGTGTTGGTGTCCTCTATCTGGCCCAACAGCAACTCGCTCCCGATGGTGATAATTTCACATGTGGGGAGTTTGGATGTTTGGGTTGTCATATCAGCACCATCATGAAATGTCTTTCACCTCAAACTCCTTTTGGAGGAACAGATTTCCATCCTCATCGTAAACCAACACCTTTATTAAGGAAGGGGCTTCAGCCTTTGATTTAAATACATATCTTCCCTTGATAGTCCTGAAACGGTTAATTGTAAAGGATTCACCCTGTTTATAATTGACAGGGATTCCATTTTGAAGGGTTGTTTTTGGATATGGCCAGAATTTTGGAGGATCCGATTTGGGATCTATGGCAATGACATGAACATATCCGCTGATAGCAGCTTCATCCTGACGCAAATTGATCACCTTAAACAAGACATCCATCTCAGAACCATTCTTGTGAACAGTGAAGGCATCAATATCCACAAGCGTTTCTTTAGGTTCGTCACTCTCTTTTTTTACCGGAGTGCTTTCACCGTCTATTTGGGCCGGTTTTGAGTCGATGCTTTTATCCTTGCTCGCTTCAGTCTGATTTTCGCTGGTAGCTTGTAGGCTATGGACAGCGTTTTTGAAGAGTGAAAATTGTTGGGTAGCGCTTTGGAGTTCCTTCTTCATACTTACAATTTCGTGCTCGAGGCCTGCTATTTGCGTAGATCTCTCAATGTTTGTACGCCATAAGTCGAAGCATTCATAAATAATTATAAGAGAGGCTATTAAGTAAAACAGAAAAAACAAGGAAGACCATACAAAAACACGCGACGAAATACTGAAATTGTAGGTCTTCCCCGTCCATCGAGTGATTATAAAAGTCAAATCCGACATTCAGTAAACCCCTCCTCTTGATGAATTTACTTTACCGAACTTGTTAAAAAACCCCCGTCCCACAAAAAATCTCTACCTTCGATGCGACAGACTTTTTTGACGACGAGACTGCAAGTTCAGAAGCCGTTTAACCGGAGATCATCCCTTATGGCCGGTTGCCCTATTTGCTGTCAGCTCCAGCCAGAATTTGCCAATTTCCCTGTCTTTATATGTGACAATTATCGGATACCGTTTGCCTTGGCCATTCTCCGAATAGCGGTTTAAAAAACCCTGGTTAGTGTAGACCGGGAAGTGGAGGTCCTGGCCATCATTTGCCGCCTTGGGGGGCACAAACCCCTTCAGATTGACGATAACATCGTTATCCATTTCCGGGACGGAGGTCTGTACCCCCTTGAGTGTTATGCGAGACCCTTTTGGGACTATTAAAGCCTGGCCTTCGGCAACCGTCTTCATCTCTCCGTCAACATCGATCTGGAGCTTTTTGGCCCGAAGGTTTTCCGACAAAATCCTCTTCGGAAACCTCTTAACAGCATCAGAATGCATCCGCGGCATTAGATCTACCCAGCCACATTCCTGGGCGTCCTTTCGGACAATAATCCGGGTCGGTTTGGAAAGCCGGAACGGTATATCGGTATCGTTGGAGGTTCCCAAACCCTGAAGATCGGCAACCAGACCGCGTTGATAGTTGGCAATAATATCGACAACGACTACCTCATCGCCTAATTCCATTTCAAGTTCAGTACCCGGGCGCATGGCAAAAGGATTATTGTCGTTGATTTTGATCAACAGATATTTGAGCTCCGGGCGGGTTACGGTAATAGGCGGGGGGTCCTGAATAATACCGAACTCAGCCATCATGGTATTGATAACAAGCTTGTGCAGGCGTATTTTGGTCTTGAGGTCTATTATCGATTTGGAAGTCTCCACCCCAAAGGCCGGGATATGGGCACCGGTAAGTGCATAGTATGTGGCGGATTTTCTTTGTTCCTTATATTTGGTGTTTTCTGAGAGGGTATCATGGTTGTTGGGTCGAAAGTGATATCGCTTCTCATCAATCTCCCTGTTTACCTGTGCAATCACCTTTCTGGCCACATCCCCCAGATAAAGATTTCGATTTTTTCCGGGAATCTCAAAGGTTTCAGCATCGTAGATGATTGACTGGCCAAAACGGGATGGATTTTCATTGGCGTCGATCCAGGTAGGCGAATAATACCCTGACCCCTCATGCAGGTTAATCAGACAATCGCTTTCAGCGATCAGATGTTTCAGGATACAAACAATCTCATCTTCCAGGCTGGTCTCTATCTTGCTGCCTTTATTGGAGGCGAACTTGCGATTCATATCGCCGGTTAATCCCTGTCGCTGGTTTAACAGAATAGAGTAGAAATTGGCACGAGGTACGACAATAAGATTGCCCTTTTTCAGATGAATCCCCGCATACAAATCAGCGGTCAGGTAGCCGCCAGGCTCATCACCTTGGATGCCGCCGATGAGCATAATGGTCCTGCCGGGTTTCTCACCGAAAATCCTGTACACATGAAGTTCGTGATCAGTATTGCGCAGAAAAACCTCTTCTTGGATCTGGCCAATGGCCAAACCGGCCCAAACAACTGATTCGAAGATCATGATCGCCACAAAAATCCATAGGACATTAGGCCTTTTCATCGTCTAACCTCCTTGTCGCCCTGTGCAGGGGACCAGCTTTCTCGTTCTATACCCCAGTGCTGCTCCTTGAAAATCAGCCGTAAGGTCTTTCGACCCTCCGCACGGTACTGGTCGGATCGATAAACTTGATGGAAGGAAACCTTGGCGCCGTTCCCGGTCCAGAGAACAGATACTCCGGATATATCAACCTTGATGAATTTGTACTTTTTGGTTAACCCATCCTTGTAGGCGCGATATGCGGCCAGGTCCATGCGGCCGTCGTGCCCGTACCTGAAGGAGGTGTTATAACAACCGACATAGGTCTCTATATCTTTTGATTCCCACGCCTTTCGCCATGTTTCAATGAATTCGATGATTTTTTGCTTGTCTTTGGGGTATCGGGGCAATAGCTGTCCCGGCTGTAAAGGCCTGGCCCGGCAAATCCGTTCTTTGGCAGTCCAGCCCTTTTCCCGATTAAATGCGAGGTAACTGCGGCTGTAACCCTGGGACCTGGGATACTCGTTCTGATACAGGGTGAACTCGCCCACCGCAACGTTTTGGATACCGTCCGAAAGCCGATAGAGGCATTCGAATTCAGCCTGATCCCGCCTAATTTCACCCGACGCGAGTAGCGTTTTGACTAAATCGACTTCACTTTCATCACGTTTTATGGTTTGGCCCTTGAGGGCACTGAAACCAGAGATGATCATTACAGGTGTGGTATCTGGCTCCAAAAATCGCACCAACTTATCGAGGTCCCTGTTTTTTAGGGTAATGCAGCCTTTTGTGCTCATAGGTTCCAGGCTCCTGTTGGTCCCATGGATATAGATGCCATCGCCGTTTATGCCTGAATTTTTATCGAAAATATTGGGGAAGTCTAAGTGAAATGCCCTTTTACCGAAGATAGTGACCTTGTTATCCGTGTAAATCTTTGTGATAAAATAGATTCCCTCCGGGGTCCGGGAATCCCCGCTGAACCTTTTTTTCCCTTCTTTTTCGCCGGTCGCACACGGATATTCGGCCACCACCTTAAGTTTGTCTTCATATTTCAACAGCCGTAATCGCTGTTTGTCCTTTTCCACCAAAATGAAATAAATCGGGTTTTTGGCAACAAAAACCCTGAGAAACCAATCGGGAATCATGGCCGGGTCCTCTACCCGTGGTGCTTCAGTTGGGAAACATTTTGTACCATATGCCGGGAACCCCGTTAGCAGTAGCGCCCCGATAACGGCACAGAATACGCTACACAAAATTCTGTTCATAAACCCCGCCTGCGTAGATTTCGACCGTGGCCTCACCTACCTCGTAGCCTTTGGACATAACATTCAGTTTCCATACACCGTGTTCAAGATCGGTCAGTTGATAACGACCGGAAGAATCGGTCTGCGTCTTTTTCTTGAGAGAGGTTCCGCATACTGCGACCACCTTTGCATTTTTAATGGGTCTGCATCTTCCCCTCTCTTCCTCAAGGGCTGACTTGTCGTTAATATGACCATCCCCTTGTGGAGGACCTCCCATGACAATGCCATGGATCATGCCAAGAGATGGATCGGAAATTCCCCTATTTTCACCTGCTGCTGAAACGTCCAAAACACTTTCGTCCCCTCCTTTTTCCGGATGCACCCGTACCATCCCCTGCAGAACAGCACCTTTCTCCATCACAATTATAGGGGCTTCGATATCTCCGAACACCTTTCCAGGAACGGGAATTTCAACCTTGTGATCCGCAAAAATATTCCCGTGGATCTCGCCCGAAACCATAACTGAAAAGGCATGGATATCAGACCGAATGAAGGCGCTTTCCCCGACAATAAGGCTTCCCTTTGCTGATATCTCTCCCTTAAATTGACCGTCTATTCTAACTGTTTCGGAGAATTTCAGTTTCCCCTCAAATTCAATGTCTGCCCCTAAAAAGCTATCTATCTTCCTTTTTTCTTTCATAGCGTGAGGGCCCCTGACCGGATGTTAATAATGACAATCTCGTGAAAAGTCTGGGATCAAATTTTCTTATAGCGTTTTTCAAGTGACCTGATATGTCTATTGCGGATCAGTAAGTTCCTACCCGGAAATTACTGGGCGCCGCATTGATTTTTTGTAGGTTTTGCCTAACCTGTGTAATGCGGGCTCCATTTAACCCTGTCGCCTTTTTGCGGCGGTATTATGCCTTATCAATAATAGGATGGCTTCCGTTTTCTTTGCTGTCTCCCCACAGTCAAACCGATCATTAGGCCGCAGAGCAATACCACCGCCCCCGTCGCAAACCATTTGGTTCTTTGAGAAGACCGCAAGCTCTCATTTTCGGTGGCCAGCATCTCGGTCTTTTCTTGGAGGGTTTTCAATGATACCTGCATGGCTTTTTGCTCTTGTTTCAGCCTTAAGAAATCCTTTGATCCCTTTTTCAACATGTCATACTCACGCTGAACTTCTTGAAGGTCATGGGTCGCCTTTTCCAGATCTGCCTTCAGCCGCTGCTCGTTTTGCGATGCCTCTTTCCAGGCCCTTTCCAAGCCAACGGCCCTCTCTTTCAGCACATTATTTTGCTCTCTTAAAGAGACAGCCTGATTTTTCCAGGGCACGTCTTTAGTTAAATACCGGCTCAAAACCCACCCTTCATAGTCATCTTTGTCCTCTGTTAGAACCCGGACACGAGTCCACCCCTCCCGAGATTCCAAGGGCTCAACAGACTGGCCAGAAATCAAAAAATTGGTGATCCTGTTTTCAAGGCTGGGACCGGTACGGAGCCCTATTTTGACGAAATCCGTTACATATTGCGTCTCAGCCCTGCTTGTCTGCTCCATCAGGCACAATCCGACTATTATGGACATGATAAAACAAAATCTGTTCATATTCCCCCCATCACTTAAGCAGGTATTTAGCCTTTTCCTCCCTTTTCTTTTCGTATCACCCGGATATCGGTCATCAGGGTCCCGGGGTACTGTCCCTGCTCGTCTTTTTCAAGATATTTGACCATATCCCATATGGTATTTAATGCGATGCTGACCCCTACCAGTGCCTCCATTTCAACCCCTGTCCGGGCCTGGGCCCTGACAAGGCATCGGACCTCAACCCCGTCATCAATTACCTTAAACCCTACCTTTACCGTGTCTAACGGTATCTGGTGACAGTGGGGGATCAGGAGATGGGTCTGTTTGGCCGCATTCATGGCGGCCACCTCAGCCACCAGAAAAGGATCGCCCTTTTTGATCTCTCCTCCAGCTATCTTCCGAACCGTGCCGGGGGCCAGATGAATCTTTCCCCCGGCCTCTGCCTGGCGCCGGACAACCGGTTTCTCCGTTACATCCACCATGCCCATGTTCCATCATCTCCAGATAGTAATTCAATATTGACGATTGAATAATGACGATTTCTGACAAATGAATCCTGACGCCAGCCAACTGCTACAAACCCGTAATAAGCCCCACTCATCAGATGGCGATAAATTCCCTCTTTTTTGCGCCGCGCTTCTTGATCCTGTCCACCGTATCGATCAGGGCGGGAAACACATGCTCACGGGTGTCTCCCCCTACGACCACGGCCATGATGTCGTCTCCGACCGTTAATCGCCCGGCCTCCGCTGTTTCAATCAATACCTCCACAATACCCGGCATCTTCCTTGTTTCATCGGCGATTTTTTCGATTTCATCCGGATCGAACTCGATCTCGATGGCATTCACCCGATCCCCGCTCAGAGAGGTCGCCCTCACCACGCCCAGATGGCTTGCGATCATCCCCATATTCGGATAAAGCGGGTGTCTCTTCATGACTTGAATCATCCTGGTCAGGTCCATGGCATCCTCCTTCTCAGCAAAATAATTCGCAATCCCTCAATTCCCATGTTCCACTTTCCCAGCCCCATCGGTCTCCATCCCGTTTAACCGAAACAGCCGTTTTGTCAAGTCCAGATAGGTGTTGAGGGTGGATCGCCCTGCCCTTCCCTTCAAGAAGACGATCGGGTCATTCAGCACCTTCTCGACGATGGACCGGGTGAGGGTCTCTACGGCCTCATGCTGGGTCGGCGTGAGCTGATCCAGGACAGAACGGCTCTTGGCAAATTCCGCCTGCATAATCGATTCCGCCTTGTCGCGCAGCGAAACGATCGTGGGAACCACGGCCAGTGTCTTGAGCCATTTTTCAAATTTGCCGACCTCTTCCTCGACAATGCGGCCGGCCTTCACCGCCTCTTCCTTCCGCTGCGACATGTTCAGCGAAACCACGCCCTTGAGATCGTCGATGTCATACAGATAGACATTGGTCAGGTCATTGACCTCCGGCTGAACATCTCTTGGAACCGCAATGTCAATAAAGAAGAGGGGACGGTTGCGCCGTTTCCTGAGACATTTTTTCACCTGCCCCTGGGTGATCACATATTCCTTGGAGGCCGTGGAGGTGATCACGATGTCCACGTTCAGGAGTTCCGAATCGATTTCCTCAAAGGAGACAGCCTTGCCATTGAAATGTCCTGCAACCTCGACCGCCCGTTCAAAGGTCCTGTTGGCCACCACGAGGGAACTGACGCCATTTGTCAGGAGGTGTCTGGCCGCCAGTTCCGCCATTTCGCCGGCCCCGACGAGGAGGACCTTTTTCCCCTCCAACACGTGAAAGATCTTCTTGGCCAGTTCAACTGCCGCATAACTGATGGAGACCGCTGCCCCGCAGATCTCGGTCTCGGATCTCACCCGTTTCGCCACATGAAAGGCCCGGTGCATCAGCCGGTTGAGGATAACGCCCGAGGTCTTCTCCGCAGCAGCCAGTGCATAGGCCTCTTTGATCTGGCCCAGGATCTGCGGCTCTCCCACCACCATGGAGTCAAGGCTCGACGCCACGTTGAAGATATGCCTGACCGCGTCCATATGTTCCAGCGCGTAGAGGCACGGCACAAGGTCCTGGATATGGACCCCGCCCAGTTCAGCCATGATTGAAATAACCGATTCCCTCGCTGACTCCGCCTCATCGGCGATGACCAGGGCCTCCACCCGATTGCACGTAGAGAGGAAAAGTCCCTCCCGGACAACCTCGTTACTCCGCATCCATGTCAGGACCTTCCGGATGTTCTCCGCATCTCCGCCAAGGCACTCCCTCAGTTCAACAGGGGCGGTCTCGTGATTCATCCCTATTGCGATAATCTTGAGCATGGCGGTCACCGCCCCCCCATGCTGCTGAAACTGTGATATCCCCCCATCAGGAGACTGACCCCCACAAAGGTGAAAATCAACACCGCGAAACAGACGATCGACATGATGGCCGCCCTTCGACCCTGCCACCCCACTGCCAGTCTCTGGTGAAGAAGGGCCGCATAGAACAACCACGAGATCAGGGACCAGACCTCCTTGGGGTCCCACTGCCAGTAGCGCCCGAGGGCAACCTGGGCATAGATCGAGCCGGTAATCATGCCGATGGTCAGGAATGGAAACCCGTAGACGATGGAATTATAATTGATGGCGTCGAGCGTAGCCAGAGAGGGGAGTCGGCTGTACATCGAACCCAGACGCTTCCGTTTGATCTGCCGTTCCTGGATCAGGTACATGATGGCCGCTAAAAACGCAATGGCCAGGAGCGCATCGCCTGTAAACACGGTCCCCACGTGGATCGTGAGCCAGATGCTCTTGAAGAGGGGCTTCACCGGTTCTGCGGCCCAGGGCATGGCCGAAGAGATGATCATCAGAAACGCGGCCATAGGTGCAACAAAGGAGCCCAGGACCCTCAACTTGAACCGGGCCTGCGCAATGAGATAGACGCCCACAAGGGTCCACGCGAAAAACGAGAGGGCCGATCTGAGATCCAGGACCGGGGCCGTCCCCAATTGGTAGTAGCCGTATGCGAGAAACAGCGTATGGAACAGAAATCCGGCCACGAGAATCCAGAAGGAATACCTGAAGGCCCACTTCTGCTGCCTGATGATAAATACCGTAAACCCGCCTGCCGCCAGGAGGTAGAGACCCAGGGCCAGGCTGAACCAGGGAGATGTCATGGGAATCCTAACCGGGATAACCCGGAAAAGTGCCTAAAGTGAGCTAAAGTGCCTAAAATGCCTAAAGTTATTGTACATACCAACTCATTTACCATAAAAATACCGCCTCCGCCCCCTGGATAAAACCCTCACGGGTAGACTCCTTTAGCGGATTCCGGAGTTCAGGTGTGAGCCTTTTATAAAAGTTTTACAACTAAA
The DNA here is from genome assembly GCA_964409475.1 of uncultured Desulfobacteraceae bacterium. Lineage (GTDB taxonomy): Bacteria > Desulfobacterota > DSM-4660 > Desulfatiglandales > Desulfatiglandaceae > AUK324. The sequence goes on along the minus strand of CAYPDL010000032.1, from coordinate 2,967 downwards.
TTCCTTGAAATTCCTTATTCGGAGTTCAGGCGTCAGCCTTTTATAACACGTTGACATGTAACTTCATTTTCATCCCCGGGGGTGACGAAGCCTTCGTAATGAGCAGTTACAGCGATCCCCTATTCAGCTTGTAGTATCCAGTGCCCCAGACGCGTGGAATTCAGTGTCATAACATTTCATCCAGAATCGGCTGTATATCCATACCTGCCGGGAGGATCTGCTTTAGGGTTGCCGCCACGGTCTCCCGGTCCCCCCGGGCCAGGGCCTCGATGATGCCGCTCTCAACGATCTCGTGAAACATCCGGCTGTTTTCCGGCTGGGGGAGTCCCATGGTCAGAAGCCCCTTGCGCAGGCCGGCCATCAGGCTGAGAAAGTCCGCATATTCATCCCCGAACTGGGCCTCGAGCCTCTTCCGGATCTTCTTGGAAAGGGCCGGACTCTTCCCGGATGTGGAGATGGCAATCATGAGATCTCCCTTCCGGACAATGGAGGGGACGATAAAGGTGCAATCGGCCGGCTGGTCCACGGCATTGACCAGAAGACCCCTGCTGCGGGCCCCCTCGCTGACCTGGTGATTGAGCCCCGCGTCGTCGGTGGCCGCTATAACCAGGGAGACATCATCAAAAAAGCGATCCTCCATTTCCCCGCCTAAAAAACGTATCTCTCCGTTATCAATCAACCGCTTGAGCTCCGGGGCCAGCTCCCTGCTGACAATAGATACTTTCGCCCCGAACGCCAGAAGGGTCTCCACCTTTCTCCGGGCCACGCCGCCGCCCCCCACCACAAGGGCCGTCATCCCCTCAAGCTGCAGAAAAACCGGATAATAACTCATCCCTCAATCCCTTAATCCATCAATCGCCAATCATCAATCGTCAATCACCAATCCTCACACGTACCGGTCCACCATATCGGTAATCAGCCTTTCGACGCCCGCCATCCCGTCTTTGGCCTCGATATTCTGCAGCAGCCCCTTGAGCTTTCCATACGTGACCGGGTCTCTTTTCAGGTCATCGGTCGAGCCGTATGTCCCGCCCCGCCTTCCGAGCCGGTAGATGAGCCGGTCCATATCGGAAAGCTCCTGGTATCGCCGGATCACGTCCAGCATCTTTTCCTTGTCTTCCGGCAGCTTGCCCGAGACCTCCTCCAGGAGGTTCATGATATGATCGCTGGTCACGATGCTGGTAATCCCGTCCAGCGTTTCGATAAAGAGCTTTATCTCTTCCGCAATCATGTCATCGGTCTGCATGATGAAGGACCCGTCCATCAGACTCTCGTACAACGGGATCCGACTGGGGACCCGAAGGCTCCTGAGCCGGATGAAGTGGGGATTGATCTGATTCAGGGCTTGGGCGGTCGCCAGGGCGTGTTCCCGCCACATCTCCTGTCCCCCCAGTCCGGGCATCACATATTCCGAGAGTTCCATGCCCGCTGCCAATACCTTCTGCCCGGCCTCGATATGCTGGGCCCCCGTGACCCCCTTCTTCATCAGCTTGAGAAGCGGGTCATAGGCGGTCTCGAGCCCGATATGGATCCTGTCCAGACCGGCCTGACGTATCTCCGTCAACGACTCCACGGACTTGCGCACCACCGAGCGCGATCGGGAGTAGGTGGTGACCCGGCTGATTTCCGGCAGCCTTTCCCTCAAGAATTTAAGGACCTCCACCAGGTCGCTGGTCTTCATGACCATGTTGTCCGCATCCTGGAGGAAACACGCCCCTGTCTTGTAATAGAGCCAGATGGCAACACCCCGATAGACGTCGCTGCGACCGCCGTTGCCTAAAATAGCGTTGATCACTGCATCATTGACCGCTCCGCTGTATCCGAGGCTCCACGAAATCGCCTTAATATCATCCACAATATCCCGCACGGTCAGGATGTCTGCCTTGATCTCTTCCACCGTGCGGAGGGAAAATTTCAGCCCTTTGTAGACCGGGCAGAATCGGCACTGGTTCCAGGGGCAGTTCCGGGTTATCCGGAGGAGAAGACTCCGCGCCTCGTTGGGCGGCCGGATCGGCCCCTGCTCAAAACTATATTCCTTTTGTCTCATTTTGCACACCCTCTCTTAAATTCCGGGTCAAAACCTTATCACTTATAATCCATTGTTTCAAGATATTACCTGTTTCTCATTTTTAAACCCCTTTCAAAGGCCGCCTCCCCGCCATTTCCGGCCGCTGAACCCTGATCGCTCCCCCTCCCCTTGGTTTTTTCAAAATGAGAGCGATTTTCCTTGACCTTCGCTTAATTTTCAATATGATTCCAAATAACTAACGCATGAGCCATCAGCTATGAGCCATGAACCGCATCCGCCTGGAGCACCCCCTCAAATACACCCTACTCCGCTCCTGACAGGAGTGCCTTTTCTGTTGGGAGCCAAATCTCCATCGTAAACCCATAACCCCATTGTTTCCGCATCAGCCCTCGATAGTGAATGAAGGCTGTATTTGGGATTTCGCCATTAGGACGAAGATGTCACCAAGGAGGAGGGGCTTCTACAGAGAACACTTTTTTACGTGAGCTTATCCTGTTTTCTGCATAACATTCATATGCGGCGTTATACGGTTAGCACTTTTGGGAATTGTCCAAAATGGCAGTTGTCAGTTTCACAGTTTTTCGGAGATATACGGAAACCGTATAATCACTTATGAAAGCTGAACACGCTGCGGGTTATGTGAGAGACCATGTGGACTGACAAAAAAGACCAGCTGGACACCTCGGGCGGAGATATTTGACGCGACCAAGCACACGGTTATCATGGCCCTGCAGGATCAATAATTTTTACAGAAGGAAACGAAGGTAAGAAAGTGTAAAAACATGGAAAGATCAACCTTCATCGTTCCCTCCGGGGCCGCTTCCAGCCCGTAGGCTTCCAGGCCGGAGGGTAGGTTCCTATGGGCCGGAGGCCGCGTTTTGCTTAATTAGTGCCTGAACGGAAACCCCCTTCAGGCAAAATCCGAATATCGAATATCG
>CAYPDL010000031.1:0-35256 GCA_964409475.1 uncultured Desulfobacteraceae bacterium | reverse complement strand
CTGCCTGTTCCGAAGCGTATTTAAGACCACGGGGGCGTTCCACGGTCTGTGGAATCCTTTGTTGCGTCCTTTGAAAAAGAAACCCCCACCTGGTTTTTTCACGTGCCTAACGTGTTACGCTTACTTAATAAAATCCTTTGGAAACTCTCACTGCCCCAGAATTTGTTGAAACAGTCGAGCAGGTAGAAAAGGGACATGTCTTTCTAAACACCCAAAAACGCTTGACAGATATTCGAATAATAACTAAATTTGGTATATTTTATAAATTAGGAGCTGAACAATGAATGAGGAAGCGTTTATAAGATCGATTTCACTTAAAAAAATTGGTTTGATTTTTAATATTGTATTTATCTCCACTTTCTTTGCATTCAGTTCTTCTGGAGAGAAAAATCCCCGGCCCCTGCCTCAATATGAAGAGGTGGTAGAAGAGCCCACCGTGGATATCCAGATATCTGCCGCCTCGGTGAAAAAATCCAGACTTTATCATTCTATCATCCTCAAGGCTGCAAACCGCTACCTGGTAGATCCGGCCCTTGTCAAGGCGATTATCATGGCTGAATCGGGGTACGATCCTCAAGCCGTTTCCAGCCAGGGTGCAACCGGGCTCATGCAGTTAATGCCCAAAACGGCCGAGGCATTGGGCGTGGAGGATGCGTTCAACCCCGAGCATAATGTGAATGCCGGCGTCAGATATCTCAAACGCCTTCTGGAGGAGTTCAACCACGATATCAAACTGGCATTAGCGGCCTACAACGCCGGAAGCAGCACGGTCAAGCAACATCAAGGCATTCCTCCTATAAAGGCGACCCAGCATTATATAAAAAGGGTCTTTACCTATTACCGCTATTACAAGAACGAGGCAATCGGCGAAACAGACAGTGCCTAAAACCCGGGGGTTGATGTCATTTCCATTTCCCCTTTATCGACCTTTTTCCCTCTTTTCACCTTGACCTGCCTCCCCCCCTGATATAAGTATACGCCGATGTTGCGTGAGAAGCTGGGCGGGTGGATGACATGCGCCTCCGTGCATGTGCGCGATCCGGCAATTAATCCTAACCCACAGGTCCTCAAGCCGTGAACTCCAGGTATAGAGTACCATGGCGGGGTTTCACCCAGGCGTAACGGACTCTTAAGACATGGATGGTGTTCTGCACCATCGGGATAACGCCAAAATCGACTCATAAGGGGAAATCAACAAGAGATGGACATCCCGAATCCAGAAGGGCAGGGGCGATTAATCGTCCAGGTGATCAATAAAGGCCTTTGTGTCCGATGCGGGGCTTGCGTTGGATTATGCCCCTATTTTAATTACTTTGACGGGAAAGTCGTGGTGATGGACCTGTGCCCTGCCGGGACATTCCGATGCCTTCAGATGTGTCCCAGGGCCGGTTACGATAAAACATCCCCGATTAGCGGGGAGGCAACCGACGACATCGGCGTGTGCAGGGAGATTCTGATGGCGCGGTCAACCGATGAAGCGATCCGAAAGAGGTCGCAATATGGCGGCGTTGTATCCGCACTTCTCATCTATGCCCTTGAAAAAGAGACGATATCTTCGGCCGTTCTGACAGATGCAGGAGACCTTTTTGCGCCGAAGGGCAGGATTGCAAACACGAGGTCCGAGGTCCTGGATTGCGGCGGTTCCAGGTATTCAGCTTCCGGGGGTCTATCGGTAATGAACACGGCCATCAAGAAAGGGCATTCCCGATTGGGGGTGGTAGGCCTGCCCTGTCAGATGGAGGCCCTTGCCCGGATGCGTCTAATGCAGCCGGACGGCAAGGAGAGGGCCAGGGCGGTGTCGCTCAAAATTGGGCTTTTCTGCACATGGGCCATTGACTATCCACGCCTGGAGGCGTATCTGGCCGGGCAGAAACTTGAAGGCCCTGTACTAAAATCAGATATCCCGCCCCCCCCGTCTGAAGCATTCAAGGTGCAGACCCAAATCGGCTGGAGAGATTTTCCCCTGTCAGATATCCGGCCCATGGTCCAGAAAGGATGCTCCCTGTGTGAGGACATGACCGCTGAACAGTCCGACATTTCAGTGGGGACGGCGGAAGGCCGCGACGGCTGGAACACGGTGATTGCAAGGACAGATACGGGGTCACAGCTTCTAAAGAGCGCCATTAAGGAGGGCTGGCTTGAAACAGATGATCTGCCCGGCGCAAGCCTCGATCATCTAAAGGAGGCTGCCCGCAATAAGCGGGACAGGGCCAGGGGGCCGGAAATTGATCGTTCAACGGAAAACGAGTGATGCATGAATATTATCAGTGAAAAGGCCGGAGGACAGGAACTCCTTCTTCAGGGAAACGAGGCGATTGCACGGGGGGCCCTGGAGGGGGGCGTGATTTTCTGTGCAGGGTATCCGGGCAACCCGTCATCGGAGATCATTGAGACATTGATCCAGGCATCCCATGACCTCCCGGTCTATGTTGAATGGTCGGTCAACGAGAAGGTAGCCCTTGAGGCCGCTGCAGCCGCCTCATTTGCCGGATGCCGGGCCCTGGCCAGCATGAAGCAGAACGGCATGAACGTAGTGTCTGACTTCCTGACCAATCTTGCCCTCTCGGGGACAAAGGGCGGTCTGGTCCTGGTGACCTGCGACGATCCGGGCGGCATATCCAGCACCAATGAGGAGGATGCCCGGCTCTTTGCCCGCCTGGCCCAGATCCCGCTGCTTGAACCGGCCACGCCCCAGGAGGCCCTGGAGATGACCCGGTGGGCCTTTGAGCTGTCCGAGATCATCGGGAATATTGTGTTGCTCCGGAGCGTGTCCCGGCTCTCACATACCCGCAGCAATGTCCGGACCGGGGCGATCCCCGATAACGAAACGAAACCTGTCTTTAACACGGGCACCCCTTTTCATACATTTCCTGTGGTCGTCAAGGACAGGGCGAGGTACGAGAAGCTGAGACAGGCGGCCGAGCTCTATGAGGCGTCTCCCTTTAACCGCTATGAAGGCCCGGACAGTCCGGAGATTCTTATGGTATCATCCGGGTGCGCCTGGAATTATGCAGCCGAGACAATCCAGATCCTGGGTCTGCAGGAAAGGGCAGGGGTCTTGAAACTGGGGACCACCTGGCCCCTCCCGAAGAGGCTCATAGAGAGGCATTTGCGCAGTTGCGACCGCATCCTCTTTGTGGAGGAGATCGATTCATTCCTGGAAGACAACGTCAAGTCCTTAGGGGCGGACCTCGGTAAAGAGATCGGCCTCAAGGAATATATGGGCAGGGCATCAGGCCACATCCCTCTGTGCGGCGAGCTTTCTCCATCGGTGATCCTCCATGTCCTTGGAGATTTGCTTAACATCTCATGGAAGAATATCGGCTATCAATCCAAGATTAAAGGACTTACAAAGGATGTCCTTCCTCCAAGGGAATTCGGGTTTTGTCCCGGATGCCCCCATCGTGGATCATACTATGCCATCAAGACGGCATTGGCCTGGGACAACCGGGATGGCTTTGTCTCCGGGGATATCGGCTGTTACAGCCTGGGATTGTTTCCCACCGGGTTCAGCCAGGTGAAGTCCGTGCATGCCATGGGGTCCGGGCTGGGCATTGCCTCCGGCTATGGAAAACTCGATAGATTCGGTTTTGATCAGCCGGTGATCACCGTGGTCGGAGATTCCACCTTTTTTCATGCAGGCCTTCCCGGGCTGATCAACGCCACATTCAATCAATCCGATATCTTGCTCCTGATCTTAGACAACAGCGCCACGGCCATGACCGGATTCCAGCCTCACCCCGGCAGCGGCGCCACTGCCATGGGAGAGCCGACCGTTCCAGCCGATATCGAAGGGATCTGCCGCGCCTTGGGGGCTCACGTGGAGGTGGGAGACCCCTACGACATGGAAAACGCGGCCCGGACCATTTACCGGCTGATGCAAGAGACCGGGCCCAGGGTCCTTGTGATGCGACGCAAATGCGCGCTGGTCCAGGGAAGGCAAGGGGGGTTCCCGTATCGAATGCGCGTCAATCCGGATCAGTGTCTGGGCGAGGCATGCGGGTGCGGCCGCTATTGCACCCGGGTTTTTCGCTGTCCGGGACTCGTATGGGATAAAGAGGCGGGAAAGGCGAAAATCGATGAGGTCATCTGCGTGGGGTGCGGGGTTTGCGCCGATATCTGCCCGCAGGAGGCTATTGAGCGAGAGAAAAAACCATGACGAAGCTGTTGAACCTGATCATAACCGGAGTCGGCGGCCAGGGAAATGTCTTGGCATCGCAGATACTGGGTCAGGCCGCAATCAAGAAGGGATTTCGCGTCACCATCGGCGAGACCTTCGGCCTGTCTCAGAGGGGTGGGGCCGTGATGAGTCACATCCGTCTGTCTGAAACGAGAAATTACGGCCCGCTGATACCGCCCAACACGGCCCACGTCATTGTCGGGCTGGAACCGCTGGAGACCTTACGGATTGTGGAGGAATACGGTAATGAAGAAACGGTCTTTATCGCCAACTCAAGGCCCATACATCCCTTGAATGTGATTGCGGGCGATGTGGAATATCCCGATCCTAAATGGATCCGGGACATCCTGGAAAAGGCCGGCCAGAGGCTTTACTGGCTGAACGCCACGGACAAGGCCCTGGATCTGGGAGGCCCCATCATCCTCAATATGATTATGCTGGGCGCACTCTGCGCACTCCCCCGTTTCCCTTTAACAGCCGATGATATCCAGGGGGTCATTCAGACCATTTTTCCCGCCTCCAAACTGTCCACAAACGTGAAGGCCCTAAAGCTCGGGGGAGACATGATTCGAACCCATGAAAATTGATCTTCATATACACTCCAGTAACTGCTCGGACGGCAAACTGACCCTGTCCGAGATATTCAAGGAGGCCCATTCCAGGAATATCAGGCTGATTTCCATTACCGATCACGACAATGTCGTCTGCCAGGGGACAGCAGAATCCCTGGCCTCCGAATACGGCATGCGCTATCTGTCCGGGGTAGAACTCAACATCGTCTTTTCACATCCCCGGTACAGGGACGGGAAGCGTGTATCTCTGGATGTCCTGGGGTATCAATATGATACCCACGATTCTCCCCTCACCAAAAAGATAGGGGAACTGATCGCGTATCGTCGGCATCGAGCCGAAGAGATCCTCGGGAAAATCAACCGGGAGTTCAGAAAGAGGGGATTGGCACCCTTCACGGAGAAAGACCTCGAGGCCATTGAAGAGACGGTTGACGGCGCCTTTGGGAGGCCGCACATTGCAAACTACATGGTCAAGAAAGGGATTGTTGCCACCCGGCAGGAGGCCTTTGACAGCTATCTGGTGGCCTGCAATGTGCCCAAGATGCCGCTTTCCCTCGAAGAGGCCTCCAGCCTGATCCGGGGAGCTGGGGGCAAATTGATGCTCGCCCACGGCAATGACCCCAACGGGACCTCCCTGGTGGCCCTAACAACATCCGTCGTGGAACAATGCCGGATCATCCGGGAGGCCATGCTTCCTTTTCTGGATGGTCTGGAGTGCTGGCATTCGAGGCTTAGCCCTGAGACCACCTCGGCCTACATCGCGTTGGCCCGGGAGGAAGGATTGATGGTCACGGGCGGGTCTGACTGTCATCAAGACCCGATTATCATGGGCACGGTCGATGTGCCGGCGTATGTAGCCGGACAGTTCGGCAGCAGCGAGGCAGAGAACAGACCATGAACGATATTATCAAGGACCTTCAAGATCCTGCGGCCCTCCCTGACAAGACAGCGAGCGTTGCCGTGGTGCAGACCCACATCTCCATCGTATTTGTGGCAGATGCCTTTGTATATAAGGTCAAGAAGCCCGTCAATTTCGGTTTTCTCGACTTCTCCACCCTTGAAAAACGGAAATATTACTGCCGCCGGGAGGTTGAACTTAACAGGCGGCTCTGCAAAGATCTCTATTTAGGGGTCCTCCCTGTCACCCTCCAGGGGACAGCCCACACCCTGCGGAAAACCGGGGGAGAGGCCGTTGAGTACGCCGTCAAGATGAAACGGATACCGGATGACAGGCTCATGAAATCGCTCTTTCCCAGCAATGGGATAAGGGAAAATCATCTTAAGCAGATTGCCGAGGTCGTTGCCGCGTTTCACGCAAACACCGCGAGGAGCCCTGAGATCGATGCCTTCGGGGCGCCGGAAAGATTTAAGATCAATACGGATGAAAACTTCGAACAGATCAGCGGATATACCGGGGTAACCATTTCGGAGAAACAGTTCCGGTCGCTGAAGGGCTGGACAGAGGATTTCTACCGGTCCAACCGGGCGCTCTTTATGGAGAGGGTGGCCCAGGGCCGGATCAGGGACTGTCATGGCGACCTTCATATGGAGCATATTTGCCTGACAGAAGACTTACCTATCTTTGACTGCATCGAATTCAATGATCGGTTCCGTTACAGCGATACCATCGCAGATATCGCCTTCCTTTTGATGGACCTGGAATATCACGGGGGGGCGGACCTCGCCGGGACCCTCTGGAATTACTACAAAGACCTGGCCCGGGAAGAAGAGATGGACGCCCTGCTAACGTTCTACAAGGTCTATCGGGCAGTAGTACGGGGAAAAGTAAATGGATTTCAAGTGGATGATGCATCTATCGGCGAGCAGGAAAAGGAGAGGGCGGTCTTAACGGCCAGGAAATACTTTCAGCTCGCAACCTCGTATATAGGGATTTAGAAATTTAGGGATTGAGGAATTCAGGAATTTTAGGATTGAATCACGCCTCGGCGTGACTGAGTTGCTGACCAAAGGAGTAATATTATGAAGGAACCTTTTGTGGGGTTTATGAAAAATGAGTTGGGGCCAAAGGCCGTCCTCATTGCCTGCGGCCTGCCCGCATCGTATAAGACGGAGACGACGGAGGTCATCGCCGGGCTGAAGGGATACACCATTCTGCGATCTGATCTGATCCGGCTGGAGGTGCTCAAAAACGAAGATATCTTCGATGAAAAGGTCGCCTCCAATATGAACAAACGGACCCTCGTGTATGACGAAATGTTCAGGATGGCGGATCAACTGGCGGCCAAAGGTACGTCCATTATCCTGGACGCCACATTTGTGACCCAGGCTCTTAGAAGGCGGGCGGCAGATGTAGCGGCAAGGCATGGAATGGAACTGGTCATCCAACAGACCCAGTGTCCTAAAGAGGTATCCCTCAGGCGTATCTCGCAACGGACCAAAGAAAATTACGAATCCAACGCCCTGACAGAACAGGCTTATACCAACAATGTAAAGAAATTCGAGCTCGTAGACCTGGACGACCTCGCAAGCCTCCACCCTGACTTGAGGATAATCCATCTTCTGGTGGATACCACATCGGATTTGACAGAGGAATGGTTCGTGGTAGGAAAGGTGACGCGATAGGGAAGGTGAATAGCAGGATGAAAGCTGCGATAGAATCCCTCAAGAAAAGGATACTGGCTGCCAGGGGAGAGATCCCGGCTGATTTGGTCCTGAAAGGGGGCCGCGTGGTCAACCTCTTTTCCGGTAAAATCCGGGAAGGGGATGTGGCGGTTTCGGACGGCGTCATTGTGGGGCTGGGCCTTCCCTATCATGGAAAAGTGGAGATTGACGTCAGCAACCGATGGATCGTTCCAGGACTCATTGACGGCCACCTGCACATAGAGAGCAGCATGCTTTCCCCTTCCCGTATTGCGGCCGCGCTTCTGGTTCACGGGACCACCGCAATCGTGGCGGATCCCCATGAAATAGCCAATGTCATGGGCCTTGAAGGGATCCGGTATATGCTCAATGAGAGCGCCGATATCCCGTTTGATATCTTTTTTATGGCCCCCTCCTGTGTGCCGGCCACCCATCTGGAAACCTCGGGGGCCTCCCTGGCCGCCTCCGATCTGAAGGAACTCTTAGAAGAACCTCGCATCCTGGGACTGGCGGAGATGATGAATTTCCCGGGGGTCCTCATGGGAGATCCCCAGGTCCTTGAAAAGATCGTCCTCTTCCAGGACCGGGTGGTGGATGGGCACTGCCCCATGCTGACAGGCTATGATCTCCAGGCATACCTGAGCGCGGGCATCGGTTCGGATCACGAATCGACCCTTCGCCCGGAGGCCCTTGAAAAGATGGAAAACGGGATGATGCTCATGATCCGTGAGGGGACCTCGGCCAGAAATATGGACGCGTTGCTCCCGCTGGTTACGGACAGGAATTCGGATCGGTTCTGTTTCGTTTCAGACGACCTTCACGCAGAGGATATCCAGGATCGAGGACACCTTGATTTTGTTGTGAGAAAAGCGGTTCGATCCGGTCTCGATGCGGTGACGGCCATCCGCCTGGCTACACTAAATCCGGCCGCCTACTTCGGGCTCCGTCGGCGGGGCGCCATAGCCCCGGGGTATCGAGCGGATATAGTCATTTTGAATGATCTAAATGAATTCGATGTAGCCCGGGTCTACAAGGACGGCAGACAGGTGGTCGAGGACGGCCAACTGGTGGCCCCTGAGTGGAATCGCTCTGATTCCTCTTTTGAACCAGGGGGGCCGTTACGTATCGCCCCGTTGAAGCCTGATGATTTTCGCATTCCGCATTGCGGTGGCAGGGCGCGGATTATCGAACTGGTGCCCGGACAGATCCTTACCCGCACCCGCATGGAATCCGTCCCATCGGTAAACGGGTTCGTAAAGACCGCCCCTGAAGACAACCTGCTGAAATTAGCGGTGGTGGAGCGACATACGGCGAGTGGCAATATCGGACTGGGCCTGGTCTGTGGTTTTGGACTTCAGGAAGGCGCGATCGCCTCATCCGTTGCCCATGATTCTCACAATGTAATCGTTGCCGGCGTCACGGATGAGGAGATCTGCAGGGCCGTCGAGGTGGTCAGAGACATGGGGGGCGGCCTTACCGTGGTGCGGGGGCACGAGACGCTTGCGAGCGTGCCCCTGGAGATCGGCGGCCTGATGTCCGCACAGCCCCTCGAAACGCTGGTCCCACAGCTCAAGATTGTCAAGAGGGCCGCTGCCGAGCTGGGTTGCCCATTGGACGAACCCTTTATGGCCCTCTCCTTTCTGGCCCTCCCGGTGATTCCCGAACTCAAGCTGACTGATAAGGGGCTGGTGGATGTCAACCGCTTTGATCTCGTTCCCCTTTTTGTGACGGCGTAGCGGAGAGCGCAATGGCTTCTCAATCGGTCGGAATCATCTATAAGCATCATCACGATCCGGCAAGAGAAGAGGCCGAAAGGCTCAGTGCATGGTTCAAAAAGAGAGACATCCGGGTCTTTTCAGAGGAGATGTATGCCAAAGGGCCTGCGAACGGAACCTTCAAAGAGTCGTCTGCCATCCCGAACGATGTGAACTGGGTGGTTGTCCTGGGCGGGGATGGGACCCTGCTGGGAGCGGCGCGTCGCGTTGGCCGCTACGGGGTTCCCATGCTGGGGGTCAACTTAGGGGGTCTCGGGTTCCTGACCTGCATCCCCCTGGACCGGCTTTATCCTGTGGTCGAGACCATGATCCAGGACGGTCTCGATATGGAAACCCGGGTGATGTTAGAGACCAAGGTCTTGCGGAATGCGTCAGAGGTCATCCAATTTCAGGTGCTCAACGACGTGGTTATCAACAAGAGCACGTTGGCCAGGATCATCGATCTTGATGTCACGATCAACGACAATTTCCTCACGACATTCAGGGCCGACGGACTCATCATAGCCACCCCGACCGGTTCGACCGCCTACAACCTGTCGGCAGGGGGCCCGATCCTCTACCCCACGTCTGAGAGCTTTGTCCTGACCCCGATCTGCCCGTTTACATTGACAAACCGCCCGATCATTATCCCGGACAGGGCGGTGATCGACATCAAGCTGGGGAAAGAGAGTGAAGAAACTGTCGTCCTGACCTTTGACGGACAGGTGGGATTTGATCTGCATCACGAGGACGTGGTGACCATTCGTAAATCGGATGGGAAGATCACCCTTTTCAAATCCCCGGATCACAGCTATTTTGAGATCCTCAGGACCAAGCTCATGTGGGGGGGGACAACCCACAGGAGTGAGCATTAATGAACAACCAGCAACCAGAACCAGATTTCACACAAAATTTATGAGCATGACATTTCAACCGACAACCGACAATCACCAATCGTCACTTATAAGGTGTGTCTTTCGTGTAGATCGTGAGAAAATAGGGTATATCCGGTTCACCCTTGAATCGTACGACGGGATGGCCATGGTTACGACACTGGATCCCTATGCCGCATGGATAGAGGTTTCCATTTCGCCGGGATGCGAGGAAACCGTCTTAGAGTTGCTGGCGTCCCTGAAATATGATGAAGGGCTTCACATCCAAAAAATGACTTGAAGTAACGCTCTCAAGAAATTTACATTGCTAAACATATTTACCCTAATGCGGGCCATACCCGCAACCAAAAATATCTCACACAGAGGCACAGAGCCACAAAGAGGCAAAAAAATTTCTTGTTTTTTGTGATAGGATTCAAACGAACAAGGCCTAACTTCTCCGCATGTTTCAGAGAAGTTACAGACATAGAGTCTAATGTGGGAGCTATAATGAGAATTGCTCAAATTTAACCAATCGAAAAAATTGAACCAGGACAGACTTCAGACGCATCAGACATCCTGAGCGCGTCCATATAAAGGTGAACTCGTGTCACGGGGCTTTTATATAAAAACCATGGGCTGCCAGATGAATGCATACGATTCTGATTTTCTGGCCCAGTCCCTAATTAATAACGGCCTTGTCGCGGTAAACACGCCCGAACAGGCCGATGTCATTCTCATCAATACCTGTGTTGTACGGGCCAAACCTGAGCAGAAGGCATACAGCTTTCTTGGACGCGTTTCCGCCATCAAGGCGGCGAACCCGCACAGGTTCCTGGGAATTGTCGGGTGTCTCGCCCAGATGAAAGGCGCCGAGCTGCTCAAACGATTCCCTCAACTGGACCTGGTTATGGGCCCGAGGGAATTATGCCGCTTCCCAGAGATCCTGAAGAGAATCGATCATCCGTCGGGAAAAATTGTCGCCACTGGGCTGGATTTCGGCCCTCCCGGTCATGCGCCCTGCCAGGGGTATTTCCACGGAAAGGTTTCGGGTTACATCTCCATTATGGAGGGGTGTAATAACTTCTGCAGTTACTGTATTGTTCCCTATGCCCGGGGACGGGAAATATCGAGACCCCCCGATGAGATAGTCGCCGAGGCGAAAAATCTCCTCTCCGATGGGGTCAAAGAGATTACGCTCCTTGGGCAGAACGTAAACTCCTATATTTGGCAAGGGCAGGGCAACAAGAGATGGGGATTTCCAGACCTTTTGCACGAGCTGAGCAGACTGGGCGGGCTGTTGCGACTCCGCTTTGTCACTTCACACCCAAAGGACCTCTCAGATAATCTTATTTCCTGCTTCGGAGATATCCAGAACCTCTGTCCGCATATCCATCTCCCGTTTCAGGCAGGGGCAAACCGTATTCTCAAGCTCATGCGACGGGGGTATACACGGGAAGACTACATGACGCTGATTCAAAAACTAAGGGCCGTTAAGCCGGATATTGCCATTACCAGCGATGTTATGGTAGGCTTCCCCGAGGAAACAGACAAGGATTTCGATCAGACCTTGGACCTGATCAATCAGGTCAGGTTTGATTCTCTCTTTTCATTCAACTATTCCGATAGAAGGGGGACCGCCGCAGACAAAATGGGTGGTAAAATCGATGAGATGACAAAGGCCTCCCGACTAAACACCCTCCAGACCATCCAAAAAGGCATAACGATTGAAAAAAACAAGGAACTTGAAGGGAAGGATGTAGACATTCTGGTGGAGGGCGGAAGCAAGCGAGGACATCAGCTCTCGGGACGAACAGATTCCCATAAAATTGTTAATTTCGTCGGCAATGACAGTATGATAGGAACTTTAGTAAAAATTAAAGTTAAACGTTCTTTTTTTAATTCCCTGTGGGGAGAACCGATCTCATCGAGTCTGCCTGATAATCAAAATCTTCGCGCCTTAGGGGTGATGTGACCATGGAAACAGATAATATCCGTTATAGCGATGAAGCCGTTCTTGTGGTGGATGATGAGGAGTTCGTGAGGGAACCGATTGTTGCCATGTTGGAGCGGCTGGGCTTTAAAGCGGATGCGGAGCGATCCGGGGAGGAGGCGCTGGAAAGACTTGCGGGAAAAGAGTACACCTTTTTGCTGACAGATATCCGTATGCCTGGGAATGTGGACGGCCTTGAACTGATCCGCCAGACCAAGAGCAACTACCCGAACGTCTGCGCCATTGCAATGACCGGGCATTCAAAGGAGTTTAATTATGTGGAGGTGGTCAATGCGGGGGCCACGGACTTCGTAAACAAGCCGTTCGGGATTGAGGAACTCGAGGCCAAGATAAAACGGGCCATCATTGAGCGGAACACCCGCCACGAACTCAACAGGCTGTCCATTACCGATTCCCTGACCGGGCTCTACAACCAGCGGCATTTTTACGTCCGCCTCAAGGAAGAGATGGTGAGGTCCAAAAGACAGGAATATAACCTGGCCCTGATTCTTCTCGATCTGGACGGCTTCAAACAATATAATGATAATTTTGGACATCTGGCCGGCGACAAACTCCTTCAGAAGGTCGGGGAGGTCATCAGAAGCAGCGTCAGGCAGGATGTGGATTCAGGCTATAGGTACGGCGGCGACGAATTTGCCGCTATACTCATAGACGCGGATGCGTCGATCGCAGAGATGATGTCCATGCGCATAAGGAACGGAATTGAGAAGGCGTGTGGTTTGACCGCAAGCGCAGGGTATGCGGGTTTTTCGGATACTCTGACGGCCGAGGAGTTGGTTGCCGCGGCAGACAGGCGGCTCTACGAGAGCAAGGAACAACGGAAGAAAGGGCTACATGGGTGGAAGGCGGAAAATCGTGGAATAAATGTCTGATAATGTATATTATGTAAACTTAGATTCGAAGATAGAATTTTATAGAAAATCCACATACGATCCTGCCTTTGAAAATATACGTTGACATATTCCCTTGTAATTTGGTAGAGACCGTCTCACTACAACGAGTGATCGATCCTGAATCCAAATCAAATCCCTTTTCCTCGTAAATTATCGAACGGAGGTTGTATCGAATGGGTAGTGTGGTTAAAAAGCGTCGAAAAAAAATTACAAAGCACAAATACAGAAAGCTCCGCAAGAAAATGCGTCATAAAAACAAATAATATTTACCCCTTCTCTCACCGGAGTCGAAAAAGGCAGTTCGCATCGAACTGCCTTTTTCATACCGAATGAACGGGATGGCATCGAGCGTTACTTGCCGTATTCGTACCAACCTCCGCCTGTTTTTCTGCCCAGTCTATTTGCCCGAATCATGGTCTTGAGGAGGTTGGGCGAAACCCATTTGGACTCCTTGTTCAACTCCTTATAAAAATACTCGGCAACAAAGTAACAGATATCGATGCCGGTCAGGTCCATCAATTCAAACGGCCCCATCGGATAATTGAGGCCGTTTTTGACCGCCGTGTCAACATCCTCCGGAGTCGCGATCCCTTCCTCAACGATCTTGATAGCCTCTATCATGTGAGGAATCATGATCCTGTTGACAATAAATCCGGGAGAATCTTTCTTGACTTCCACTGTGATTTTACCCATCTTCTGTGCGAGCGCCGTTGTAGCTGCCACGGTTTCATCACTGGTTGAATAACCCCTGATGATCTCAACGAGCTTCATCAACGGTACGGGATTGAAGAAGTGCATCCCGCATACCTTTTCCGGCCGTTTGGTGGCTGCCGCGATTTCGGTCAGAGACATGGACGAGGTATTGGAGGCCAGGATCACCTCCGGCGGACACAGATCATCAAGTTCCCTGAAAACGCTTTTCTTTAAATCCAGGTCTTCAAGAACCGCCTCAATTACAAAATCCACATCCTTCATGAGCGCCAGATCTGTGGTGCCCTGAATTCTGCCCATAACACTGTCTTTTTGACCTGCATCCATCTTCCCTTTTTCAACACTTTTGGAAAGAAAGCGGTCGATACTTTTCATCCCCCGATCGACAAATTCGTCCTTGACATCCCTCATCACAACATCACAGCCGATCAGTGCCGCAACCTGCGCAATGCCGTTTCCCATAGTCCCTGCGCCAACAACGCCAACCTTTTTAATCTCCATAGCTGCTCCTTTACACGGTTATCTGTTCCAACAAACGATGAACCCGCTTACACCCGGGGTCATCCTGCCCGTCATGCGTCCGGAGCCTGACTTTGATCACGCATTGACGCCGAAAGGCGATAAATTGTCAGACACGAAAGACCGAATGCATGACATCCCTTAATACCGCAGCAATTCCGATTCACTCGCCCTGTTATAGCCCAGCGAGCGGCACTCTTATCACCCGCCGACGCGGCTGTGGGTGATATAGGAGGATCGCATTTACCCGCCGTCCTGAAAGCAACACAAGGCTTTGAGCAAAATTGCTGTTTACACAGACTCCACCCCTGTTACCTCAGGGACATTCTGCTTCAAGATCTTCTCGATCCCCATTTTGAGGGTCATCTGCGACATAGGGCATCCTGCGCATGCGCCCTGTAATTTTACCTTGACCGTACCATCTTCTTCCACATCAACCAATTGCACATCGCCCCCATCTGCCTGGAGCGATGGCCGAACCTTTTGAAGGGCGCTCTCCACCTGTTCCCTTAATGTCATCTGTCTTATCTCCTTGTTTCTGCTTCGGTTTGCTTATTGTCTCTTATCAATTCAACGCTCCACCACGCAAATTGCACAGAGGTTGAAACTTACCATAGATCCCCGTGGATTGCTACCCAAAAATAGCGACCGGGTGAAGCTTAACCCGTTTAGATGATAAACTCTACGTCGGCTGCCCGGCGGCGTTGAAGAATTTTACCACCCGTTGATCTAAATATTCGCGGAGCCCGGACGACGTCCCGGGGCTCCAACCCATACCGGCCCGCCACACCTCATCCGACTCCATACAGAGGTAAAGGCCCAGATCAGAATGCCACGCTTCCAGAAGTTGCCTCATGAAATAGTACAGCTCTATTCGAATAGGTTTGAAATAGCGTATTTTCCCATCCAGGCCGGGAATAAATTCACCGTTGAGAACGGCCGATTTCGGGTGGTGCTTACGGATAATCGGCTTGAGGGCGGGCATGAATCTGAAAGAACCCATGCTGATCCAGATAATGCCCCGTGGGTCGATTTCCCTGTCCAACAGCTCGACCGTTCTGGCATAGTCATCCCTCCAACCCGGATACGGCACAAGGGGATCAAAGTGAAAGCCAAGGATAAAACCCTCTGATTGACACTGCTTTGCAGCCTCAATTCTCCTCCGGATACTTGCCGCCCCCTTTTCTTCCCGTGCCGAGATCTGGGGGCCGTTGAGCGACCACGAAAGGATAATTCGATCTCTGTGCCTGGAGGCCAGCACCCTGCTGATCCGGGTCGTCTTTGTCTTGAGTTCCAGAGCTGCATTCTTTAGTCTGGAGAACCGGGGCAGCAGCATGTCGCTCCAACGTGTCATCGGGTCCAGGGCAAGGCTGTCTGTGAACTCTCCAGTCCCTACCCTGAATATGCGGCCGGGCTGGCTCTCAATGAGATCCAGGACATCCGGGAGCCGTTCCTCCAGATTCACAAAGACCCGCAAACAGGGCTGATGGACGAAATAGGATTGAAGGATACAATAGCTGCAGTCAAGGGGACAATTGGCCGCGAGATTGAGGATCTGATATCCGCAGCAGATATATTCCCGGGTCCCGGGACAGGGTTTCAAAAAGTCGCCTTTGTAGCGCTGCAGATAGAGCGTTTCCTTGCCCCTCTCAACAGTTGCGAGTTGCTCATCAGTCCCCTGCCCACTGACCGAGTGAACAGGCACACCGGGAAGTTGTGCCAAGATGCGCCGGGTGAGAGAATATGTCGAGGCCCCTTCGTCCTGAAAGATCCTCTCGATGGTGAACGCGCTCATTCGGGACTTCCCTTCCATGGATGGCCCAGTTTACCCAGGCCCCGTATGCGGTCAAGGCCCTCAAGCTTGGTTCTCAGGTCCTGCCCTTCCCTAAAAAAAATCTCCAACTTGTAATACTCTCCCTCAAAAAAAGGTGGAGCGCTTATCTGTATCCCATCAGGCAGATTCAGATCAGAAACCGCCCTGGAGAATCTTTTTTCGGCCTTGACCATAGACGGATTACGTCGAGTCCTCAGGTTGTTGAGTATGGCCTTTGCCTGCTGCGGCCGGTTCATATGCGTGTCTGTACATATGGCATTAAGCTCTTCCTCCCCCAATATCTGAGGGATGGATTTACCTTCAATAAAAGATAAATCAACTATGTAGTCAATAAATTGTGATTGTTGATTAATGTTTAGTCTTAATTCTGAAATCAGTTTCAGAATGGCTGATCTGGATGCGGCATCTATCTCTGAAACCATCTTTACGGCCTGCCATGAGAGCCTCCCCTCTGCAACAAACGTCTTGATCTTTGCTCCAAAATTCCTTTCCATTTCCAGGAAGAAGCGGAAGTTTTTTTCGTGAGATCGAAGTCCCAGCAAGGGCATGTAGCGCTCCACAATTTCTTGCCGCGAAACCCAGGCGTCAAGGCGACTCAAGACCATCCCCTTTTCCACGTCATTCAGGATTCTTGTAGCCAGATTGTCATGGAGATTCAAGAGGAGGCATTCAAGGGGGAGGATGCCGTCATGCTCGGAGATGATCCGGCATGCAGCCGTCTCGACCTTCAATTCCTTGAGGGCCATGATCCTTCGGTAGCCGGCAATGATGGTCAAACCTTCCGGGTCACTTTTCAGTATGGGCGGGTTGATGAGACCGACCTGCTGGATGGACTGGATCAGGGGATCCAGATTGAACCCGAAACTCATGCAACAGGGTCCTGGCGAATCGTCGATGTCATTCAAGGCTACCTGCCGGGGCGCCATCTCCATAATTTTGTGGATATACACGTTGCTCCTGATTTGTGTCTTATGCAGCGCTTCGGCTCTTTCTCCGCGTCTTTCGCCAAAATATCTGCTGGATTGATCGGATCTCCCTGCAGCCCAGGACCCGGGCGACGCCAAAATAGATGATCATTCCGATTACGATAAGGGCGGCCAGGTGAATAACCATCCTGGATAACCCTGCTTTCGGATCGGCAGTCAGCCAACTGGCGAGACACCCATACACGCCCAAGCCCATCAGGGAGGCGGCCAGGGCAGACTTGGCTGAAGATATAAGAACCGGCTTGATATTTATAACTGAACTTTTTCTTTTTAAAAGAAAAATAAGAAGGAAAAGCTGAACAGAAGACGCGATGGAAAGGGCCAGGGCCAGCCCCCCGTGTTTCAGAGGCCCCATCAGCAACAGGCTTAACCCTAAATTGATCGCCAGGGCGATCACCGCCACCTTTACAGGCGTCTTTGTGTCCTGGAGGGCATAAAAGGCGGAAACCATCACCCTGATCCCGGAAAATGCCCAGAGGCCCAGGGCGTAATAGAAAAGGGCGCGTTCTGTCATTATCGATGCGTGTGCATCAAAGGCGCCCCTTTCAAAAAAAATCTGGACGATCGGTTTGCCTAAGACGATCAGTCCCGCCATGGACGGCAGGGTGATAAAAAAGACGAGGCAGAGGGCATGGTTCAGGGTACTCTGAAACTGAGCCAGATCCTTCCTGGCCGCTTGTGTGGAGAGGGAGGGAAGCGCGGCCGTACTGATGGCGATGGCAAAGATCCCTAAGGGAAATTCAACCAATCGATCTGCATAATAGAGCCATGAAACGCTCCCTTCCGGCAAAAATGTCGCCAAGAGTGTTCCTATGAACTGGTTGACCTGATACACGGCAGAACCAAAAACCGCCGGGAGCATGAGAAGGCCGATCCGTTTGAGCGCAGGATGATTGGGGTTCCATTTGGGAAGCAATGTGAGGCCTTCTCTGATGACGCACGGGATCTGTAGTCCGACCTGGAGGGCACCGCCGATCAGCACCCCGATGGCAATGCCCACAATGGGGGCCGCACAATGGGGAGAGATCAGATATGCGGCGGCGATGATGCCGACATTCAGAAAAATGGGGGCGGCGGCCGGCGCTGCAAAACGCCGGAGAGAATTGAGGACCCCCATGAAGAAGGCCACGATGCTGATAAAGAAGATGTAGGGAAACATGATCCTGGTAAGAAGAACGGTCAGGTCGTATTTGATACCGGAACTCCCGAAACCAAATGCCTGGATACGGACGATCCATGGGGAAAATAGGATGCCCAAGAGGGTCACCAGGGCCAGAATGATGGATAGAATGGTCAATACGACCCTCGCCAGGTCAAAGGCATCCTTTTTTGTCTTTAGGGTGAGATACTCTGTAAAGACCGGGATGAAGGCAATGGTGAGAGAGCCTTCTGCGAAGAGGCGCCTAAGGAGATTGGGGATGCGGAATGCCACAAAAAACGCATCCGCAGCCAGTCCGGAGCCGAAAAGTCCTGCGATGACCATATCACGGACCAGCCCGAGCACACGGCTCAGAAAAGTAAAAAAACCGACGACTCCGGCGGCATAGCCAAGCTTCCTGTTTTCAGGATTGGGTTGTTTTGCGAGCGTGGAAAAATTTCTTGACATTGAAGTCAACTTCTTTTAAATTTATAAATTCAGCTGTTGAGACGAAACAGCAGCAACATGGGCTTAGGTGCCACCAACTAGATCGTACAAGGAGACCCGGATTTGGCAAACCATCCATCAGCCCTCAAAAGGGCGCGACAGAACGAAGTTAAGAGAGTCAGAAACAAGAGTTACAAGACAAGGGTCAAAAAGGCGGTTAAGGAGGTTAGAACCGCCATCGCTGCCAATTCGGCAGAACAGGCCCAACAGAGCTTCAAGGCGGCTGTTTCCGTCATCCAGAAGACCGCTTCCAAGGGTGTTATTCACAAAAACCAGGCATCCCGAAAGGTCTCCCGCCTGGCGCGCGGGATCAAGCGGCTTGCCGTTTCTGAAGGATGATTCGCCTCTGTATTGTACCCGGGTCTTCCTAGAACGACAGGAGCAGGT
This sequence comes from uncultured Desulfobacteraceae bacterium, assembly GCA_964409475.1. Classification (GTDB taxonomy): domain Bacteria; phylum Desulfobacterota; class DSM-4660; order Desulfatiglandales; family Desulfatiglandaceae; genus AUK324. The sequence goes on along the minus strand of CAYPDL010000031.1, from coordinate 16,288 downwards.
GTTCGAGGATGAGACGGGGTTGAGAGCCCGACTTCAGATGTCTGTCGGCGTGGTAGAGCAGGTGTAAGGCATGTTCAAGATCACCGATGCGCCAGTTCTGCGCCTGCTGAAGTACCTTGTTCGCCAGAAAGGGTTGGACCTGAAGTTTTTTAGCCACATCGGCGGATCTTCCACCCTTGTCAGTGATGGATTTTGCCTGAATAATCAGACGAATTTGCCGGTTCAGCATCCCGATGATCCCGAATACTGCATCTCGCCCCTCCTCTTCCAGGTACCTGTTCAATATTGCAAGGGAATTTGCGCGTCGCCTGAGCGATATCTCATCCATTAATTCAAAAATCGTGTAGATACGACTATTGATGGCGAGTTCCCTTACCTCTGCCTCCCCCACCGTCTTGCTCCCGTGGCGGAGATAGAGCTTCTCCATCTCAGTGTACAGATCCCGTAACCGATTCCCGACGATGGCCTGCAGATAGGCGCACCCGTCTTCTGTAATGTTCAACCCCAGCTCGCCGGCAAACCGCTTTATCCAGGGCATCACCTGCCTGTCGTAAAGCTGTTTGAAATGGACAGCGCCGCCAGCCGCCCTGATCTTCTTATAGAATTCTTTTCTGAAGTCAGTTTTTGAAGATATAAATATCAGGCAGGTGGATTCTACAGGATTCTCTATGTATGGGATTAAGGATTCAAGGGCCGATCCCGGGATGTTTTCCGTCCGCCTGACAATGATGAGCCGGTTTGGGGACAAAAAAGGCAGAGAGCAGGCCGCATCGGTGATATCTGCGGGGGGTGTGGTCTCGCCGCCATAGAAGATCTGGAGGTTGAAATCCCGGGCCGACTCGGGAATAAGGGTTTCGCGAACCTCGCTCAACACCTTTTCAATTTGAAATTCTCCGGGGCCGTAGAAAAGATAAACCTTGCCTAACCGGCCGCGTTTCAACAGGTCCAGGATCTGTTCAGGGGAGAGATCGGCTGGCATCAGAATCGTTCCATGGTCCGGAGATAGATCCTTTCGGCCAGTAACTGGGCGATCCTTTTGGCCGCCTTCCTCTGGTTATACTGCGTCCTTAGCGGGTCGGAATCAACGGTAAAAGGGGCCTTTTCCTCCATCGCCTCATCATCCCATATGACCTCTCCTGTGGTCCTGTTCATCAGCTTGGCTGCCAGTCTGATCTTGAGCCATCGAGAACTGGTTAGCTCAAACGTATTGTCGGTTACCTTATAGCTGAGGGGCTCAGTCCTGATCTCCCTCACATTCCCAATAAGGAGGAATGCCGCCTGGTCCTTCGAAACCAGGGGGATCTGGGAGTAACTGACAAATTCCTTGCGGATCATCATGGTAAAATCGCCCTCAAAGCCCAGTGACGATGAAGGGCTTGCCATCAGAGGGATGGCCAGACTCGGGATACTGATCCCTTTGGGCTGTTTCGTAGCCTGGAGTTGATACCCGCATCCGGACATCCAGAGCAGGGCTAAGAGGATTGAATATTGAATATTGAATATTGAATATTTGAGACAACTCCCTTTAGTCATGTCTAAAATTATATCCTTCCTGTCTCCCGCGGCCAGCTATCTCCCAGGCCGGATAAGCCATAAGATGCGAATCCGTCAATCTTCCATTTTCAATCGTCAATCTTCAATTTTCAACATTCAATCCTTTGCCACCACGTTTACCAGTTTTTTCTGAACAACGATAACCTTCTTGATCTCTTTCCCTCTGACAAATTGCCGGACTCTTTCGTCTGCCAGGGCGGCCTCCTCGATGGCCCTCTCATCATAAAAGGCGGGCACCTCGATCCGGTTTCGCACCTTTCCGTTCACCTGGAGCACGACCTGTCTTGTCTCAACCTGCAATGCCGCCTCATTGTAGGCCGGCCAGGAGACCTCAATCAGGGGTTTGTCATGGTCCAGCATCTGCCACAGTTCTTCGGTGATGTGGGGCGCCACCGGGGACAACAGCACCACGGTCGCCTCTACCGCCTCCCTGACGACCGACCAGGCCCTGTCATCCTTCTGTTGGTTGCTATTCAGGAACTGATTCACATCATTCACCAACTCCATGACGGCGGAGATGGCCGTGTTGAAATGGAACCGGTTTTCGATGTCTGCTGTCACCTTTTTTATGGTCTCGTGGGTCTTTCGATACAATGTCCTGATCTGCCCCTCAAGCGTTCCCTCGCCTCCATAGACCGATACTCTAATGATGCTGTCAAGATTCAGGGTCACCAAGCGCCAGATTCGATTGAGGAACCGGTACGACCCCTCGACGCCCTGGTCACTCCACTCCAGGTCTTTGTCCGGGGGCGAGGCAAAGAGGCAGAACATCCGGACCGTATCGGCCCCATATTGGTCGATCAGCTCCTGTGGATCGACCACATTCTTCTTGGACTTGGACATCTTTACCGTGTTGCCGCGGATGACCTCGGCCTGGCAATAGATGCACCTGCCATCCTTCACCTCAGTGGGATAAAGATAGCCATGCTCCGGACATTCCTCGGTCTCCTTGCAGACCATCCCCTGTGTCAACAGGTTGGTAAACGGCTCGCTGATTTTGAGATAGCCAAAGTCCCTCAGGACCCTGGTATAGAAACGGGAGTAGAGGAGATGGAGGATGGCATGTTCGATCCCCCCGATATATTGGTCCACGGGCATCCAGTAATCTACCTTTTCCGGATCAAGGGGACCTTTATCGTAGCCCGGGCATGTGTATCGGTCGAAATACCAGGAAGACTCCACAAAGGTATCCATGGTGTCTGTTTCACGCCGGGCCTTTCCTTTGCATTTCGGGCAGGTAGCCTCGAAAAAAGAGGTCTCAAAAAGGAGAGGAGATCCGCCGTTGGGTCTCATATCCAGTTCCAGGGGGAGCACCACCGGGAGGTCCTCTTCAGGAACCGGAACCGTTCCGCATTTCTCGCAATAGATGATCGGGATAGGGGTCCCCCAATACCGTTGTCGGGATATTCCCCAGTCTCTCAATCTGAAATTCACAGTCTTATGTCCCATGCCCCTGGATTCCAGATAATCGGCGATGCTGTCCAGGGCATCCAGGTTCCGCTGACCGTTGAATGGACCCGAGTTGTCCAGGATCCCCTCACCCACGTAGGCCTCCGTCATGGCGTTTTCATCGAGGTTTACATCGATCGGTTGAATCACCACCCTGAGCTTCAGGCGGTATTTCTTGGCAAACTCGAAGTCTCTCTGATCATGGGTAGGGACCGCCATGATCGCGCCGGTTCCGTAATCAAAGAGAACGAAGTTGGCCACAAAGATCGGGATCTCTTCACCGGTCACCGGATTCACACAATGCCTTCCAGTGAAGGCCCCTTCTTTCACGGTAAATTCCGCCGTGCGCATGAAGGTGTCCATTTTGAGCGTATGTTCAACAAAATCCAGAACCTTCTGTTCTTCCGGACGTCCCTTTATGATCTCCTTTACCAGCGGATGTTCCGGGGCCAGACACATAAAGGTGGCGCCGAACACCGTATCCTGGCGCGTCGTAAAGACCTCGATGACCTCATCCGAACCTGCCAGGGGAAACCGGATGATGGCGCCATAACTCTTTCCGATCCAGTTCCGCTGCATGGTGAGTACCCGGTCAGGCCATCCCGGGAGCTTTTCGCAATACCCAAGGATTTCATCGGCATAGTGTGTTATTTTGAGAAACCAGCTATCCATCTCCTTGATGGTTACTTCCACGTCGGGATGACGCCAGCAACACCCATCTTCGACCTGCTCGTTGGCCAGCACCGTCTGGCACTTGTCGCACCAGTTGACAAAGGTCTTCTTTTTATAGGCCAGTCCCTCCTGATACATCTTCAGAAATACCAACTGTTCCCATCGGTAATATTCAGGATCGCAGGTGGCCAGTTCCCGGTCCCAGTCATAGCTAAAGCCCATTCGTTTGAGCTGGGCTTTCATGGCAGCGATGTTATCGTAGGTCCATCGGGCAGGATGGGTCTTGTTTTCTATGGCCGCGTTCTCCGCCGGCATGCCGAATGCGTCCCAACCCATGGGGTGAAGGACATTCTTGCCGCACATCCGTTTGTATCTGGCCACCACGTCGCCGATGGTGTAATTGCGTACATGGCCGATGTGGATTTTGCCGGAGGGGTAAGGGAACATCTCCAAAAGATAATATTTTTGTTTAGATATATCTTCGATTGATCTGAAAATCTTATTTTGTTCCCAATTCGACTGCCATTTAAGCTCTATCTCCTGTGGGTTATATTTCATCTTCTGTCACGCCTTCTGTTGTTTCAGTTTCGTTGGATTCATTTTTTATTAGGGTATTGTAGATATTATCCAATACGCCGTTGATGTATCTGCCCGAATCCTCGCTCCCGAATTTTTTGCCGATTTCCACGGCCTCATCGAGCGAGACCCTTGCAGGGATCTCGGGGACAAACATGATTTCAAAGGCTGCCAGTCTCAGTATGGATCGATCCAGACGCGCCATCCTATCAATGCGCCAGTTCCTGGATGCCTGGCTGATGGCCCTGTCCAGGATCTCCATTTTCCCGCATACCCCCAAGACAAGCATCTTTGAGAACTCTCTAATAGATTCCGGGGCATCGAAGTTTTCACAGATCAGGTCAAAAACCTCAGATGGATCATCATGACTGAATTCGAGGTGAAACAGGATCTGTACAGCCAATTCCCGGGCACGTCTTCTCTTCCCCATATTTCACCATCAAAAAGCGAAGTTAGGATTGATGGAATTTAGGAATTGCGAATTTGCAATTCCTTGAAGAGATTGACCATTTCGATGGCGGCCATGGCGGCCTCGTACCCCTTGTTCCCGGATTTGGACCCGGCCCTCTCAATGGCCTGCTCCAGGTTGTCTGTGGTCAGGACGCCGAAGGTAACAGGGATTTCACTCTCCAGGGCCACGCTCGCAATGCCCTTGGAGACCTCGGCCGCCACATAATCGAAATGAGGAGTCGCCCCCCTGATCACCGCGCCGAGGCATATGACCGCGTCATATTGTCCGGTCCGGGCCATCTTTCTCGCCGCCAGAGGCATTTCAAACGCCCCGGGTACCTTTATGATCACCATGCTTTCTTCTTCGCAGCCATGTCTTGCCAGGGCGTCCAGGGCCCCTTCCATCAGCCTGGAGCAGATGAAATCATTAAAGCGGCTCACGATGATGGCGAACCGGAAACCTTCGGCCGACAGTCGACCTTCTACTATCTTGGGCATAATTCCCCCTTTCAGATGGATCCTCCGGATAAACCCACTACTCAATTCTCTTCAAAAGATGTCCTAACTTGTGGCACTTGGTGGATAGGTATCGTATGTTTTCAGGCCTCGGGATGCATTCAATAGGCACCCGTCCGGTGACCTGCAATCCATAACCCTCCAATCCGATAATCTTCTTGGGGTTATTGGTAAGGAGCCTCATCTTCTTTACGCCGATGGCAACCAGGATCTGGGCCCCCACCCCGTAATCTCTCAGGTCTGCAGCAAAACCGAGTTCTTCATTGGCTTCTACCGTGTCGAACCCCTGATCCTGGAGGGCATAGGCCTTCAGCTTATTCGCAAGGCCGATACCCCGCCCCTCCTGTTGGAGATAGAGTATCACGCCGAGTCCTTCCTTCTGGATCATGGACATGGCGGTTTCCAGCTGTTCCCCGCAGTCGCAGCGATAGGAAGCGAATACATCCCCGGTCAGACATCCGGAATGGACCCTGACCATCACGTCCTTCTCCGGATCTATCTCGCCTTTTACCAGGGCCAGGTGCTCGTAATCGTCTATGTCATTGACAAAGGCCATCGCCTTCCATTCGCCAAAAGGCGTCGGCAGGACTGTGTCTGCCGCCTTGTGGACAAAGGACTCCTTTCGCATCCGGTAAGAGATAAGATCTGCCACGGTTGCGATCTTCAAACCGTGCTCTCCGGCAAATATCTCGAGGTCCGGCAAGCGGGCCATGCATCCGTCATCCTTCATGATTTCACAGATCACTGCTGCAGGCTTCAAACCGGCGAGCCGCGCAAGGTCGACCGAGCCCTCGGTCTGGCCGGTCCTGAACAGGACCCCTCCCCGTCTGGCCCTGAGGGGGAAGACATGCCCAGGCTGAACAAGGTCTTCGGGTGTTGCATCATCCGCTATGGCGGTCAAAACCGTATGGGCCCTGTCAGCAGCGGAGATGCCCGTAGTAACACCGCGGGCAGCCTCAATCGATACAGTAAAGGCCGTCTGGAAAGGAGAACGATTTTTGTTCACCATCTGGTCAAGTTCCAATTTTTCCACGATCTCCGGTTCCAGCGCAAGGCAAATCAGGCCACGACCATGTTTAGCCATGAAATTGATGGCCTCCGGCGTTACCTTCTCGGCCGCTATGGTCAGGTCCCCTTCATTTTCCCTCCCCTCATCGTCCACAAGGATGATCATTTTACCCTGTTTCAGGTCCTCTAACACGTCTTCTATATTGGAAATAGGCATTTTCAAGATCCTTTATTCATACTGTGTCATTATTAATGGCATCAGGGAGCCGTCCCAAGCCCTCTTGACATAGCGCCACAAGAATCAGGTCCTCTCACCAACCTGTTACCTGATGAACCCATGTTTAACGAGGGTATCGAGGTCAATCCCCGAGGCTTTTTTTTCATCCCGGCCAGGCCCCTCCCTGAGGAACAGTTTTTCCACATACTTGCCGATAAGGTCCGTCTCAACATTGACCGGGTCCCCTGTCTTTTTTCTCAGAAGTGTCGTTGCCACGCCGGTCTGAGGGATGATATTTACCTCAAAGGAATCATTTTCACAAGCATTAATCGTCAGGCTGATCCCATCCACTGCAATGGAGCCTTTCTCGATGAGGTAGCGTGAAAGGCCTTCTTCAACCTTGATCCGTATAACCCACGATTGTCCTGACTGATCCTTCATGACGATCGTGCCGATTCCATCCACATGCCCCGAGACCAGATGTCCTCCCAGACGATCCGTCAGCCGGAGGGCCCGCTCAAGATTGACCGCATCTCCCACCTTCAAGAGACGTAAGGTAGAACGGGAAAGGGTCTCCCCGGAAACATCCATACTCAGAGAGCCCTCACGTCTCTCAGTCACGGTGAGGCATACGCCATTGACGGAAATGCTTTCCCCGATCTCGCAGTCGGTCGCATCAAAAGAGGGCATAATGGATACCCTCATCTCATTCCGGGAACGTCGAATCCCGCTGACCTTGCCTAACCCTTCAATCAGACCGGTAAACATGGCAGTGTACCTAACCCGGATGACCCGGAAAAGTGCCTAAAATTATAAATGCCTAACGTGGGCAAGCCAGAACCCAGACGGTCTCACGAAGACACGGAGTTTTTCTTGTAAAAAATGCTTTTGTCGTGTTTTCCCTCTCAACCCGGACGAGACATCTCCTCTTATTGTACAACCAGGTACTGCTGAATCTGAAACGGCCATTTTCATCCCTTTCCGGCCATGTCAATCAATACTTTTAATGTATCGGGATGGTGAACCTGTTCAAATGCCGCCAATGCCTGCGTCAAAGGGTATTCGGCGGAGATGAGTCGTTCCAGGGGCATATCCGGGTGAGATGCCAGCATGCGCAGGCCCACCTCAAACCGGCCGCACCTGGACCCGACCAGTGTCTGCTCATTGACGACCACGGTCGACAGATCCACCCTGACCTCAGCTGCCACCGTTGATTTGAGTACAACCGTTCCGCGGGGTCTACAGAGGGTCACGGCATCAGCCAACCCGGCAGGCGAACCCGTGGCTTCCACGACAAGATCGACGCTCCCCCTCATCCTTCCTGGAAATTCTAACCGGGTCTTGAGTTCACGCCACTGTGCCTTTTCGAGCTTTACCTTGTGGCGACCTATAAGCGTCACGTCTGGAAGGGCCGTTAAGAGTGCCCATGCGCAGAGGATGCCGAGCCGGCCGTCGCCCAATACCACCGCCCGTTCCGATCCCGTTAACTCTATCTGGTCCAATATCTCAAAGGCCGCGGACAGCGGCTCGACAAGGACCGCCCTGTTGTCGGGCATTGAGACAGGAACCACGCGGAGGTTGGACAGAGGCAGCACACAATAATCGGCCATGCAGCCGTCCAAATCGAGGATTCCCAAGGCCTTCCGATGGGGGCAATGCCGTTCCAGACCGTTGCGGCATTGTTCACATTTGCCGCACCCGACATTGATCTCGCCAACAACGCGCTTACCAGTCAAGTCAGGCGCATTTCGAAGCGGAACATTGGAATCGACCACCCCGACAAATTCATGCCCCAGAACCCCCTTGAATCCCTTGTATCCCCTGGTGATTTCCATATCCGTCGAGCAGATCCCTGCCTTGAGTACCCTGATTCGCGCCCAACCGGGCATCGCCTCGGGGACCGGGTAGTCCCCCACAAACCGCAGATGGCCGTCAAATACGATCGCACGCATGGATTATCTCAGGACCCCTCTCTTACGGGCCTTGCACTGACCCTGTTCCGGCCTTCCTGTTTGGCCGCATACAGGCATTTGTCCGCAAGACTGATCATGACCTCGTACGAGATGTCCTCCATGGAACCCGTCAGCCCTTGACCTGATGGAAGGCCTGTAACGCCGAAACTGGCCGTAATCCGAATCTCTTTTTCCTTATATAGAATGATTTGCTCCGATACTGTCGTGCGGAGTCGCTCGGCCAGGAGTCGCGCCTTCTCAAAATCCGTTTCAGGAAGAACCACGATAAATTCTTCTCCCCCATAACGGGCTATCCAATCCACTCCTGAGCGGATCGACCGGCCCATTGTTTCGACAAAGGCCTTCAATGCCTGATCTCCGGCCTGGTGTCCGTATGCGTCATTGACCTCCTTGAAGTGATCGATATCCACCATGACTACGGAAATGGGGTGGCCGTACCGCATTGCCCTTTGCACTTCGTTGGGAAGCTGCGCATCCATATAGGTGCGGTTGTAGCACCCAGTCATGGTATCGGTTATGGACAGCACTCGGATCGCTTCATTGGCTTCTTTTAACGACTTTTCCAGGTTTAGAATACGGATCGCCGTCTTGAGCCGGGCAAAGAGTTCTGCTCGGTCAAAGGGTTTGGTCAGATAATCGTCAGCCCCGGCCTCCAGGCCGGCGATCATGTCATCCATAGAGTCCCTGGCCGTCAGCAGAAAGATAAAGACATAACCGGTTGATACACTTTCTCGAATACTGCGACATAGCTGCAACCCGTCCATTTCCGGCATCATCCAATCGGTAAACACAATGGGGAAGAATTGCCTATTGAAGCATGCCAAGGCCTCCCGTCCGTCCTTCGCGGACACCACTTCATACCCGGCCTTCATCAGGGTCATTTCCAGAAGCATTCGCGAAACTGGATCGTCTTCGACGATGAGAACAGGAAAACGATTTTCCAAGGACAGGCTCCTCCCTCCTCAAACACGGGCATTCCACGTCATTACTCGAACATTGGTCTTTTCTTATCACGTTTTCGCAATGGAGTGAACAACTATCTGGACGAATTCTACGCCTTGACTCTCACGTCCCACATCACTATATTCAGGGCAATTTAAGGGTCGGCCGCGGATCATCAAGGGTTCCGGCGTCTGGGTCGCCGAGGCCCCACGGCAGATCAGGAGCGACAGGTACGAGGACATGAATGATCGGCTCATTGAAATAAGACAGGACACGCCTGGCTTCAACCCGTTTTTCGGGTCGTGGGTCTGCCGGGACGATCTCAATCTCCTGGTGGATGTGGGCCCTGCCAATAGCGCTGACCGGCTGATCCAGTCGCTCTCCCTGCTACATCTAACCAGGGTCGATTATATCCTTATCACCCACATCCATCTTGACCATGCCGGGGCACTGGCCCGGCTGCTGGAAGAATATCCGATGGCCCGGGCCGTATGCCATGCAGACGCGATCCGGCATCTGGTCAACCCGGAAAGACTCTGGGCCGGCAGCCTGAAGATCCTGGGGGATGTTGCCAGGGCATACGGCCCGCCAAGGCCGGTTCCCAGGGAAAAATTGATCCCGCATACAGGGGTGAACCTCAAGGAACTTAAGGTGATAGAGACACCCGGCCATGCCATTCACCACCTCACCTACAGCTATCAAGAAAGGCTTTATGCCGGCGAGGCTGCAGGCAACTATCTTAACCTCGACGGTCTGGACTATTTGCGTCCGGCCACGCCCCCAAGGTTTTTTCTCGATGTATTTCTGAAGAGCCTCGATGTCCTGTCAGACTTGAAGGATCAACCGATACGGTACGCCCACTTCGGCAAGGCCCGGAGTTCCCATGCGATGTTGAGTCGATTCCGGGATCAGCTTCTCCATTGGGAGGAAATCATCGGTGAATCTGTCCGCCAGGGCGGGAGCAGCGAAGCTACCATCAAAAGATCTATTGACCTGCTGCTCGAAAACGACCCGAATCTGGCGGCATTTCACTCCATGAATTCCGACGTCCAAGCCAGAGAGCGTATGTTTATGTCTAATAGTATCAAAGGCTTTATAGGATTTTTTAATGATAAACATTAATAAAAATCTACAGGAAAAGAGCACCTTAAATAAGTTCGCGTATGACACATAATAATGATCTGGAAAAGGCCAATTTCAAGGCCCTCATAGAGGGAGACGGTGCGAACCGGATGCAGGAAAGACTCGACATCATCGATGTCTTTCTTGGAACCGAAGCGCATATCACCCTTGAAGAGATAGTGCACCTTCTAAAAGAAAAGGGCTATGATTTCGACCCTGTGTTTGTCGCCCAATGCATGAACCGGATGGTTGAGCTAGGATTTGCCCAGAAAAAGCAGTTCGAGGGACAACCGATCCGGTATGAGCATCGTCATCTCGGCAGGCATCATGATCACCTGATCTGCACCAAATGCGGTAAGATTGTCGAATTTGCCGACGAAAACATTGAGAGACGCCAGTTGGAGGTGGCCGCGAGATACGGATTCCATATGCTTCAGCATAGGATGGATATCTACGGTTTGTGCTCGGGCTGTCTCTTAAGAAGACAACGATTGGTGCCCCTGACCGCGGCCAAGCCGGGGGAGAAAGTGATTATCATGGAGATATCCGGGGGCAGGACCCGCAGGGCCCGCCTGGCCTCCATGGGGTTGCGTCCCGGCGATATCATAGAGGTGATTGCCAACAGCGGACAGGGAAGGCTTATCCTGGGCCATGGAAATACACGGCTGGCGATCGGGAGGGGGGTCGCCCAGGTCATTATGGTCGCTCTGGACCAGGAGTGCCAGGCCTGATCATCGCAATATGATGAACGCGATCTATGCAGCCTTCTGCAGCATCTCTCTGAACCTGTCCCTGATGCCCCTTATGAATTTTTCGCCACTGCTTCGATAGGCGTAACGCGCCATCTCTTCAGGGGTCACCGTTTCAGGGGTGTGGCGCAATTTGAGTTTGATCACAGCCATCTGATCGTCTAACACAAATCTCCGGTAGATGAGGCGCAGGAGGGGGAATCGGAACTCCTCCTCGCTGATGGATGCGGCCCAGTCTACAATATAGGGGCGCCCATCGTCCCCCAACAGGGTGTTGGGTGCCCGTTTCATATCACAGTGCGCCAGCCCTCTCCTGTGGAAGCAGGTCACCAGTTCATTCAGCTCGTCAAAAAAACCGACAGGAAGTGTCATCTCCTGTTCAAGGTTCTCCAGGCTTCTCCCGGGGATCTCCTGCATGACCAGGGCGATCCCGCTAATCACCCGGTACAAAGTCGGCGTCCCCTTCACCCCTTTCAGTCTCCTGTAGGCCTTCGCCTCCCTCCATATGAGGAAGCGGCCCGCCGTATTCCTGAAAAGAAATCTGTTGGCGCTGAAATCCTTGATTACGGCCCGCACCCCCTTCTCTTCCACACTCCAGATCGCAGGCCGCGTGCTGGAGGCCGCCCTTAGCATGCCGCGGCGTTTCTCTCGAAGATCCGGGAGGTTGAGTGTCTCAAACAAAGGTAGTTCATCCTTTTTCATCGTCATGGTACTTGAAATAGGCCGCGCACGTCCCCTCGCTCGATACCATGCACGGACCGATCGGCGTACGCGGGGTACAGACCTTCCGGAAGAGCCTGCAATCCGTCGGTCGGGCCGCCCCCCTCAGGATTTCTGCACAACGACATCCAGCCGGTTCCCCGGCCGGTGGCACAGCGATATCGAATCGGATTCGTGCGTCGTGGTCTGAATAGCCCTCCCGGATCGCCAGGCCGCTTCGCGGTATGATGCCCAGGCCCCGCCACGGGGAATCACACGGTTCAAACACCTCATCCATCAGGCGCAGGGCCGCCGGATTTCCTTCCGGGCTGGCCCCGCGGCCATACTGGATCTCGACCGCCGCCCTTCCCTCTTCCACCTGTTCCGCCAGCATGAGGACCCCCTCTAAGATATCCACCGGTTCAAATCCGGTCACCACGCACGGGATATGATAGCGCTCCGCCACCCTCTCATAAGAGGAGGTGCCGATAATGGTGGTGACATGACCCGGGCAGATAAATCCGTCAATGGCAAGGTCCCCGCCCGAGAGAAGCGCATCCATGGCCGGAGGGAGGAGTTTGTGGGCGGACAGCACCGAGAAATTCCGTTGCCTCTGTTCATAGGCCGTCCTGATGGCAGCGCCAACCGTGGGGGCCGTCGTCTCAAAGCCTATCCCCAGAAAAACCACCTCGCGTTCGGGGTTGTCAGTCGCAAGCTTCAGGGCATCGACCGTGGAATAGACCATCCTGACCGTGGCCCCTTTGGCCTGTTCGTTTTTCAGAGAGGATGAACTGCCGGGAACCCTGAGCATATCCCCGAAGGTCGTCACCATGACGCCGGGCACCTGTGCCAGTTTGATTGCCCTGTCTATCTCTTCCATGGCCGTCACGCAGACTGGACATCCAGGCCCTGAAACCAGTTGGATATGCTCCGGCAGGAGGGTGCGGATACCGTGCCTGAAGATGGCCATGGTATGGGTCCCGCAGATCTCCATGAACCGGACCCGTCGCCGCGAAACAGCCCGGATCCTTTCGGAAAGAGCCTTTGCTACATCCCTGTCCCGGTATTCATCGATATATTTCATTGGCATCCTCGAATGCCCCTTCAAGGCCAAGATGTCTAAGCCCTGCACAGACGGCCTGGCCGAGGCATAACCCCCCGTCATTGGAAGGAACCTTTGCATGGGTGTATACGCAGAAGCCCTCGGCCTCAAGGGCCTTGCTCAGGCCGGTGAGAAGGGTGGCGTTTTGAAAGGCGCCGCCGCTGGTCGCCACCTGTTCTATCCCGGTTTCTTCCCTCATCATGAGGCACACGTCCCTGAGCATTTGGATCAGGGTATTGTGAAACCGTCGGGCCATCACCCCCCTCCCCTCCCCCTTTTCAACATCTTCCACGATGCCACGGATGATCCCGGAGGTCTTCATGATCCAGGCGCCCCCCTGCGGACTTACCTCCCAGGGGTAGGCCCCTTCATCTCTCCCGGCCTGGGCCATTTCGAGTTCCACGGCAGCCTGTCCCTCGTAGGCAATGGTGCGTCTCAGGCCCAATAAGGCGGAGACAGCATCGAACAGCCTCCCACAACTGGATGTCAAGGGCGAATTGACGCCTTTGAGCGCCATCTGGAGGACGATGGAGGCCTCCGGTTGATTGAGATCCCGGACAAAGGGGATGGAAAGGTTGAAGAGTTCCTCTCCATAGGCCATGTAGAGATAGACGAGGGCCATGCGCCATGGGTTTTTGGCGGCGGCGTCCCCGCCGGGGAGGGGTACATACTCAAGATGCGTCTTTCGGTTGAATGAGGTCAAATCTGAGACAATGATCTCTCCTCCCCAGATATGGCCGTCCAGGCCCAGTCCGGTCCCGTCCATTGCCACTCCGATGACCGGACCCCTGAGACCGTGTTCTGCCATACAACTGACGATGTGGGCATGATGATGCTGCACAGCGGCGACAGGGCGTTCCTTCTGCTCCCGTGCGAACCGGGTGCTGAGATAGTCGGGGTGAAGGTCATAGGCCACCACCCGGGGTTCGATCTCCAGTATCCGACTCAGATGGGACACGGTCAGGGAGAAAAACTCAAATGTCTCCAGGTTCTCCATATCCCCGATATGCTGGCTCAGAAAGGCCCGGTTCCCTTTGGTCAGGCAGATGGTATTCTTGAGTTCTCCCCCCACCGCCAGGACAGATGGGAGCATTTTCAGCTCATCTGGCAGAAAGATCGGCATTGGCACATATCCCCTGGAACGCCGTATCTGCCTTGGGACCCCATCCACCGCCCTCAAAACCGAGTCATCGCTCCTGAGATAGATGTCGCGATTGTGCGTCAAGAAATAATCGACAATCCCTTTGAGACGACTGAAGGCCGCCTCGTTGTCAATACAGATCGGTTCCTCCGTCATATTGCCGCTGGTCATGACCAGGGCCCTGAACGGGCCGTCCATCAACAGGCAGTGGAGCGGGGTATAGGGCAGCATCACGCCCAGATACCTGTTCCTCGGGGCCACCTGGGAAGAAAGGCCATGGAACCGGCGCCTTTTCAGAAGGACAATGGGCCGCTGGCGGGAACTAAGGAGTGCAGACTCGTCGTCGTTGATATGGGCAATCGCACGGGCGGCATCCATATCTCGGACCATGACGGCCAGGGGCTTTTCTTCCCGGTGTTTTCTTTTTCGAAGTCTCACTACTGCGGCGTGGTTGGACGCATCGACGACCAAATGGAATCCCCCCAGTCCCTTAATGGCGAGAATCGCGCCTTCCTGAAGGAGGGATATGCACGTTTCAATGGGGTCCTCGCACGAAACCGCATTGCCATCTCTGTCGTGAAGCGAGGTCTTCGGACCACATTGCCAGCAGGCATTGGGCTGAGCATGAAACCGTCGGTCGGCAGGATCATCATACTCCTCCTGACAGACCCGGCACATCGCAAATGTCCGCATGGTGGTGGCGGCCCGGTCATAAGGAATATCTTTAATAATGGTGTATCGCGGGCCGCAGTTGGTGCAGTTGATGAAAGGATACCTAAACCGCCGGTTCAGTGGGTCCCGCATTTCCGAGAGGCAATCGGGACAGATGCAGACATCAGGGGATATAAGGGCCGATCGCTCCAGGCCTGCCCGGCTTTCTGTTATGGTAAATGCGGCCTCGTTTCTTGGCTCGATCTCTTCCCAGCGGACATCGGCGATGTAGGCCAGGGGGGGATGCTCCGTCGCCACGGCGCGGGCAAACATCTGGATGTCCGATTCAGCCCCCTCAACCTCTATCTCCACTCCGACAGGCGTATTTGCGATATACCCACTCAGACCGAGCCTTGAGGCGAGGTGGTAGACAAAAGGACGGAAACCGACCCCCTGGACAATGCCCTGAATAGCGACCCTGGACCGCTTGTTCATTGCTGCTTACGCGCCGACGCCTTTCTCCGGACCTTCTCCCTGAGCCAGTCATACCAGGCGCCGAGCCCTTCCCCTGTCTTACAGGAAATCTCGAAAATAGTAAGGCCCGGGTTTACCTTCAACGCCTCTTCCCGTATCTTCTCAACTGAGCAGTCCACATAGGGGAGCAGGTCTATCTTGTTGACCAGAAGGACCTCTGATTCGTGAAACATGAGAGGGTATTTGGCCGGTTTGTCGTCCCCTTCTGCGACGCTCAGGATCATGGCCTTGAAATCCTCCCCCACCTTGAATTCCGCAGGGCAAACCAGGTTGCCGACGTTTTCAACTACGAGAAGATCGAGGGCGTCAAAATCGAATTCCTTGAAGGTATCCCGGATCATGTTCCCATCGAGATGGCAGGCGCCCCCGGTATTAATCTGTACGGCCGGGATCCCCATTGCGGCGATCCGTTCGGCGTCCCGAGACGACTGGATGTCTCCTTCAATGACGCCCATCCGAAGTTCGTCCTTGAGGGCGCCGATCGTCTTTTCCAGCAGGCTGGTCTTTCCCGCCCCCGGAGAGCTCATCAGGTTAAATACCAGGAGGTTCTTTTCATCAAATATGGCCCTGTTCTCCTGGGCAATGCGCTCATTGGCCTCCAATATGTTCTTAACCACCGATACTTTCATTCTATGACTCCTTTGTCTTGGATACTTGATGCTGGTTACTGGATACTGATGCTGTACGCGCACTTCCTGTTTTCTGGCTGTCGACTGCCGATCCCTGACTACTGGCCGTTGTTGCAGGATACTCGACATTGGATACTTGATCCTGGATGCTTGATCCTCCATACTGGATGGTCGATCATTGTCTCACCAATTCCGAACGTCCGGCACCCAGTCTTAACTATTCAATAATGTAACACTTCAGGCATGTGGAAAAGGCCGGTGGGGGTCTCTTTCCCAAAGGACGCAACAAAGGATTCCACAGACC
>CAYPDL010000030.1:30909-35598 GCA_964409475.1 uncultured Desulfobacteraceae bacterium | reverse complement strand
GCCGTATGTGAGAGAGGATCGCCTTCAGGCTTGTTGAAGACCACGATAACGGTATTGACATCCGCGGATGTGAACGAGCGTTTGGCCTGGTTGTCGTAGATATCTTTCACCTCCATGTTGTGAAGGAGCCATTCCTGGAGCCCCGCGCCCTAGCCCACATCAAGCCATGAGTTGGAGGTGATAAAGACAAAGACACCCTTCTTATTGAGAAGGGACATGCCGAGGTAATAGAAATAGACATACAGGTCCGATTTTCTGTCTATCCGCACGTCCCTGCTCAGGAAGGCCTGGACCGACCGTATCAGCTTTTCCTTGTAGGCCTTTCGTTCCTCGGGCGTGGTAGGCCTGTCAATAATCGTTGGGGGGCCGATCTCCTCCTGTCGCACATAAGGCGGGTTCCCGATGATGATGTCAAAGCCGCCTTTGCTCATGAAAACCTCAGCAAAGTCGATTTCCCACAATACGTAATCCCGCTCGTTCAGTTTACCAAAATCCTTAGATTCGAGAAGCCGTGCATATTCGACGAGTTGTGACTCAAGGGCTGCAATCTTCTTTTCGGTTTCTTTGCGAAACTCCTTTTCAAAGTCAAGCTGCAACTGCTCGGCCTCTGTGCCAAAAAGACCCTGCTGAACTGCCGGAGGGTTTTCGATGTTTCGCTTTAATGCCCTGATCTGTGCACGGACGGATTCCATGCGGTCTTTCAGAATCCCCCGGAGAAGTTCCTGCTCCAGTTTTCTGTGTTCGGACTTGCTCTCGGCAAGATCGCCGCTCTTGACCTTGCCATTGAAAATCTTCTGTTCGAGGTCGAATATTTTTCTGATGACCTGAGGGATTCGCTTGCTGGTTGCGTCAAATTCTCCTCTCAGATGAAGGGGGACCCCGGCAAATTCTTCTGTCAGGCTGTCTCCCTGGCGAAGCCGATAGGACAGATTGGGGAGGAGCGGATCATTCGGATTTTTCTCGATAAAGTCATCGGGGGCATCTACCACTAAAGAGAGCCAGAGGCGAAGCTCGGCAATGCGCACTGCATGGGCCTTGACATCGGCGCCATAGAGATTTTTTGAGATGATCTCCTTCTTGAGCTGAAAGGTGTCGGTAGTCAGATCAAGTTTTTTCCTGATCAGTGTTCGGAGATCCACAAGAAGGTGCAGCATGGCAACCAGAAAGGCCCCTGAGCCACATGCCACATCGCAGATTTTGACGTCTGCAAGACATTTTTCTACGCGATCCCATGGGATATCCATGTCATCGGGCGGATCGAGGTAGTTCATGATCAACCGCGTGATCTCGCTTCTTTTTCCGTGTATGTGCCTGCTCAGGTATTCAATCAAGGCCCGCTGACACATGAAATTGACTTCCGTGGGCTGGGTGTAGAACAGGCCGGACAACCCGCGCTCCTCTTCGCCGATAATGCGCTGATACACGTTGCCAAGGAGTTCGGGGTCAATGGCCAGCTCGATGTCAAGGGGCGTGTCCTCACGGACGGTGAAGTTGTACCTTTCAAACAGACGCGCAAAGAGCAACTCAAAGGCGGCATCCTGCACATCGGGGTTGGAGGATTCAATCCCTTCCAGACGCACAAACATGCCGCCATTCAGATAGGGGGCGTTTGTAAAGATCTGTCTAACAGGATCGGGCACAGCTAAATCTTCAAAGCCGTTTTCCCGATTGAAGGCCCTGAAGAAGAGAGGCTCAAGAAAGTCTCGATAAAAAGACCCGCCCCTTGTTTCCCCCTGCCTGTATATCTCATAGAAGTCTTTCAAGAAGTCGATGTTGCCGTCAAGCCATCCCCGTTTCTGAACAAAATAAAGGAGCATCATTCGGTTCATCAGGAGTTGCGTAAAGGCGTGGGCCTGGGCAGAGGAACGGATATCTCCCAATGTCTGCCTCACATCTTCAAAGACCTGTTTGTACGCCTTGTAGAACTCATCGGTAACCCGTTCTTTCTGGAATGCCGAGCAGTGCAGATCGTAGATACCAAACGGGTTCATATCCGCTGCCGGCAAGGCTAACGCATTCAATACCTCGAGTTCCGTGTGAAAAGGCTTGCGCTGAGTATTGAGCTTAATCCGCCGGAGTTCTACGCCCCCCGGACGGCGCAACGGATTGACAAAGAGAATGTCGCTGTAATCGGTCGTAAACAGAAACAGGTAATCCCCCTGCTTTTTGGCGAAACTCTGGCAGACATCCTTGATGGGGGTAAGGTTCAGATTGTTTGTCTCAAGCAGGTAAATCTGGAACAGGTGGTCGTAGTTGCTGAGCAGATAGACGCCACGGCCGTCATTCTGGATGAAATCTCTGAGCCTTCCGGGGAGTTCGAGGTTGCCAAAGGGCATGCGGAGGTCTTCTTCCACGTTATAGGCCAGTTTTTTGAAGAGCCGCGACACCCCATGGCGGTCCTTTATCTGGAGGATGTCTGAATCAACGATGGTGAAGAGAGTCTCGGTCATGCACTTCTCCTCCGGTAGGCCTCATGGCAGTTGTGAATCAGAGTGTGTGCATCACTGCTCTCGATTCGCCTGACCTTCAGAGAACATGCATCATTTTCAGGGTGATTCAGAATAAAGGTCTTGTTCAGCAACGAATCATCTCCCTTGAGCATGCTGAAAAGCTTCCCCCTTGGCTTGATGTACGGGATGAAAAGGACGTCTGAAGCCGCCGCCAAAAGGGTGTTTCGCAGCCGCGTTCCCTCTGTGCCGCTGATCTTTTTAACGCTGTCGGGAAAGGGGCTGATCATCAGCGCCCTTGCTGTCTTGTCGAGGGCCTTGAATTTCTGCTGAAAGCCACTTGCCTTCAGGCCTTTCGCCATAAAAAAGACAACATTGACGTTGCCCTCGACCAGGGCATCAAGTATCCCTTTTTCCAATGGGGAGTGCCAGCCTCCGGCCAGAGTTATCGGTTCATCCCGCAAGGCATAGAAGAACTGGTAGCTTTCCCATACAACCGGCCCAGGGGCCTTGCCGGATGCCAGGACTCCGATAACAGGATAGTCTTTGATAATATCAAGATTGCCCTCGTAAAAAACCGCCGTCTTTTTGCCGCCAATCAGGATGTTTGTCTTTTTTCTTTTGTTCATGGTTTGTTTTCGTTCACCTGTATCTTGGCATACTCTTTTATCAGATCCGATCAAACCGAGGTCATCCGAACGACTTTTTATCACTTCCGCAGATTTCTTGCCTTTTCCTCCCACCATTTCAGGGTTTCCAAAGAGAACTGCCAATCAGCAAAATCGTCTTCCTTTTTGAAATCCTCGTGGCCTTTTTCTTTATGGAGACAAGACTCGAATTCCCTCATGCTCATGCCATGCTTCTTTTGAAAAAACTCGCACTCTGCCCGGTATTCCTCGATCCTGGCGAGGCAGGCGAGCAAAGCCCAGTCTCTTATAAGCACCTTGCTGGACTCATATCCGTCACTAAATAGCACTTCCTCAAACGCTTCCATTTTCCTTCCCCTGAGACCCGATAGAGGGAGGATTCCCTACCGTTATTCCGGTATCATCTCTTGCTTCTTTTTTTCCTGCCATAGCCGGCACGGCCTTCCTTTACCGCGAACCCGATCTTTTTGCGTGGCTTCTCAGGTGGAGTCATTAAGGCACGGATTGCGTCAAAGACAATTTTGAACTGCTCATCATATTTTTTCTCTAAAGCCGTTAGCTTACGTTCGAGGTCCTTATGTACGGCCAGCATTTGCCTTAATTGAACAAATGCCCGCATAATCTGAATATTGACCAGGACTGCCCGCTTGCTTCTCAAGACACTGGAAAGCATTGCAACCCCTTGCTCTGTAAAAGCGTATGGCAAGTATTTTGAATGCTGGCCCTTCTCTAAGATTCCAAAATGGAATCTTAGAGATTTATATTCCTCCTCTGTCAATTGAAACATAAAATCATTCGGGAAACGATCTGTATTCCGTTTCACAGCCTTATTCAAGTTTCCAGTGGTAACCCCGTACAGTTGGGCAAGATCGTGACTTAAAATAACCTTCTGCCCACGTATGAGGAGTATAATGCTTTCAATTTGATCAACTGTGATAAGTGCCTTTTCATTCATAATCACACCTTATTCTCCACCCTCTGCCTCAGCGCTGCCTTTTTGAGGTTCCAATTTGGAACCTCAAATTTTCCGCTTGTTCAGTCGTTAGCTGGAACATAAAATCCTCCGGGAACCTGTCCAGATTCCGCTTTACGGCTTTGTTCAGAATTTTTGTCTCAACCCCATACAATTGAGCGAGGTCAGCATCCAGCATAGCTCTTTGCCCTCGAACTAAAAAATAGCCTGCTCAATCAGCTCAATAGAAATATTGATCGCCTTTTCGTTCATATCTGTCTGCCTTTCTTTTCCTGGTTGAGCCAGAGGCATATTCAACCGCCTGCTGAATGTCCGTGCGATCCAGGTCAGGATAGCCTTCCAAGATCTCCTCAAAGCTGGCGCCGTGTGCGATCTGTCCAACAATGACAGAAACAGGGATGCGCATGCCTCTCAGACAGGCCCGTCCTCCCATGATTTTTTGGTCACATGTAATTCGTTCAAACATGCCTATCACGTCCTATCTACGGGATATACGAATGTGCCTTGTAATTTATTAATCTTTATAAAATTTTAATGAAGAATCTTGATCATTCTTTCTCTCACCGCAGAAAGGAACTCCTCAACTGCACGTTCAGGTTCATCTGATAGAAAGCTCTCGGTT
>CAYPDL010000030.1:0-30809 GCA_964409475.1 uncultured Desulfobacteraceae bacterium | reverse complement strand
GTTTACGAATTCGTCCTGCAGTTCCCTGAATCATCTCTGCAGATTTCAGAATATCTGAGAACCTGAGTTCCGCAATCAATTGAATCCGTCTATAAACCTCTGATATCATGTTCAATCTCTTCAATTTCATGCTCAATATTCTTCAGCTCGATCAAATCTTCCCAACCAGGATGTTCAGCAGCCTTTCCGTCAGCGACTTTTTGGCTTAGTTCATCAATATTCGATGTCTGATATCTTGCCAGCATTTCAAAACGCTCTATTCGCAGCAGTCTTTGCTTTTCTTTTAGATTGGAGATTATTCCTGAACGGATAAATTCCTCAGTAGATACAGAATATTTTTGAGATATTTTTTCTAGTTGAGACAAATTTTCCATGGCATCCTCCTAACTGCCCTCCCCGGGCTACTCAATATAGCGCAAAGCATAGCTACTCCCTGCCCAGTGAAGGCATAAGGGCAAATATCGAGGTCCACCGCGTTGCCTTTTTGAGGTTCCAATTTGGAACCTCAAATTCTCCGCCTCCACAATCGTCAATTAGAGCATAAAATCATTCGGGAGACAATCCGTTACATGTGCACCCTTGCCGCAATCCATTCGGCCCAATCTCTTGCAATCCTTATCATAATCGTATGTCATCGATGATCTTCTTTAGCGTTTCACCCAAATGACCGATATGATCTTTACACACCTTAAATATCGCCTCCGCATTAACGTCGAAATAGTGATGGGTGATAATTTCTCTTAGGGCTTTGGCCCTTTTCCATGCCTCCCTCTGACCCGGTAAAATCCTCTGCTGATTTCACTGGCCTAAACCGCTTTAAAACTGTCTGAGTTGAGTCGTAAATCTGAGTCAAGATTTCCAGGACAAGCTCACGATCATACATAGACAGCCTCATTATCTATCCGGCGTTTGAGGAACTGATTCATCTTTTCGCGGTAGCTGACAATATCAACCTGTTGGCTACCTGATAAATAGCCCCCTTTTCTTATGGAAGCTTCCAGGTTGCGCTTAGAAAAAGGAGCCAAGAAGCCTGGTTTGTCGCTAAAGGATTTCTTGATCAACAATATCAATAAGTTCAATGATGCATAACGGTTTGGATGCTACGACATTTTCCTCGCCCCCAATATGCACGTGATGGGGGAATCCTGCCAGAGAAGGGAAGTGTTCCGCATTGTCCCACCGTTTCTTGAGATTTCTTTGCGTATGGTCCATCCATTGGTATCTATATCTCTTGGGAATATATCTTCCTTCTTCAAGAACAAAATATTCTGAGACTTCCAGAAAATCTCCATTTATCAGCCTGATCTGTGCCCTGAAATAGCCACGGTCGGAAAGAGCTGTTCTCTCGTCAATGATGTCGATTGAACCGATGAAACTGCTGACAGCCAGCTTGGCTTTTATCTCGATCAGGTAGGCTTCCGGATCCATTATTCGCCTATATTGGCAAGAGATTGAATTCTATAAAGGATTGCGGATCGGATATCGATAAAGGAAATCCATTCCATGAAGTCCCCGGAATCATCAACCAAACCGGCATGGAACTTCTGAGCGAAATCCTCAGATTGCATGTTATATCGTATTTCAAATTCGCTGATCTTAGCTTCAATGTCATCCAATTCACGTTTTGCCTTAGCCAATTCAAGCCCCGCCAGTTTGTTGAGGGCCTGGTCGATAACCTGGCTCTTATAGCCCTGTTGAAAAAGGGCTTCAAAGGATCTCAGCTTGCTTATCGTGTCGTGCTTTGCTTCCATTGTCTTTCCCTGACCTCCTTTCGCGGAATTCAGAATTCCCAGTGCAGAATCCCAGCGCATACCTTCTCATCGCAAAACGTTACCCCAATATTCAGTGATATGAAAGCCATGTTCTTGCTTTCATTATCATGAATTTCGCTTGTTCCGGGGCCGTTGTCTCTATCCAAGGCGATTGACGCTGACTGCCGGGAGATCGGCTCCAGGCGTATTGCGCGTATTCCGTTGTGTTGAAGGCAGCATACCTATGGATTGCAAATTTATATCAATTTAGCATAGATGTGTCAATCTTTATAAAGCAGGTGTGAGAAGGGCATGAGGGTATTCAGGGCGACCATGGAACCGGTTGAAAGGGGCAGATGGCTGTTTGCATTTTCAGCAGATAAAGACCTCTACGGGTATCTGGCTGATGAGACGATGGCCGGTCTCGGTGACGGTGAAGACGCTTTCGATGCCTGCCGAGAAACGGTTTTTGAAGACCATCTTGGGCTCGAGGGCGAACATCATGCCCGGTTCCAGGGGGGAGGTCTCTTTTGCGCTGAGAATGGGCTGTTCGATCAGTTCGAGGCCGATCCCGTGGCCGATGAACTGGACCTTGTATCCGGGGGGGCCGAGATAGGGGTCGGCGTATCCCAGTTTTTCTGCCCTTGCAAGCGCGATGTCGAACAGGTCTTTGATGGGGATGCCCGGTTTGACGTGATCCAGGACCGTATTGTGGATATCTATGGTCGCAAGGGAGGCATCCAGGGCCTCCTTGGGCATGGACCCGATGGCGAACATCCGGGTCTCGTCCATATGAAATCCATTGAAGACCGAGGCGAGATCGATCATGATCGGTTCATCCGGGAGGAGTTTTCGGCTTCCCGCTCCTACGGGAAAGGCCGCGGATGTCCCCTGGCCGCTGGCAGGGGAATCAAGAAGGCCCACCATTCCGCCGCTGACGCCGCTCAGGATATGCCAGGGATACCCCTCTGTCTGGTAATCTCTGACCCGGATCCTTCCTGCGTGGCCGATCTTGCGGGCAAATGCCTCGAACATGCCGCCGAATTCCATCTCGGTGACGCCGGGTCGGATCGTTTCCCGGATGTATTCAAAGGTCTTGCAGGAGATCCGGGCCGTCCTTTCCATCTGTAGGATCTCCCACCAGGATTTGATCATCCGGGCCTTGAGAATGAGCCGGGACCCGTCCACACAGTCCTGTTCCGGGAAAAGGCTCCGATAGAATGCAAATTCATTTACAGGCATGACATCCCATTCGAAGCCCAGGGTGCGGGGGAGGCGCCCGTAAAAATCGGCGATACGGCCGGGGACCTCCTTCGGGGACCTGATTTCGACCATATCCCCGATGGCCGATTCCTGCCGGGCCCGCGGCATGTATCTCCGAATGAGGAGGAGCGGGGGGCCCTGGGCCGGTATGAAGAGGAACCCGTTCTGGGCGGTCCCGGAAAAATAGAAGAGGTCTACCCTCTGGACAACCAAGAGGGCGTCCATGTCCGCTTCCTGCAATTGGCTCTGAATGCGGGCAATGCGGTTTTCAATTTCAGATGCGGGTACTTTAAATATATCGGTCATGGTTTCTCGAAATCGGGTTTGCTTTTGGGTCTGTTGATGTTATAGAAACTATATAAAACTTGAGATTTAGTAACTCTTTAGGCTCTTGATAGAAGGCGGACAACATGACCGGCCTTTTTTATATGCCTAAAGTGTTACGAGATTTATAATCTGCTCGTATGAAACTTCATTTGTTTTGGCACGGATTACACGGTTATTTTTTTGTTCGGAAAAGAGCGAGTCTGAGTGCTTGAATGAATCTGAAACCCAAAACCTATCGTTCCCTGCGCCTCCGCGTCTCTGCGCGAGACCACCAGTAAGAAGTTTCCGCCTCGATCTGACTGACGTTTGTTCCGGTCAGAGGCGGCACTCATATTTTTATTCTCAAGGCAATGGAGCTTTAATGATCACCGAACAAGGCATTGTTGAGGGGGTGTCCGGCCAAAAGGCCATCGTCCGGATTGAGAAATCCTCTGCCTGCGCGAGCTGTCAGTCACGGGACTCGTGCGGAGAGGCCTCGGGCAGGAATATGGTCATCGAGGTGGCCAACGATCTGGGGGCCGGGGAGGGGGATCGCATTGAGATCAGCATCCCCGGCGGATCATTCCTCATCCTCTCCCTTCTTGTCTACCTTCTTCCTGTGGCGGCCCTTATTGCAGGCGCTGTTGCCGGGGGGGCCTTTGCCGGCACCTTGCACATGAACCCGACGTTCGCCTCTATTGTCGGGGGCTGTCTCGGCATAGGCGTCACCTTTTATGCCCTGAAACGTCTCGACAGATCAAGCCGCGCTCAGAAGGAATTCCGGCCCCGGATGACGCGGATCCTGCTCCGTTCAGATCCCCCTCATCCGGAGAACGGTCAGGAATAGTCTCTGTCTGCTCCCCTATCGGCACCCGGGCATATCGTGATTTTCCTGCTTAACCCCGCGCTGGGCGACAGGCTTCACCAGGGTTCAAGGTCTCACCTTTTCTTTTGATCTTGACAGAAAAGGCAGCTCTGGATGGAGTTTCTTCCATCTGCCACATCCTCTGCAAAGGTCACGCAGTCAGGGCAGCCGCAGGCCCCGCACTCCTTCCGCGGGAGGAGTCTCAGGATCTCCTCGATGCGGTTCTGCCGCTCGATCCCCCTGGCGATATCGGCGGGAGACAGTTGCGTCAGTTCCCTTTTAAGGGAGGGCATTTTGTCGGTGAAAAACCATCCCTTGTCATACAGCTTTTTGACGTACCCATACTTGACCCGGCGCTCCACCCCGAACATGCGAACAAGTTTCTGAATGTGTCGTTTCCCCTGATATTTGTCCATGACCGTGAACGGCCCCCCGAGACACCCCTCGGTGCATGCCCTGAATTCTATATAATCGATATTTCCGAGCAGACCGATCTCGATCTTCTCCAGATAGCGTATGGTTTCCTGAAGGCCGGAGACTGCAAGACAATTCAGATCCACACCCGAGATTTCACCCCCGGACATGCCCCAGCTCAGTCCGATGCCGCCTGAGTGATGCAGAACGATATCTTCTTCCACGTCCTGAATATTGTTTTTGAGTTCATCGTAGATGCTGTTGATGCCGACCGTTGCGTCCAGATAGGAATGCTTCTGCAGGATGGATTCATTCATACAGATCATCTTTGAGGGGCAGGGCGTTATGTGTACGACCTTGAACGCCTCGGCATCACACTCGTGTCGTGCGGCTAACCGCAGCTTTCCCTCCCTGGCCACGATCTCGCGGGGGGTGACCAGTGGAGGGATGTGACTGAGAAGGGATTGAAACTTGTATGCGATCAGGCTGACCACCACCGGGCAGACAGGCGATATGAAGGGGAGGGGGGCATCCGGCCTTTCCCGGTTCTCTTTTATGTAAAGTTCCACTGCCAGGTTGAAGATTTCGCTGGTATAGGACTGGTCATGTATATATCCGAATCCCATCCGCTTCAGGCCCAGAAGGACATCGTTGGGCAGGATGTCTTCTCCGAACTGTGAGTAAAGGACAGTGGAAGGACTGACAATGACGTTGTCTTTTTCTGTTAAGTCGAGACTCTCGGAAGTAATCGCCTGGATAGCCCCTCTCGGGCAGACGCGAATGCATTCACAGCAGTCGATACAGACCCCCTCGATACAGGCCTTTCCCTCTCTGATGCGGATGGCCTTTGTGGGGCATGCCTTCATGCAGAGAACGCATCCGTTGCAGAGGGATTCATTGATCTGGACGTAACGTACCGGTTCGGTATCCTGATCGGTTTCGGGCATCAGTTGGTCTGTACCTCAAAGGCTATTGTCAGATGGGCGCCCTGGCCATTTTCTGAATGAATTTCAAGGGAATCGGCATTTTTCTTGATGTTGGGGAGACCCATCCCCGCGCCGAAGCCCATTTCCCTGTGTTCCGGCAATGCTGTGGTATACCCCTCCTGAAGCGCCAGTTCAATGTCTGCGATTCCAGGGCCATTGTCGGCGACTTCAAGAATGACCTTTTTAGGGTCCACCAACAGCCTCAGTTCGCCATCTCCGCCATGCATGACCACATTCATTTCCGCTTCGTAGGCGCAGATGGAAATGCGACGGATGAAGCCTGCATCAAATCCGATAAATTTGAGGAGTCTCTGAATCTGAATAGACCCCTCGCCGGCCTTGACGAAGTCTCTGGCTTTGACGCTGTACTTTTTGAGCAAGCCCCCTGGTTGCGCAAATTCTAATAAGAATTTCAATTTCGTACCATAACATCAGGTATGGAATGATTATTCACTTCCATGTCTGGGTTGTATCAACGCCCATCGGAAGGAACGGCCGGGCCGAGCGCCTTTTCCTCAACGCCCCGAAGTCCTCTGGCAGAAAGCCTTCCGCAGGATGTAAACATGGTAAACGGCGTAGAGAAGAGCGGCAGCCGATGTTCCCGTGCCTGCTGAATCATCTCCTGGGTCGGCTGTTTTCCCCTTACCAGCATAACCGCTGCAACATCGGCAATGACAGCGGTGCGTATGACCTGCACATTGCAGAGGCCTGTCAGCAGAACGGCACCGTTGGTCTCCCCTGTGAGCATGTCGCTCATAAGATCGCTTGCGGTGCCTGCCTTGACAGTTATGTCCGGCTTGTCCTCCCCTACAAACACCTTGGCATGCAAGAGCTCTTTGATGTCAGATAGATTGAGTTGCTTTTTTTCGATGACAGTCACTTTATCAGATCATTTCTCGTCGGTTTTCAGATGGTTCAGTTGAAGACCCCCTGAATCCGCAGCGTTCCGGATCAGGGGTAATGGATAAGGGTCTTTGGGCAAAAGGGTGAATCCGGGTCAAAGCGGGTATGGTTTGCCCCATTCGGCCCTTAGAGATCGCAGCGGAGGCAGCGGCGCGCCTCTAAACGAGCGGTCTGTTCATCAAGAGCAAATTCCACCTCCCTGAAATTATGGACACGCTCCTTTACAGGGAGTTCGTGCATGACGGGCCGCACGAGCTTTTCATCGGCCTCGGTCAATTCAAGCCGATCCACCATCAGGTGGGGTTTGGGATACCAGTAGCCCTTGAATGGTTTCCCGCGAAGGTAGCAATCGATGGACACGGCCGCCCGGTGAGCTGCACCCACTGCCTGGACAACAGTGGCCGGCCCCGTAACGGCATCGCCCCCGGCAAAGAACCCGGGGACATTGGTGGCCAAGGTCTTCTCATCCACTTCAAACCCGTTCCACCGGGTGATATGGAATGGATGGTCTTCTTTCAGAAAAGAAAGGTCTGCCTGCTGGCTGATGGCGGGGATGATGACATCCGTTTCGATAACGAATTCCGAGCCTTTTACCGGGACCGGCCTGCGCCGACCGCTCTTATCGGGCTCTCCCAGTTCATTCCGGATGCACTCCATGCCAACTACCTTGCCCTCCTTGCCAAGGATCCGAACCGGGGATGTCAACAGGTCGATATGGACTCCTTCCTCGTCTGCCGCGTCTACCTCTGCCGGGTTTGCGGGCATCTGTTCCCGCTGGCGGCGGTAGACGATATGCACCTCTTCGGCCCCGAGGCGGAGGGATGTCCGGGCCGCATCGATGGCCGAGTTTCCGGCCCCGATCACGCATACCTTTCTTCCGGGGGCCTTCTTGTCTCCCAGATTGACTTTCCTCAGGAATTGGACGGCGTCCATAAACCCTTCAAAGTCATCCTCGCCGGGGATGCGGAGCTTCAGGCCTTTGTGGGCGCCGATGCCGAGGAAAAAGGCCTTGTACCCCTGGTCCTTCAGCTCATCGATGCTGATATCCCGCCCTACCCTCATGCCGAGCTGTATGGTTACCCCGAGACGTCGGATCGCATCGATCTCGTCATTCAACACATCCCTGGGAAGCCGGTATTCGGGGATGCCCACATGGAGCATCCCGCCGGCCACGGGCAGTTCTTCAAATATGGTGACGGGATAGCCCTTGAGGGTGAGATCGTGGGCCGTGGTAAGGCCCGCAGGACCGGAACCGATCACCGCGACCTTGTCCTGGGGATAGCGTACCGGGGCCGGTTGTATCTCTTTGAGTTTGTCGCGGTTGGTGTCTGCGGCAAAGCGCTTGAGTGCACAGATGCTGATCGGTTTATCGGTCTCCCCCCGCTTGCACTGGCTCTCGCACGGGTGCGGGCAGATCCGACCCAAGACCATGGGGAGAGGATTCTCCTTTCGGATGATCTCCCAGGCCTTCTCGAATTCCCCCTGCCCGATAAGGGCTACATAGGTGGAGACGTCCTGCCCCATCGGGCACGTGGACTGGCACGGGGGGGCGCTCAGGCGCTTGCACGTCCCTGTCGGGCAGTGTTTGTCATAGATATGGGCCTCGTATTCATGCCGGAAGTATCTGAGAGTGCTCAGGATCGGATTGGGCACGGTCTGACCCAGTCCGCAGAGGGAGGCGGACTGGAGGACCTTGGCCAGTTTTTCAAGGCGATTCAGGTCTTCCGGGACTCCTTGGCCTTGGCAGATCCTTTCCAGTATCCAGAGGAGCTGCCGGGTCCCCTCCCGGCAGGGGGTGCACTTGCCGCACGATTCGTCTGTGGTGAAGTCTATGAAAAACCGGGCCACATCCACCATGCAGGATGTCTCGTCCATGACTACCATCCCGCCGGAACCCACAATGGCGCCTGTCTTCGCGATGTTCTCATAATCTACCGGCGTATCCAGGAGACTCGCGGGGATGCATCCGCCCGAGGGTCCGCCCAACTGGACCGCCTTGAATTTCTTGCCATCGGGTATGCCGCCGCCGATGTCATAGATAATGGATCGCAGCGGGGTGCCCATGGGCACTTCAATAAGGCCGATGTTCCTGACCCGGCCGCTCAGGGCAAATACCTTGGTCCCCGTGCTCTTCTCCGTCCCCAGGCTGTTGAACCATTTGGCGCCCCGGTAGATGATCTGCGGGATATTGGCCAGGGTCTCCACGTTGTTCAAGACAGACGGCTTATCCCAAAGGCCCTTCTGGGCAGGAAACGGGGGCCTGGGTCGGGGCATGCCCCGTTGTCCCTCGATGGAGCGCATCAGGGCGGTCTCTTCCCCGCACACAAAGGCCCCGGCCCCAAAGTAAAGATCGATGTCCATATTGAACCCGGACCCCAGGATGTCCTGGCCCAGGAGACCGTATTCCTTGGCCTGTTTGATGGCGGTCTGGAGCCGTTTGATGGCCAGGGGGTACTCGGCGCGCACGTAGATATACCCATTATTTGAGCCGATGGCCTTGGCCCCGATGATCATCCCTTCCAGGACCGCGTGGGGATCGCTTTCCAGGACCGATCGGTCCATGAAGGCGCCAGGGTCTCCCTCGTCCGCATTGCAGAGCATGTACTTGGGACTTCCTTTTGCTGCGGCGCAGAACTGCCACTTGAGACCCGTGGGAAAGCCTGCCCCCCCGCGACCCCTGAGCCCGGAGGTCTTCATCTCTTCGACGATCTCCTGGGGGGTCATCTCGAGGAGGGCCTTGGCAGCGCCCGTATAGCCATCCCTGCCAATGTACTCATCGATGTTGTCCGGATCTATCAGCCCCCTGTTTTTCAGGACCACCAGGACCTGGCGGCTGAAAAATCCAATCTCTGAGATTTTCGGGATGCCCTCGACCGCTTCCGGACTTTCGAAGAGATGCTTTTTGACCACACGTCCCTTGATCAGGTATTCCTCGACAAAATAGGGAACGTCCTCCACCTTGAGCTTCTGGTAAAATATCTTGTCGGGATAGGCGATCATCAACGGGCCGGCCGCACAGAACCCGTTGCAGCCGGTCGTGGCAACGAAGATTTCATCCTGGAGTCCATTCTTGTGGATTTCCTCTACCAGCGCATCTCTCACATCAAGTGAACCGCTCGATACGCAACTGGTGCCTGCGCATACCATCAGGTGAACGCGATACTTTTTTTCCATAAAACGCCTCGTAAAATCCGAATTGAGGGACTGCGAATCCCTAATACGTCGTCTCGCTCCCGATAGAAAGCGCATATTCGGCAACCGGATGGCCTCCTACCACATGCTCGTCAAAAATCCTGGCGACCTTGTCCGGATCGAGTTTTACATATTTTACCGGGGCCGAATCCGTCATTTCCACGGTGATCATCGGCTCATGGTTGCACAATCCCGCGCACCCGGAAGATGTCAGGATAATGTCGGCCGCACCGCTTTTCTCCAGCTTCTCGAGCAGCGCGGTCATGAGCTTCCTGGCGCCTGCCGCGATGCCGCACGTGCCCATGTGGACGGTTATCTTTACGCGGTAATCCCCCTGCCTGAGATTGACCGTCCCTTTCATCGATTCCTTGATCCTTTTGAGGTCTTCCACTTTGAGCTTTGCCATTTTCTGCCTCCGCTTCAATCCACTCTCTTCCTGAAGAGGTCCCGAATCAGCCGGATGACTGCCGGATCATTGATGCTCATGGCGCCATCCAGCTCTTTCCGAATAGACCGCGTATCCACCTCTACTTTTTCTTCGCGAAGGTTGGATGCATAAACGAAGTCCCGGTCGGGATTCCCCATGATAAGGGTTGTCAGGGTGGCGCCCATGTCCCCCAATGGCCTGCGGTCGATGTGGCTTTTCTGAAAGGTCGCAACGACCCTGGTTCCCTTCCCCAATTCAGATATTATCCGTAGATCGCCCCCTGTCTCTCTTGCCGCCTGTTTCAGCAACGGGAGACCCATGCCCACACGACGGGTGGTCCGGGTGGTCATAAAGGGATCGGTCGCCCCCCTGAGCATCTCCGCGTCCATGCCCCTGCCGTTGTCCTGAATACTTATCTGCAAGAGGTCTTTGTTGATGTCCTCTGAGATATCGATTTCAATGAACGTGGCGCCGGCCTGCGTTGCATTTTCCACAATATCCAATATGTGAAGCGAGAGATCCTGCATCGTGATTGAATAGTGACAATTGACTATTGAATATTGAATAGTGAATAATGGATAGTTTGACGTGTCCGGTTAAATTTAAGCCATTTGATTCAGGGCATTCGATTCAGGCCACAGGCACGCAAGCACATGATAGAATAAATCATTTCTTCATTATTCAATATTCAATATTCAATCCCCCGCCCCCCTGTTCCTTTGAGCGCACGTCTCAGTTCCGCCAGTTCAGGTCCTGCCATACGGAAAGCGGTCGGGCTGGTCCCGATATCTTCGAGGTCATGGGCATCCGATGATGTAATAAAGGGGAACCTCTCGATGTGGCTGAAGGCCATTCGTCCCTGTTCCAGGGTCATTCTCCTGGAGATCTCCAGCGCATCCAGATCCAGACCCTCGGGGATAAAGCCCAACTGACCCAGAACACTGAAGGCCTCGCGATCGATATGGGCCGCCACGGCCAGACCCTTCAGGTTGTGGATGCCGGCAACCACCTGACCCAGGTCCATCCGGGCAGCGCCGATGAGAAGCCGCGTGTTCATCCCCTCCACCTCGTCAAACTCATTGGCGACCACCTGCATGCCGAAGAGGTCCTCGTCGTTTTCTCCCGGCTGGAGTCGGTCGTAGACCATGGCCTGCATTGCCAGTGCAGCCCCGACATCCTCGAACAGGGCGATGACATGCACCTCTTCGGAGGTCGTGATCTCCATCCCCGGGATCACGGTCAACCCGGTATTTCTCGCGGCAGCCATCACCGCGCCGGCGTTTTCGGCGCTGTTATGATCGGTGATGGCAATGATGTCCAATCTCTTCTTCTGTGCCTTCTCAACGATTTTCCGGGGCGTCATATCGAGGGTAGCACAGGGAGAAAGACAGGTATGAATGTGCAGGTCAGCAAGCAGCACTCTCAAGGATGTGTCACCAGTTTCCCCCACAACGGCCCTTTCAACACCTTGACTCTGGTATTAACCTCCGGAAACCCCTAATGCAAAGAGCCTCCCTGCCAGTTCAAATGCGGGCATGTCCGTGACCATGATCGGGATCCCTTCCGCCTCTCCCTTCTGTACGGTTTCCGGCTCCGGGACCCGGCCGTTGATCAGGACAATTCCTGCCAGCGATTTCATAATTGCTACGGCCACGATATTCTGATGGATCTGCAGCGTCACCCAGAGATCCCCCTCCCGGGCATTGGCTATGACATCGCTCATGAGATCACTGGCATAGCCCCCCGTTACCTCCCGATCCAGGAGTCCTGCGCCGGTCTTGACGGTCAATTGCAGTCTGTCAACAATCTCTTTCAACTTCATGTCGGATGCAGCCCCCGTTAGCGTCCTTTACCGCCCCCTTGCGCCTAACGCCTTGCGCCTCACGCCTTGCACCTAATGCCTCACGCCTACTCTGTCCCCCTGACCGCCTCTACGATCCCGATGATTTTCGACGGATCCATCTGACCGTGGGTCTCGTCATCAACAACCATGACAGGGGCCAGCCCGCAGGCCCCGACGCACCTGACGACATCGAGGGAGTACTCCCTGTCATCGGTGGTCTCCCCCACATCCACCTTGAGGTGACGCTGGAGGATATCGAGGAGTTTTCCGGAACCCTTCACAAAACACGCCGTTCCCAGGCAGATGCGGATAATGTGTTTGCCCCGGGGCACCATTGTGAAAAAGGAATAGAACGACACCACGCCGAAGACATCTGATGACGGTATGCCCAGTCCCAAGGCGATATAGTGCTGAACACGGATAGGGAGGAACCCCAGGATCCCCTGTACCTGTTGCAGGACGGGGATCAGCCCTCCGCGGTGGTCTTTATAAGTGGCCAGGATCGTATCGATTTCCTCCTTGGCTTCCGGCTTCTCTTCATCTCGGAGGAGTTCAATGAATTTTTCTCTGACCTCTTCCGGATCGCCCGGGGGTTCATAGCCCGGCATCAGTTTTGTGCGAGGGATCGATTCGAGCAGTCCCTCACACTGCTCCAGGAGCGTACGATGATGGTAGTTGAAGGATGTCCAGCCAGGCCGACGGAGGGGCGATTTGACGTCCGCGAAACCGGTGATCCCGAGGGATGCGGGATCGGGTAGGGCCCAGCGGATCCCCCCCTGCTCCAGGCGGTCGTAGGTGATTCCCTTAAGGAACGGCACCATCTGTATGATTTCATTTTCCCAGATCTCTTTCTTGATCCTGTTTTCCCAATGGAGACCCAGGCGATTGGCCAACTGGGTGAAGATCCAGGTCTCCTTTCTGGCCTCGCCCGGGCTGGGCACGGCCCTTCGCATGAGGCTGACCCTGCGCTCGCAGTTGGTATAGGTGCCGTTTTCCTCTGACCAGGCGGCCGCGGGGAGCACCACGTCCGCATAGTCGAGCGTTTCGTTTCTCAGGATATCCTGAACCACCAGGAAGTCGACCGCTTCCAGTGCGGCGGTAATGTCGGGCATGGCAGGCCGGGCAATGGCAAGATTCTCACCCACGCAGTAGAGCAGTCGGATCCGTTTTTCTCCCTCGCCCGGTGCGCCCCCCATGTTCCTGACCATCTGTGGAAAGGTCAGCCCCGGTTTCTCCGGAAGCTCGGTTCCCCAGGCCAGTTCAAACGGTTTACGGGCCGCATCATCTTCCACCATTTGATAGCCCGGGAGAAACGCGGGGAGGAACCCCATATCGCACGCCCCTTGCGAGTTGTTGAGATCCCCCAGATAGTTGACCCCGCCGCATTCCACCCCCAAGTTGCCCAAGGCCTCCTGCAGCCGAACAAAGGTCCTCGCAAAGGAGGCGACCCTTGAGCCGTACACCAGCATGGCCGGTTCATCCGTATCCAGTATGTCAACGGCTGCCTTGATCTGGCTTTCGGAAAGACCGGTGGCCTCGATCACCTTATCCATGGAAAAACCAGAGGCGATCTCCCTGATGCTATCGGAGCATGGACGGCCGCGCGAGACCAGTTCCTGGATGATGCCGTTGATCAGGACCGACTCCGAGCCTTCCCTCAGAAGCAGCGATAAGGTGGCAAAGGTGGCTATCTTGGTGAGACGGGAGTCGGCCACGATTAATTGGCAACCGTTTTTGGCGGCCCGCTTGACAAAGGTGCCCGCCACCGGATTTTCTTCGGTGATATCCGAGCCTATCAGGATGATGCACCTGGCCTTTTCCAGTTCGGCGATGGGATTGTTGAGCCCTGATGCCGCAAAGGGGGAGGCAAGGTTGTTGGTGCCGATTCCTGTGCGGAAGAGCTTCTGCATCAGGTAGAGGGCCTCATTGGTAGACTTGGCGGAACAGATGCCGGCGACTGCGTCAGGACCGTCCGTATGGACGACCTCTCTTATCTTTGTGGCGATCAGATCCAGGGCCTCATCCCATGAGGCATCCCTTAGTTTCCCGTCTTCCCGAATCTTGGGGACGGTCAGGCGGTCCGGGCTCTGTACAAAATCGTAGCCGAATCGTCCCTTGACGCAGAGCCTTCCCTGGTTGGGACGGGCGTCCTCGACACCGGTGACCTTCATGATCTTGTCATCTTTGATATGCAGATCCAGTTGACACCCGACACCGCAATAATGGCAGGTGGTTCGGACATGGCGGGCCTCCCAGGGACGTATTTTGTATCGGCTCTTGGTTTCAACCAACGCAGCCACCGGGCATGCCTGGATGCACTCCCCGCAGAAAACGCAATCCGAACGTTGCAGATTGTCATTGCCCATGGCCACGATCTTGGCCCTGGCCCCCCTGAATCCGTGAGCGATGGCATTGTTGACCTGGATGGTATTGCAGGCCTCTACGCAGCGGCCGCAAAGGATGCATCGGGAGAAATCCCTGACAATCAAAGGGCTTGCCATCTCCATGGGATAGTCGGTCGTGGCTCTCACAAGACCGGTTGTGTCCACCTGATACCTGTAGGCATAGGCCTGCAGGTTACAGGCGCTGTGGGCCGGGCAGAGGTCGCCGCTCTGGTCATAGTCTGCCACCTGTTGCTGGAACGAGGTCCAGTCCTGGGACCTGTTGGTGGAGATGGCGCAGTTGTGATTGCCGGACTGGAGAAGGAGGGCGATGATGACTCTTCTCGCCTCGATGACCGATGGCGAATGGGTGTGGACAACCATCTTCGGGGCTGCGGGGGTGGCGCAGGCAGGCAGAAAAGTGCGCGCGCCTTCAACCGCCACCACACATATCCTGCACGCCCCGGTGGGCCGGGCCCCTTTGATATGGCAGAGGGTGGGAATGAATATCCCGTTGCGTCTTGCGACCTCGAGGATGGTCTCTTCGGCTTCAAACTCCAATTGACGTCCGTCAATGGTGATGATGTTTTCAGGCATTTTTCTTCTCCGGGTTGCGGGACAAGACCCGCATCCCCACAATCAATACATCCAACGGCAGGTATCGGTTACATGTTTCCCTGAATCCCGCAATTCCTCAATTCCTCAATCCCAAAATTCCTGAATTCCTAAATTCGCGAATTCTTCCAATTCCCAATCCCTACTTCTGCTTCCGGTAGCATATGAGGCCGCACGTCAGACATCGTTCAGCCTCTTTCCTGGCCGAGGCCTCATCCAGACCGGGGTATTCACTGGGGAATATCCAGGCCCTCTTGCTGTCCCCTGCCACATCCAGGATATCCGGCCGTTCTCTTTCGATTGGGGCGACATCGTGTATTCCCGTAACATCCAGGATCGCGTCCGCCTCGCATACCAGGTTTTGAACGGGCGGGATCGTACCGCCGGTAAGGTGGCGGTGAATGGCCCGGGTGAGCCTTCGGCCTGAAAGAAGCGATTTGACGACAGCGGACGAATCGCTGATACGTCCCGGCTCCGGCGGCGTGCAGATGCCGTCCTTTCCACCCGGGAAGGTGCGAAAGGTCTCGATGGTTTCCCATGGGATCTCTCCCTCCTCGGGTTCTGGCTCATCTGCGGACCTGACGAACACGAATTCAGGAAGACGCCCGGCCGGGAGAATCAGGGTATCTGCACGGATCGTGACTTCTTCCTCCGAGGGTTCACCGACTGGATATATCTCGTCTATTACGACCCGTACCAGCTGTCTGGAAATACCCTTTAGGCCCGTTACAACGGTGGAGGGCCTGACAAAGATCGCTTCGGCCGACAGCCTTTTGGAATCCTGGAGGTCGATGGGAAGTTCCTGAAACATGAGGTTTGAAATGATCGTGACTTTCTGTGCACCCATATTCCTGCACCTGCGGGCTAATTGGAGCCCTTCCAGACCGCTGTGAACAATGACCACCCTTCGGCTTACACGGATATCTTTTCCCTTGGAGAGCGAATAAAGGAAATCGAGCATGGTAAATACGCCGGGCACAGATGCATCATAACCGCTCGGATCGGGTTGCAGGATCTGTCTGCTGTCAAACCCGCCTTTGGTGAGGGCAACGACGTCAAACCCCTCCTCAAACAATGATTTGAGATCAAAATCGTGACCCATGATCATGCTATTTCGTGCCTTCACGCCGGTCTCGAGGATTCCTTCTATCTCGTGATCCAGGACCTTGCGGGGAAGCCTGTCTTCGGCGATCACATATCTGAGGATGCCTCCCAACTGGGGCTTTGCCTCAAAGATCGTGGGCTGATAACTGAGCCTTGCCAGGTAATAGGTGAGGGTGAGCCCTTCGGCGCCGCCGCCCACAACAGCGATTTTCTGGCCGCTGCCCGGGGCCTTGAAGGGGGTGATGTGTTTTCCGGTCCGCATCTCATAGTCTGAGACAAACCGCTTGAGCGGGTTGATGGCGACGGCCTCGTCAATCAGGTTGCGCCGGCACGCCAGCTCGCACGGGGCAGGGCATATGTACCCGCATATGAGGGGGAGGGGACATTTCTCCTTGATAATGGCAAGGGCCGCCTCATAGTTGGCGTTCCGGATCTCCTGAATAAAGGCGGGGATGTTGATCCCTGTCGGGCAGCTCCTTTGACAGGGGGCCGTGCACTCGTCCGTCACGTACTCCCCGATCATCCGTTCGGATGTGGAGGTCAAGGTGATGATATGTTTGGGACAGACCCGTTCGCAGGTGCCGCATCCGGTGCAGCGTGTCGTGTCCACCACCGGGAGGTTGTCGGGGCCCATGGAGAGTGCCCCGAACGGGCATGCCCGGACACAGGTCCCCAGGCCGAGGCATCCGATGGGGCAGGTCTTGGCGCCCCCGTCCAGCAGGACCGCGGCCCGACAGTCTCGGATGCCCTGATACAGGTATTTGATGTCGGCGTCCTGAACCCCGTACTTGCACCCGGGCCTGGCGATATCCGGCTCTTTCAGAGATATTTCGACGCCCAGCACTTTTCCAATTTCAGCCGCCACATCAGGTCCGCCTGCCACGCAGGATGCGGGCGAGGACTTTCCTGTTACAATGGCCACGGCATTGGCACTGCATCCGGGGTAGCCGCACCCGCCGCAATTGGCCCCGGGCAGTGACTCTTCCACGGCCTCGATCTTTGGATCCACGTACACATAGAATATCTTCGAGGCCAAGGCCAGGCCCACGCCTATCACTACGCCCAGCCCCCCCATCACTAAAAGACCCCCTAACATGGTTTTCCTCCGGGATTGGTTAATTTGTCATTGGTCATTGGACTTCGGACTTTGGACTACCACGTTTTTCAATCGTCATTCGTCAATCTTCACACCATTCCCTTGAAGGCGAAGAAGGCAAGAGAGAGCATCCCGGCGGTGACAAGACCGATGGATGTATCCTGGAGCGGCTTCGGGACCCTTGCCAGGATAATCCGTTCGCGGATGCCGGCAAACAGAACAAGGGCCAGGCCGAATCCCACGGCATAGCTGAAGGATGCGACGAGGGTCTGCGTGAAATTGTATTCCTCCATGATATTGATGAGGCAGACGCCCAGGACCGCGCAGTTTGTTGTGATCAGGGGGAGAAATATGCCGAGCCCGGAATAGAGTGCCGGGATGCTCTTTCTGAGGAACATCTCGACCAACTGGACAAGGGATGCAATGACCAGGATAAATGAAATGGTCCGCAGGTATTCAAGGCCGAAGGTCTTCAGGAGAAAGATGTCGACGACCCAGGTGATGGCGCCGGCCATCACCAGCACAAATACCACGGCCATCCCCATGCCCACGGCGGTCTCCATCCGTTTGGAGACCCCCAAGAAGGGACAGTTCCCCAGATACTGCATCAAGAGGATGTTGTTGACAAAGATGCAGCTTACGATCAGCAGGATATAATCTGTCATCGCGCAACTCCTACTTCTTCCCTAAGATGTTCATCATGCACAGCATGAGTCCCAGACAGACAAAGGCCCCCGGGGCCTGAACCATGAATGAGAAGGGTTTGAAGGATGGGCCAAAAACGGGAATATTGTAAAAAGTGCCATTACCGAACACCTCCCGGACGATGGCCAGGGAGGTCAGGGCGAGTGTGTAACCGACCCCGATACCAAGGCCGTCGGCAAACGAGGCCAGCACTCCGTTCTTAGCGGCAAATGCCTCTGCACGGCCTAAGAGAATGCAGTTGACAACAATGAGGGGGATAAAAATCCCGAGTTGTAAAAAGAGAGGGTAGGCGTAGGCCTGCATGACCAGTTCCACAACCGTAACGAAAGTGGCAATGACCACGATATAACAGGCGATCCTGACCTTTTTGGGTATGGCGTTCCTCAGCAGTGAGATGAGCATGTTGGAGCAGACGAGCACGAATATCACTGCCACCCCCATACCGATGCCGTTTTCTACACTCTTGGTCACTGCCAGGGTCGGACACAAACCAAGGACCAGGCGAAACGGAGGGATTTCAGCCCAAAGCCCCTTCGTGAATTCCTGAACCACCGTTTTTGCCATAACCGATTATCTCCTTAGCCATGCTTTTCTTTCAGCTTCTTGATGATTTCGGGTTTGAACTTCTTGTAGATCTCTCCGGCCGAAACGAGCGCACCACACACCCCCCGTGAAGACATGGTTGCGCCGGTGAGGGCATCGATCTGTCCGCCGTCAGCCTTTACCTTGAAGGGATCGAGAATGGACACCCCCTTGAACTGGGCGGCGAACGCCGGGTCGGTCTTGGCCCTTGAGCCTACTCCGGGGGTCTCGCTATGGGTTGTGACCCCAACCCCGATGATCTTGTCGTCTTTCAGGTTCACCCCTACAATGACACCCATGATCCCGCCGAAACCTTTTCCAAAGGTCTCGAATGCGACGGTATCGGGTTTGCCGTCGAATTTCCCGACAAAAAAGTTCCGTTCCTTTTCCTCATCAGCGATCTTCAGACGATCGATAAGGGGATCGTTGGAGCAACCTTCCATGATCTGCTTGATGGTGGGGCCTTTGACGAACTTGAGCTGCTGATATTCGATTCTATCCTTGGTGGCGTTCTGAATGGCGGCCAGAACGCCACCCGAGATACTGCTGAACACCACAACAGCGATAAAGAGCTTGACCATTTCACGCATGGCTCATCCCCCTTCCCAATGCCTTTGGACGTATCTTGTCTATGAGCGGGTTGGCGACATTCATCATGAGGATGGCGAAGACGGTCCCGTCTACGAACGCCCCGATATTCCGGATAAGGACCGTGAGGAAACCGGCGCATGCGCCAAAAATCAACATGGGGACGAAGTTTACAGGAGACGATGAGTCTTCGGTGGCCAGAAAAAAGGCGCCGATCAGGGTGTATCCGGTCAGGA
Source organism: uncultured Desulfobacteraceae bacterium (assembly GCA_964409475.1). Classification (GTDB taxonomy): domain Bacteria; phylum Desulfobacterota; class DSM-4660; order Desulfatiglandales; family Desulfatiglandaceae; genus AUK324. The sequence goes on along the minus strand of CAYPDL010000030.1, from coordinate 11,552 downwards.
GATGGAACAGGGGCCCTGCATACTTTTCAGAGTCTGAGAGGTTGAACAGGAGTGCGGTCACAAAGACCCCTGCCAGGAAAGAGACGGATATTTCCCAGCGGATCATCCCTCGAAGGATCAGGTAGATCCCGCCGCCAACGAGCCCGAGGCCGAAGGTGGCGCCGATGGCCCCGGAGCATTGTCCCATGAGGAGACCCGCGACAGAGAAATCCGAAACGGCTGACGTCCCGAAATGCTTGAGGGCAGCCAGTGGATACACCATATAAAACCCGAGATCGTAGTCCACGAGGGCCTCGTCAAAGTCGAGGAGTCCTTTCCATGAGAGAAAGAGAATGGCAATGGCGACGAGGGCGGGGTTCAGCGGATTGCACCCGATCCCTCCGTAAATCTGTTTGCCCACCACAATGGCGAGAAAGGCGCCTAACACGACGATCCACCACGGGGCGGTTGCCGGGAGGAGCATGGCAAAGAGAAGGCCTGTAAGAGCGGCGCTGCCATCCCCGATGCTGACCGGCCGTTTCATCACGAAGTTCATGAGGAGCTCCCAGATCATGGCCGCAGAAACAGAGAGGGCCGCCACCCCGAGGGCAGGGGCCCCATACTGATAGATGCCCATGATGACCGCCGGGAGGGCGGCTATCATGATGTGGTAGTTTTTTACTGAGAGACTGCTTCCATTGTGCCAATATGGGGCGTGCGAACTGACAAAGAGGGTTGGGCTATCCATTGGATTCCTCCAGGTATCCTGTTAAAGCAAGTTCGTGTTTCCCAAGCATGATATAATGAAATATGGGGATCCGCATGATGCAGACGTAGCTGCAGAGGCCGCATTCGATGCACGAAAGGAGGTCGTATTGTTGGGCCGCCTCTTCATACAGGCCGTTTTCAAGGAGGCGTATGAGCATGTTGACAGGCAACCGGGCAGGACAGGCCCTGACGCACTCCCCGCAGTTGATGCAGGGATCGCTGGATGCGGGTATCACCTGGGCCTTGTCCTGCACCAGAATGGCATCCGTATCCGGGCCGATGGGCATCTCCGCGGAGTAGATCCCGCTGCCTGACATGGGACCGCCAAAGACCAGGCGATCCCCCTCTGTGACGGTGATATGGAGAGACTCCAAGATATGGCGGACCGGCGTTCCTATCCGGGCGCGGACCCCGATGGGCCGGTTTTCCTTGTTAATGACCGTGAGCACCTTGGCAATGGGCGGCTTTCCGACGGAAAAGGCCTGTCCCAGGGCAATCACCGCCTCGGCGCTGACAACGCCCACACCTAGATCTTCCAGGCGCCTGGATGCCGGCGCCGTGATGCCGAGGATCTGTTTGATCAGCAGCCTGGGGATGGCATAGGGATATACCGGTTCAATGACCTTCACCTCGACCCCGCCCTTTTCACCCTCAGACCGGAGGGAAGGGGGGACGGCAACGATCACTTTGTTGACGCCTGTGATTTTCTGTAGGCAATCGATTCCTTCGGCCAGATGTTCGGCCCCATTTTTCAGGCTTAGCTGGTTCGTGGCAACCAGCAGGTCCTGATCAAGGCCGCTCACAAGGATGGTATTGAGCGGATTTTCTTTCCTGATAAGGGGGGTCAGATCAGAAATCCAGGGGAGTCCCGAGAAGAAGGAGAGGACATTTTCGGAATCTGGTTTCATCCCGGTCTGTTCGAATTCGGCGTCCCAGTTATCTCTCTGCCCGGCCTGAACGGAAAACGAGACAAAGGACTGATCGAAGTATCCAGTCACAAAAGATACATCGGTAATCACGCCTGTTGCAGGTGAGGTCAGATAGGCCTCCATGCCTGAAAAAGGCCTCAACCTCTGGCCGGTTCTGACCTCATTGCCGGTCGAGACAGCGAGATCCTGCATGTCCTGTTTTTTGCATTTGAGGGAAAGGAACAGCCTGTCCGAGGGAGGGATCTCTTGAATATCATGCCCGGTGTCATCAATCCCAGAGTAGCTTAGTTTAGGTTTCGTCAGACTGAAAAACGGTTTCTTCATTATTTCTGCCTCCTGCCCCCAATTTCCCAATCCCGTCCACAGATTACCCCAATGAGACAAAAGCAAAAGAGGTTTCATGGGGCAAACGCAGATTTCACATATACCAATCCTTGAATCCCTCAATTCCCCAATCGCCTACATGGCATGGCACGCTGCACACTCTACCGGCCCCCCGCCATCGCTGTGACAACCCTTGCACTGGGTGTGAAAGGCATCGGATCGCTTCGGGGCCTCGTCGCTGTCGGCTTTATGACATTTTCCGCACGAAGTGGGCTTATCCCCTTCATTTTCAAGATCATGGTGGCAATCGGCACAGGAAAGGCCATACCCCGATTCGGACAGATGCTCCTTATGATCAAACAGGACATTCCCCCCGGTATTCTTAAACATGATTCTTACCGGCTGTTCAGGCGCCTTTTTTGCGAAGGCCGTATAGCAAATTACCCCTACCACGAGCAAAATGGCTGCAAGGCAGTAGGCGATCATCCGTTCCGTTTTAACTTCCATTGTCCTGTTTCCTTAATGCTGTGGGTTTTTCCTGAAAGGTCCTCTGGCGGACGAAAACAGACAGTATGTCAAAACAGTTGGTCTACGTGCGGTTCATGGCAAGCGGATCCCCTCCATCTAGAAGAATCGAATTGATGGAATGTGCCTTGAAGTTGAGCAGCTTAGGGTGAAGATCTCGGTTGGAGGTGTTTCATCTTGTTGCCCCCCGAGAAAAGAGGTTCATAATGTGGGAACATAAAACGTAATACCCCTTTACTGAAAAAAGAGTAACACTTTAGGCATGTGAAAAAGGCCTGGTCATGTTGCGGCACCTTCTATCAAGAGGCTAAAGAGTTACAAAAAAAGAGGATATTTGTCAAGGAAGTTTTTGAACACGGTTGATCTTTATCCTATCGAGTGGCGGTCATGGATTGACAGGCTCTCGAATCTCTGTTAGAGACAGACCCTGTTGAAAAACATTTCCCTATCTGGTACAATTCCCCGAAAATGAACGAATTAGCAGCCTCAATTGACCTGGGCAGCCACACCGCGAGACTCCTGATTGCCCAAAGGTCGGAATCGTCGCCGTGGGGATGGACCCCTCTGGTCAGACGGCGGGCATATATCCGTCTTGCCGCCGATTCCGGGCCCGAAGGTGAAAGGGAAATAGGCCCTGATGCGGCTGCGCGAGTTCTGGACGTCCTGCGCGATTTTTCCAGTCTGATCGCAGATTACAGCGTCAGTCAGGTACATGCCGTCGCAACCGGCATTATCAGGGATGCGATCCATGGCGACCGGTTCCTGGCCCATCTTCATGAAGAGACCGGTATCCGAATAGAGCTCGTATCAGGGGAAAAAGAGGCCTTGCTCAGCGGCAGGGGGGCGTGCGCCGTCCTGAATATCCATGGAGACTCTCTTGTTTTTGACCTTGGGGGCGGTACCACGGAATTTCTGCGGAATATGGGCGGCGAGGCAACGGGAGTGTCCCTGTCCCTCGGTGCGGCCGTCCTGACAAAAAGATTCATCCGATCCGATCCGCCGGCCGCCGGCGATGTGGACGCCATATCAAGGGAGGTCGAACAGCGACTCAAACCTGTGGCCTCGGATATCGCCGGGGCCCCCTTGGTTGTGGGAACCGGGGGGAGCGTCACCACGCTTGCGGCCATGGTTCACGGGATTGCAGGGGATGACATCAGGCCGGAAAGGGTGAATGGATTGATAGTGACGCTCTCTCGATTGGAGGCATGCCTCGCGCAGATGAAAATCCAGAGGACTGCGGAGAGGGTGGCGCGCCTCGGACTGGATCCGGGACGCGCCGATGTGATCGTGGCAGGGGCCCTTGTGATCATAGGGATCATGCGCTTCCTGGGGATATCCGAGCTGACGGCCAGCATGTCCGACCTGTTGGAAGGGCTTTTGTATTGACAATTGACGATTGAATATTGATGGTCTCGTAAAAAGTCCGAATTCGGCCTTTTTAGCATGGATAACCTATTGAAATCATTAGGTGCGAATTTCGCTTTTTTGACTTTTTACGAATGCATCAATATTTGACGAAAGGTTAACGTATCCACTACGTTATCGCTCAATCTCTAAACTGTTTGACGGAATCCGGAAGGAGGACGACATGAGCAAAAAGGACATCCGGTTCGGCTATACGTTCGACGATCTTATTCTGGTTCCGGCACGCTCTTCGGTATTGCCGGCCCAGGTCGATGTGAAGACGCGATTGTCGCGGAATATCAGCCTGAATATCCCCATTGTCAGTGCGGCCATGGACACGGTGACAGAGGCTCAAACCGCTATCACCATTGCCCGGCAGGGGGGCATCGGGTTTATCCACAAGAATATGAGCATCGACCGACAGGCCCTTGAGGTTGAAAAGGTAAAGAAATCAGAGAGCGGCATGATTATCGACCCCATTACCATCGAGCCGGAGCGTAAGATCCAGGATGTGATTGACATCATGAGTAAGTATAAGATTTCAGGGGTGCCGGTCGTGAAAGGGGAAAATCTGGTCGGCATTATTACCAACAGGGACCTGAGATTCGAGACCAACCTGGACCAGCCGGTTGAATCGGTCATGACAAAGGAGAATCTTGTCACGGCCAAAGTGGGTATTACTTTAGAAGAATCCAAGGCGATTCTTCACGCGCGGCGCATCGAAAAACTCCTGGTGGTTGACGACAACGGCAAACTCGAAGGGTTGATCACCATAAAGGATATCGAGAAGATCAAGAAATATCCCAATGCCTGCAAGGACCATCTCGGCCGCCTGAGGGTGGGGGCCGCGGTGGGTGTCGGGGCGGATATGCAAGAACGGATCGAGGGCCTGATGAAGGCCTCGGTGGACGTGGTGGTTATCGATACGGCCCACGGTCATTCGGAAATGGTTCTCAAGGCTGTGGAAATGGCGAGAGGTGCCTTTTCCGGTCTCGAGCTGATTGCCGGAAATGTGGCCACGGCCAGGGGGGCCCAGGCCCTCATCGATGCGGGGGCGGATGGCGTCAAGGTGGGGGTAGGACCCGGTTCTATCTGCACCACCCGGGTGGTGGCGGGCGTGGGCATTCCTCAGATGACGGCAATTATGGACTGTGCCCACCAGGCCGGGGAATCGGGAATTCCTGTAGTGGCGGACGGGGGCATCAAATTCTCGGGCGATATCACCAAGGCCATGGCCGGAGGGGCCTCCTCGGTCATGATCGGGGGCCTGTTTGCAGGAACAGAGGAAAGCCCCGGAGAGACCATCCTCTTTCAGGGCCGCACCTACAAGGTCTATCGGGGGATGGGCTCTCTGGAGGCCATGAGAGAAGGAAGCCGGGACCGGTATTTTCAGGAGCAGGTCGAGTTGGATAAGAAACTGGTTCCTGAGGGGATTGTGGGGAGGGTCCCCTATCGTGGCCTGCTCGCGGATACCATCTACCAACTGGTGGGCGGGCTGAAGGCGGGCATGGGCTATCTGGGATGCAGCAACATCGAGGAACTGCAGAACGATCCGGAGTTCATCCAGATTACGGCCGCCGGACTCCATGAAAGCCATGTCCACGACGTGATCATAACGAAGGAAGCGCCCAACTACCGGCTGGAATAGAAGTTGGAATTGAATATTGAGGATTGAATATTGAATATTGAGATAACTTGCGACAGCGACTGGATGATGGATGATAAGTAGTGGATGGTTGGATGAATGGATGAATGGGATCCTGGAATGCTGATATGCTGTTCTTTCTGACCTCTGACATCCGACTTCTGACCTCTGGATTCTGCCCTTGCGCCTAACGCCTTGAGCCTGGCGTCTAACGGCTCCGTTCGAACCCTAAGCCGCGAACCCAATAAACCCAGAGAACCCGATAAACCCAATGAGCGAAGACCCATGACAACTGACCTTTACACACAGAAGATACTGATATTGGACTTCGGTTCCCAGTACACCCAGCTCATTGCGAGACGGGTTCGGGAGGCCAAGGTCTATTGTGAGATCCATCCGTTCAACATGTCCCTTGAAGCGATACAGGCGTTTTCCCCGAAGGGGATTATCCTGTCAGGGGGGCCGGCCAGCATTTATGACGAGGGCGCCCCTTTTGCCGACCGGAGAATCCTTGAACTGGGCATGCCCATCCTGGGGATATGCTACGGCATGCAGTATCTCACCAGTATCCTGGGTGGGGACGTCGCAAAATCGGGCGACCGTGAATACGGCAACGCCACCCTTTTCGTTGAAGACGACTGCGATCTCTTTCACGGGCTTGGAAAGGGGGAGGGCCGAACGGTCTGGATGAGCCACGGCGACCGCATCGATCGCATGCCCGATGGATTTGTGGCCCTTGCACGGAGCAAGAACAGTCCGGTGGCCGCCATGGCCGACGTCGCCAGGATGCTGTTCGGGGTTCAGTTCCATCCAGAGGTCGCCCATACCCCGGACGGATCCAAGATTCTGAGGAATTTTCTCTTCAGGATCTGCGGGTGCGAGCCTTCCTGGGACATGGCATCCTTTGTCCAGGAGACCGTCAGCGCCCTAAGAGAGAAGATCGGCGAGGGGCGTGTGATCTGCGGTCTGTCGGGGGGCGTGGATTCATCCGTCACGGCGGTCCTCCTCCACAGGGCGATCGGGGATCAGCTCGCCTGCATCCTGGTGGACAATGGCCTCTTGAGAAAGGGCGAGGCCTGTGAGGTAATGGAACTCTTTCAGCAGCATTACGGGATGGACCTGCACTTAGTGGACGCCTCCGACCACTTTCTGGGCCATCTGAGGGGAGTAGTCGACCCGGAACAGAAACGAAAGATTATCGGAAGGGAATTCATCGCAGTTTTTGAAACAAAGGCCAAGGAACTGGGAGAGGCCCGATACCTGGCCCAGGGAACCCTCTACCCGGATGTGATTGAAAGCGTCTCCTTCAAGGGGCCTTCGGCCACCATCAAGAGCCACCACAATGTGGGCGGCTTGCCCGATGTGATGAATCTGGATCTGATCGAACCGCTCAGGGAACTCTTTAAGGATGAGGTCCGCCAGGTGGGCGCGGAATTGGGACTCCCGAGGGAACTCATCATGCGGCAGCCTTTTCCCGGACCGGGCCTTGCCGTGAGGATCCTGGGCGAGATTGACCCGGAGCGGCTCGAAATATTGAGGGCCGCGGATGCCATTGTGATCGAAGAGATCCGGATGGCGGGGCTTTACGAAAAGGTATGGCAGTCCTTCGCCGTTCTCCTTCCGATCCGTACAGTGGGCGTCATGGGCGATGAAAGGACCTATGAGAACGTGATCGCCGTCCGGGTGGTGGACAGCCTTGATGCCATGACCGCTGACTGGTCAAAGATTCCCTACGAGGTCATGGGCCGGATCTCCAACCGGATCATCAACAGCGTAAAGGGCGTCAACCGGGTCGTCTACGACATCTCCAGCAAACCCCCCAGCACCATCGAGTGGGAATAGGGGATGGGAAACCGCATATGTTTCGGCTGAATGATCTCATCCTCCTCATCGTTATATTTTCATCCATGCTCGGCGGGATCTTATTCCCCGTCTGGGCCTCCTTTTTCAGGCCCTACCCGGTTTACCTGATGATGCTGCTTCTGTTCCTGAGCTTTTTGTCCATCAGCATGGGGGACATCCGGGATACACTGCGGCACCATGCGCCGACCCTCGTCTGGCTTTCTTTTTTGAAGCTGATCCTGGTTCCCCTGGCCGTCTACCTCATCTTCAAGGCGGTCTATCCTCCTTATGCCACTGCCGCCCTTCTGCTGACCGGCATATCCACCGGCGTCGTGGCCCCGTTCATATCAACGCTCGTCAATGCCAATGCCCATCTCGTGCTGGTCATGGTCGTCATTTCTTCCATACTCGTCCCCTTTACACTGCCCGCCCTGGTCAAGGTGCTTTTAGGGCGTAGTGTCGAGATCTCGCTGGCTGCGATGATGCAAACCCTTTCCATGGTGATTTTTATCCCCATCTTAGCCGTTGAGACATTCAAGAGATTCGCGCCGAGAGTTCTCGAATCCATCCATCGAAGACGTTATCCCATTTCCCTGGCCATCTTCGCAATGGTCAACTTAGGCGTGTTCTCCGCTTACTCGGAGTTCTTTTTCCAGAACCCCGCCACCATCCTTGAGGCGACATGTGTGGCCATTGCCCTCGGGGGGATTTATTTGGTCTTGGGAATGGCTGTCCTTTGGAAGGCACCGGTTGAAGACCGACTTGCCTCTGTTATCATCCTCGGGAACATGAATAATGTCCTGGTCATTGTCTTTGCATCGGAGTTTTTCGGTCCCCTGGAGCCGACCGTGGCGGCCATGTACATGATTCCCTTCTTCGGACTGATACTCCCTTTGAGGGGATATTCGAGGGTCGCCAAATAGAAGACGTTTCCTAAAACGGTTCCGGCGACGTTATGTCATCGGAGCGTGATCACGATGTTTTTGTGCATGTCAAAGGAGAAGACAGGATGGATACAAAACGTCTTTTTGATATGGGTCATGGCCACAAGGCATTGGTGGCTTTTGTCATCTGTCTGGTTGTCATGGCAGGTGCGGTGGTTGTAGCGTCCCTAATACAGACCGACTTCGGACGCGTGGCGGTCAGCAATGTAACCTACAAGAATTTCAACGGGATCCCCATTCGGGCCAAACTCCTCGTGCCCGTAGCGGCTTCACGGGATCATCGCGTGCCGGGGGTGGTATACATCCATGGCTACCAGAACAACCGGGAGACGGGCGACGCCTATTGCATCGAACTGGCAAAAAGGGGGTTTGCCGTACTCAACATCGATGCCATCGGGAGGGGCAATTCAGGTATCCCGAATGACCCCAAGGATCCCGATTTTGACGAAACCTATGGCGGCCTCACGTCCCTGAAGTATCTGATGACCCTGCCGTTTGTGAACGCCGACTCCATAGGCATGATGGGACACAGTCTGGGGGCTGAGATGGCCTACAAGGTCGCCCTGGCCGACCCGGCCGTCAAGGCGCTGGTCATCACCGGCTTTGCCTACACCCTGGATGCAACCTTGACGCGTCCCAAGAATATGCTGATGATTTTGGGACGATGGGATGAGTTTAGAAAACGGATGACAGGAACGCGGCACTTTGAAGCGGAATGGATGAGCACGCCCCAGACAGTAAAGGCCTTCCCGGTCAAGAACCCGGAATTAGGAAGGACGTACGGGGATTTCAATGACGGAACGGCCCGGCGGGTCTTTGTGCCGCATACCATTCACATCCAGGAATCCCACAGCCACGTGGCCATTGCCGAGGCCGTGGCCTGGATGAAGCAGGCGCTTCACCCCCCGGACCAATACTGGATCGACCCAAATAGGCAGACCTGGCAGATCAAGGAGTGGGCCACGTTGATCGCCATGCTCTCCTGCCTTGCCTCCCTTCTCCCCTTGGGTCTTATCCTGCTCAGGACACGGTTTTTCCACACCCTCCAGGGTCCTGTTTCCGGGTCATACACCTGCTCCGGCAAGACCTATTTCAGGTTCGTGGGGCTCAACGGGTTGCTCATGTGGCTATTTCTCCCCCTCATCCTAATCCTTTTTGCCGTTCATATCTATCTGGTGCCCATCGACAGGATCTTTCCCATGATGATGGTCAACGGGGTTGTCTGGTGGTTTTTCTGGATAAACATTATCGGATTTCTGATCTTTAGGCGCTGGTTCAAAAAGCGGGCCGCAAGGGATGGACTCACCCTGGCGGACCTCGGCATCTCCTACAAGGCGGACCGTTTCGCATTGGGTGGGGCCGTGATCGGAAAGACGATTCTCCTGGCCGTTATCCTGTTTGCCTTTAGTTATCTCAGCGAACACGTCCTTGAGCAGATCTTTATTGTGGACTTCAGGTTCATCTTTCCCTTTGCCAGCGACCTGACGCCCTACCGGGCAAAACTGTGCCTGGTGTATTTCCCCTTTATCCTGGTCGGTTTTGTCCTGATGGGCATATTCCTGCACGGTCAACTTCGAAGGCCCCGAAAGAGGACCTGGCTTACGACCTTTGTCGCGTGGTCCTTCACCAATACCTTTGCCCTGATTGCCCCCCTGATCCTCTTTCTGATGATTCAGTACATACCGCTCTTTACAACGGGATTCATCCCCCTTGTCGGACCTGGCGGGATGTTTGTCTCATTCGTGATCAACCTGTTTCACATCATCGGCGTTCTGATCATGACAACACCCATCTCCACCTGGTTTTACCAGCTTACAGGCAAGATCTACCTGGGGGCCCTGGTCAATGCCTCGCTGGTTACCTGGATGTTTGTCTCGTCCCAGGTGATTGCGCCCATTCCGGTTTGATCGTCGGGAGATCATGCGTTGCGGACCGGCGGGAAACGCTCCCATCAGCGACCGCAGCGACGCTTTCTTCCCTCCGTGGCATTCAAGATCTTTACCGAGGGCCTTGTCAAAAATCTCTCCAACACGTTACGGTTCTTATTTTCCTTGGTGTCGCCCTTAAAGCGCGCATGAAGCGGGATTAGTAAAAGGGACCGCTCAGGTTGAAAAAATCTGGAGGCTGCTCACGGACGCGATTCGATCAAAGTCCCTGTCATTGTGCAGCAAGGCCACCCAACGATTTATGGCTGTCTGGGCGATCAGGCAATCGGCTGTTTCTCTATGGTAATGCCCTGCAACATGTGCGAAAGAGTTGGGAAGCACCTACATACAATTCTGGGGTGGTCAAATCAAGGATGGGCAGTGAAGCAGATGCGTTCTGGCTGCTTCAAATTCCTTGTCGCCCTAAAAGCCCTGAAGGGGTTCTGCCAGGATATTTGATCTTTGACTGAGGTGTGGGTGTACCTCTCCGGCATCCTGTTTCCCATCAAAACCAACATGCAAGGATTGCCCAGGAATCCTTCGGGTAGATAATCGCGCCGGTTCCTGTCCCGGTCGCGGATGGATATAACCATGTCACCACGAGGACTTAAATCGAATTCTGGATGAGCTCAGACCATTCCGTTTTATTGTTTGGATATGGCTCTTATGTTGTGGGTCTGGTTATATTGTGAATTTAAGTCCCTCCATATGATTCCCCAGATTCCCTTTGTGACGGATCCATTTAATACCTTTCATAGCAGAAGCGTGAGATAGTCTGATCCTGGGCAAAGGCCAAATCGTAAGGGGGATATTCTCTAATAAAAAAATACTGAAAAAACCTTGACAGCACAAAACGCTATTGGTAAAATGTTACTTATTTATTACATGAGTTTCGCAATGCATAACAAAAACTCCCGTTATTTTATAAAATCTGTAAGCAAGGCATTCAAAGTGCTGCAGTCCATTGCGGAAGCAAACGGCTCTCTCAGCCTTTCCAAGATTGCCACCTCGATCGGCACTGATAAAACCACTGCTACCCGTCTGTGTTACACCCTTACCGAGCTAGGATTCATTCATAGAGACTCTCAAAAGCGATATCATCCTACCCCCAAAGTGCTCATTCTCGGGACTTCCATCATTAGCGGGCTGAACTGGCTGGAATTATGTAGACACTACCTTGAGCGCCTGTTCGAGGAAATGCAAAAGACCGTCAATTTCTCCGTACTGGAAGGTGACGAAATCCTGTACCTGATTCGAATCAGAAAGG
>CAYPDL010000029.1:0-36532 GCA_964409475.1 uncultured Desulfobacteraceae bacterium | reverse complement strand
TTATTTATGGTAGCGGGGGCTGGATTCGAACCAACGACCTTCGGGTTATGAGCCCGACGAGCTACCAGACTGCTCCACCCCGCGGCAAAAATGTAATATAAATCTCTATGAGCTTTTTGTCAAACAAAAAATCAGGCGATCAGCAATTCTCTTTTGCCTTTCGCAGTGATGTGATAGGTTTTTAGTGGGGCCGTGAGGCCTTGAAAAATCGTCTTACGACGACACTACGAACGGGAAATACGGTCTATTCAACGGCAAAATTAGAATTGCTGTCAGGGGACTATTCCAACGGGAGCCTGACGACAAAGGTAGTCCCTTTTCCGGGTACGCTGTCCGCCCACATTTCTCCACCGTGGGCCTCGATGAGCTTGTAGGATATGGCCAGGCCCAGACCGAATCCACGCTCCCGGGTCGTGAAAAACGGTTCGAAGATGTGGAGAAGGTCTTTTTCATGGATCCCGATGCCTTCATCCGATATTCGGATCTCGATGAAACCAGACGATGTTTCTGTGGTGATGGTGATCGTACCCCCGCCCTCCATGGCCTCGACGCCGTTGGTGATAATATTGATGAAGACCTGCTTAAGCTTATCCGGGTCGCAATCTATCTCGCCCAGGTCCGGGGCCAGATGGACCCTGAAGCGATGCTTATCCGGAGAACAGATTCCTCCCATGATCTTCAATACATCCTGGATGACCGAATTGATGTCCGAGGTTCGCGAAACAAGGTTGTGAACCTTGGTAAAATCCCCGATACTGGTGACCAGCCGTTCGAGGCGGCCGACCTCCTCAAGGATCATATCCAGTTTTTGCATCGCCTTTTCATCATTCAGGCTGTCTCTTATCTGCTGAGAAAAGCCGCCGATGATCATGAGCGGGTTTTTGATCTCGTGCGCCACATGGGCCACTGTCTCGCCGACCGCTGCCAGACGTTCGGACTGCAACAGCTTCTTCTCCAGTTGCTTCTGCGTGGAGATGTCTCTGATGATGGCCGTGAAGGTGATATCTCCTTCGGTTTCGTAGAAGGAAAGACCCAGCTCGATGGGAAATTCCTCCCCGCTTTTTCGAAATGCAGTGAGCTTTAGATTCTTGCCTATTGCCTGCGGCGTTCTGGTTTCCAGAAAACTGCTGACAAATCGGGAATGGTCGCCGTACTGGGGCGGGATCAGCATATTGAGATCCTTGTTCAAGGCCTCTTCAATGGAGTAACCGAAGATCCGCTGGGCCGCAGGGTTAAAGAGGATGATCTTGTGGTTTTTATCGATGCTGATAACGGCGTCTGTGGCCGTGTCCAGAATAGTGCTGAATCGCTTTTTTTCGGCCTTCAACTTTCGGATCAGATTCCGATATTCTGTTACGTCCGTGGAGATTTCTACAAAGTAGAGCCCGCCTTCTCCACGGGCAGAGATCGGGTACATGATCCGGCTCAATTCCTTTTCATCAATGCCCAGTCTCCCATACCGATGGGTGATCTCGACCCGCTCTCCGGTCTCCTTTGCCTTTTGGATGGGGCAGTCTTGGGTGCCGATATGACACGGAATGCCCGACAGTGCCCTGATGTCATAGCATTTTCTGCCAACAACCGCTTCCCGCGTCAGCCCGCATTTATCCAGAAAGACCTTGTTTACATCCTGAATCGATCCGTCCGAGTCGATCACCATGATCTCTTCGCTGATGCTGTCAAAGATGGCCTCCAGAAAGAGATTGCTCTGCCTGATTCCCCTGCGCTTCTGATTTTCCTCCATGATTACCCTCCCAGCCATGGGCAAAAGAAAATATACTCCAGGGACAGGACATCAAACATCTCATCCGTACCTTCCCGGATGGTCTGGTAGAGCGCCTTCAGGGTTGCGGCGCTTCGTATCGAGGAGCGGTAGGCAGCATCATCGTAAAACCGGGAATCAATGGGGAGGAGTACCTGATCCAGTGACCCGTGCCAGTGTATGTTGAAATCGGCCTTCATGGCAAAGACTTTTTTGTACATGGCCCTCAGGATATCTGTGCGCAGGACCGGATTGACCTGGTTGATCATGCAGTCCGTGAGCCCTACGAGGTAATAGGTCTCCCGCATTTTGTCTTCGTCCAAGCGGTTGGCGTACATGGCCTGAATGGTGGATGCCAGGCCGCGATTCAGGGAGAAGTGGGGGGGAATGGAGGCGAGCGGTTCTCCGAAAAAATCCAGTTTCTCTGCCAGGGGCCGCAGCATCTGCACAAAACAGGGGGTCCTCCAGGAGGCCCTTCGAAATTCCCACGGCTTTGAGGTGATCAGGTTGCCGGGGGGCAGTCTCTGGAACCTGTCTTGGATGTGGATGATTTTGTTCATTCTCAATGCCTCATCGGCCTTCAGGCGTCATGGCCTGGGGTGGTATTTTTCGTGGAGTTCCCTTAGCTTGTCCCTTGTGACATGGGTATAGATCTGGGTGGTGGAGATGTCTTCATGACCGAGCATGACCTGAATAGCCCGAAGGTCGGCGCCACCCTCCAGTAGGTGACTGGCGAAAGAATGACGGAGGGTGTGGGGCGATATTTCCTTTTCTATGCCCGCGGTCTTCCCGTATTGCTTGATGATTTTCCAGAATCCCTGACGGGTCAGGGGACGGCCCCTGAAATTGAGGAAGAGGGTTGGAAGATTGGCGCCACGAACCATCCGGGATCGGCCGTCCAAGAGATAGTCTCTGACCGCCTCGATGGCCTTTCCCCCGATGGGCACCAGTCGCTCCTTGGCGCCCTTGCCCAGTGTCCTTATATACCCCGATTCCAGGTTGACGTTCAAGACGGTAAGACTTATGAGTTCAGAAACCCGCAACCCGGTGGCATAGAGGAGTTCCAGCATGGCGCGGTCCCGGTTTCCGGCCGGCGTGGAGGGGTCGGGTCGGGCCAGAAGCCGTTCCACTTCGTCCGTGCTCAGGACATCCGGCAGTTTCCGTGAGAGCCGTGGGGTTTCGAGAAGTCTGGCCGGGTTTTCCCGGATGTGACCTTCTGAGGCAAGAAAGCGGAAAAACATCCGGGTGGCGGAGATGTTCCTGGCTATTGACCTGGCAGACAGCGACCTCTTCAGAGAGCTCAGATATTCGATGATCTGGTCACGGGAGACCGTAAGCGGGGACAGGTCCCGTTCTTCAAGGAACCTGGCAAAACGTGAGAGATCCCTGCTGTAGGCCTGTATGGTATTGTCGGCAAGGCCCCGTTCCAGTCTCAGATAATTGATGAATTGATCGATCAGAGCATCCATTTATAATCCCTAATCCCTCAATCCCTAAATTCTCAAATCCCTGAATCCATGCAAATCAGAAATCATAAAACTGGCTGTTTCTGGTCAGTATCCTCGGTCCCATGTCTTGAATCAGGACCATTTCCTCTAACCGAACGCCCCCCTTGCCCGGGACATAAATCCCAGGTTCAATGGTGAATACGGTCCCCTTTTGAAGTTTGGCCGAATTTCTCGGCCCGACCCTCGGACGTTCATGGACAGCCAGGCCGACGCCGTGGCCGAGGCCATGACCGAAATAGTCTCCAAACCCGGCCTCACGAATGATTTGCCTGGCCAGCCTGTCCAGATGGGTACTTTCCACCAGGGGACGGACCCCTTTCAGGGCGGCCAATTGCGCCTGCCGAACGGTCTTGTAGATGGTCCTGAAATCGGGGGTCGGCTCTCCCAGGAAGATCGTCCGGGTCATGTCCGAACAGTAGCCGTTCAACCTGGCGCCCAGATCCAGGATCACCGGCTCGTTTATGTTGAGTCTCCGGTCTGTGGGGACGGCGTGGGGCAGGGCGCTGTTGGGACCTGACGCGACAATGGGTGGAAACGACAGGCCTTCCGCCCCTCTCTCCCGGGCCAGGCCCTCGATCTCCCATGCGATCTCCCTTTCTGTCATGCCCGGCCGGAGATGTCTGACAGTCTCATCCAGCACATCCGAGATAAGATCCGCGGCGGTCTCCAGTGCCCGGATCTCCTCCGGGTCTTTCACCTCCCGCATCTCTTCAACAAGACCGTTCAGGGGAACCAATTCCACAGTGGGTGAAAGGGCCTGAAGCCGTTCCTGGACCTTCCTATGGAGGTCCCAGGTGACATAGTCCTGCTCAAATCCGAGGGTTCGGGTTCCCATGTCCTGCACCCATGTGGGCATCCCCTCGGCCAGGTCCTGCTTCAGGGTCTTGATCTCGAATTGAGGGGCCTCCTGCTCGGCCTGCAAGGTGTATCTTGAATCCGTCACCAGCAGACAACGGTTTTTGTCGATCAAAAGAGACCCGGGTGATTCTGGAAAGTGGCTGTCTTGTGCCTCGAATCCTGAAAGATATCGACGGTTTTCAGGCTGAATGATCCATGCGGCATCTGGCGGAGTCGGGGAGGCCGACGTCATGCGGCGTCGCAGGGCGGTCAGACGGTTTAGGCAGGCTTTGGTTTGCATATGTTTTCTTTTACCCTCAGCCTCAAGGGGCCCATTTTGCCCTATTTCTTGCCCAGTATTTCTCTCAACTTTTTTGACAATTCCTGCAGGTTGGCAGGTTTTTGTATGAACCCGTTACAGCCGCGATTCAATATCTCTGCCGCTTGTCCATTCAGGCTGTATCCGCTTGCAAGGAGCGTTTTAATGGCAGGGTTGATCTCTTTGAGCCTGTCGTAGGTGTCACCTCCGCTCATACCCGGCATGATCATATCCAGAATCACCAAGTCGATCTGCTCCATATGGTTCCTGTAGGTGTCGACAGCCTCTCTTCCGCTCCTCGCTGCCAGGATCTTGTAACCCAACTGCTCCAGACAATCCCCGACAATTTCAACTATCATGTCTTCATCGTCAACCAAAAGGATGGTCTCATTGCCTTTGACAATGTCCTTTACCATCTCGCTCTCTTCCGGTTGCGCAATGACCTCGGCTTCCATTGCAGGGAGATAGATATTGAAAGTGCTCCCATGCCCTTTTTCACTGTAGACATTGATGCAGCCGCCGTGATTCTTGATGATTCCGTATGCCGAGGCTAATCCTAACCCGGTTCCCATGCCCATCTCTTTTGTTGTGAAGAATGGGTCGAATATCTTCTCCTTCACCGAGCTGTCCATGCCGATGCCGGTATCGGTCACCGAGATCTTGACGTATCTCCCTGGTTCTATCTGATAGGTTTTGCCGTCATCCTCATCTATCAGGACATTTTCGGTTCGAGTGTGGAGATCTCCGCCGCCAGGCATTGCCTGCCAGGCATTGATATAGAGATTCATCAAGACCTGATTTATCTGACCCTGATCGGCTTCTATGGGCCAGATATCCTTTTCATATTTTTCTCGGATCGTTATCTCTTTGTTTGTCTGACCGAACATTCGGTTCTGAGCCTCGATAAGCTCATTCAGGTCTGTTGGCTTGACCTCGTATTTTCCCCCCCTGGCAAACCCGAGGAGTTGTTGGGTTAAAGCGGCTGCATTTTCAATATGCTTTTCTATCGATTTGAGATGTTCAAAATCAGGATGGGAACCAATCTTACCCATTAGCATGATCGAGGTACGTCCCAGGATCGCCATGAGGATGTTGTTGAAGTCATGGGCGATGCCGCCCGCCAGGGTGGCTATGGCCTCCATTTTCTGGGCGCGCTGGAATTTGGCCTCAAGTCTCTTGTTTTCGGAAATGTTACGGATCGTAACGAGCATTCCTGCCGGGTTGTCTTCATGATCATTATAGCGGGAGGCACTGATACTCACGTCAAGCAGACGCCCATCCTTTGCATAGCGTTGGGTTTCCAAGCCATGATAGGGCGTTCCATTTGCAATCAGATCATCGATCTTTGCCATAGTAGTTCCCATCTCAGATTCAGGGACAAATGGTATTCGTTTCCCTTCCACGTCCTGCGGGGTCCATCCGAATATCTGGGTAAAGGAGGGACTGATGTACCTTGCCATACCCTTCATATCATAAATGATGATGGCATCTGCTGATGAATGGATGAGAGAGCGATAAAGCTCCTCGGCCCTTTTGGATTCCTCATACAGGATTCGGTATCTGTCTTCACTTCTCTTTAAGGCCGCCTCTGCCTCCCTTCGCTCCGTCAGTTCAAGACTTAATTGACTGTTAGTTCGATGAAGATCCCGGGTCCTCCTTTTAATCTTCTCCTCCATCTCGTCGTATGCCTGTTTCAAGGCCGTTTCGGCCCGACGGCGCTCCGAAAAATCCGTAAAGGAAAAGAGAATGCCCATGGAAATGTTGCCCGCATCGAGCGGTCGGCCCTTGACCAGGCATGCGACACGTTCCCCATTTCTGCGGACAAAATCATAATCAAAGGCGATTGTCCCGGCTTTGGATAAATCTGTTGCAATACGCCCCTCCATCTCCATAAACGCCTTTGTATCGGGAAAGAAAATCTCCATTGTTTTACCGACCAGGTCATCGTGTCCCCAGCCGAAAATATCCTCAAAGCCTTTATTGCACCAGGCGAACTTTTTTTGCTTTATCAGACACATGCCGTGGGTGGTCGCAGATAGGATGGCATTCAGAAGATCCTGGGTGTGTTTCAACTGTTCGTGTTCTCTGGCGAGGTTTTCTGCCTTTTCCTGTATCTCTTCCAGGGCAAAGAGATATTCCTGAAGCCTGCGCCTTTCTATCTCATCTTGCGTCTTTCTGTCATTTTCTGGTTTATCTGTCTTCATATAGCGCTATCTCTTTCAAGATGTCCGGAAAGCTGATCGGCTTGCAGAGATATTTGTCTGCCCCTGCCTCGAGACCCTCCGCGACCTGGTCGGACTGGGCCTTTGCCGAAAGCATGAGAATGGGGATATGTTTTGTAATATCATTCGATTTGAGCCTCTTGCACACCTCAATCCCATTTAGTATGGGCAACTTGGCATCCAATAAGATGATATCCGGAAATTGAGAAAAGACCTGACTAAGGGCCTCCTCGCCATCCTCTGCGATGCATACGGAATAGCCGAGTTTACTGAACTTTCTTTCCAGATAAGAATGAATCGGTTTCTCATCATCCACTACTAAGATCTTCCTTACCTTCACGACGGACTCCTATGTGTTGTAATTATAACCTGAGTGCACCCTTTTCCTGTTCAGATGCGGATTCATCCGCAGTTTCTACAACGATACAGCCGATAAAAAAGGCTGCAATTTTTGTAACACTTAAGGCGTGTGAAAAAGGCCCGGTCATGTTGCAATATCTTCTATCGAAAAAAATTACCAATTTTGTAACTCTTTAGGCTTTTGATAGAAGGCGACGCAACATGACCGGCCTTTTTCACATGCGTAAAGTGTTACCCAATTTTATTGTTTGGTGTCTCTCTTTATTGGAAGACGGACAACAAAAACAGTGCCCTTACGCTCGCCGCCAAGGGGTAAATCGGAGGACCGGCCTTCAGGGATCGGGCTCTCAAAATGGATATTCCCGCCATGTTCTTCCACGATGCCCTTTGTGATAGCCAGCCCCAGGCCGCTTCCCCCAACCCGTTGGGACATGATGCTGTCTGCCTGGAAGAATTTTTCAAAGACCCTATCCTGGGTCTCCGGGGGGATGCCATAGCCATTGTCGGCTATGGAAAGGACAACCTCTTCTCCCTCTTTTTCGACCCCAATGAGTATCTTACCCCCTTCGGGCGTGTATTTAATGGAATTGCTCAAGAGGTTGATTAGCAGCTGAGCGATCCTCTCCCCATCCGCATGGATATCAGGGATATCCGCTGAAATATTTTTAATGATAGCATGATTATGGGCCTCAATCAACCTGGAAACTTCCCGTATGGCACGCCCGATAATATGATCGACCGATATCGTGGTTATGTTCAACTCAAACTTGCGGGCCTCGATCCTGGACAGGTCAAGGAGATTTTCCACGAGGTGCATGAGTCGGGAAATCCCTTCATTGGCAATCTCAAGATCCTCCCGGATTTCATCGCTGATCTTGCCTGAGTACCCCTCCAAAACCCCTGATACAGCCAACAGCATGGCATGTATGGGCGTCCTCAGCTCATGGGAGGCAACGGTCACAAACTCAGACTTCATCCGGTCCACTTCGGCAACGGCACGGGCCATCTTGTTGAAGGATCTGGCCAGTTCACCTATCTCATCCCCTGATTTGACCACAATATGTTGCCGAAAGTCCCCCAGGGTTATGGCCCTGGCGCCCTCGTTTAACCGCTTTAGGGGCCTGGTGATGGTAAGCCCCAGCATAATAGAGGCAGCTATCACTGCCAGGGCGGCGATAATGGTTATGATCACGATCAGACGGCGGGTGGCGGCCGTGCTGTGTTCGATAAGCTCCCTCGCCTTATCCGTGGCTATCTGAATATCATTTCCCTGTGTTGCGATGCTCTTTTCAATATTTTCGCTGGTTATGCTGGCCGCTCTATGGAAATCATCTACATTGGCGCCGATGGTTACGTAGCCGAATCCCCTTTTTGAGGAACCATACCTGCCTGTGTAATAAGGGACTGTTGCATAGGTGGTCAGTTTCCATAACCCGCTCCAGCTTATCAGGAAAGAGCCGGACCCCCCGTCTTCGGTTCCCCTGTGCCACCCCTCGCACTGGGGCGCTGTATCCAGTATGCGGCAATCCAGTGGAATACACCCCGATGCCAACTGCTCTTTTGAACCCGCCTTTTTCTGGGTGTGATCTCTGAATGATGGGAGAGCTGCTGCAAATGCCTCCAGGGTCAGGCCGCTGTTCCTGTATTCATCATAGGTCATTTGACTGAGCCATCCAGAGACCTCTTTGCCGGTCCGGGGATCGTAACCGCAGATAAAGAAATCACGCGCATGGGATATGCATTGATCTTGATCATCCCAGAGGAAGGCGTAGTTTCCAGAACCGCCGTCTGACAAATCAGAGAATCTTTCCTCGGTGGGCACAACGTGATCCGTAAATTCCATGATATGGGTATGGTCCAGGGCCAGGGTCAGATAACCTGTTTTTTTCCCTCCTTCATAAACAGGAGTTGCCCATCTTATGAGCCCCTCAAATTTTTCGCCGTAAGGATTCTCCTTTCCGGCATAGGCGCTTTCAGGCTTTACCTGGATGCCTTCATCAGTCTTGTAAAGCCAGCCCCTTTTATGCTCGCCGATCATCCTGGAGACGTATAATTCACCCTTTTTCAACGAGTGTAGATGGGAAAAATAGTCCTCCGCCCTGCAGAAGGTGTTTTCCTTCTGGCTGACATCTTTCAAGTCATCTGAAATCCTGCCGTCCCTGATCTTGATCCTTTCATGGCCACCAAGGTCGATGAAGGTTATCTCCCTGTATAGGGGTTTTGTTATTCTTTTATAATCATCAGGAGGCCTGTGGCGCCAGGAGACCCTGTTCTCAGGATTTGACCAGAGTAATCCGATTGAATCTCCGATCTCCGCCTCGCGAGGCCAGGGCCCTGGTTGAATGACATCCCTGTTGCACGATAGATATGCAGTGAGGTATTTCTGGGGATCTGGTTCGATAGAGGTCAGGAGGAGGATGTCCTTATCCCTTTCATAAAGAAAATCGGCGATCCTCGCGGCCAGTTCCATGGTCCTCAATTCAATGGCCTCAGTGGATTTTTCATCCAGTGCCCGGACGCTGTCCTCAATGGCAACCTCTCCTATCTCCCTGGCTGACCGTAAGCCCTTTTCTCCTATGCCCTTGGCAATGGCGATAGACTCTGCGCCTGTTTCCGCCAGATTTCTGTCTGCCAGGTATCCAAGAACAATTAACGGGATTATCGAGATCGTCAAAAAAGATAGCAGGAGCTTGGGGAAAATGCCGAAAAAGGGTCTCCTCACCTTTTCCTTTTCAATCAGTTTGTTCATCATCGTTTCTCGGAAAGGGATGTAAGATAAGTATGCCGTGACAAGGACGATTCACGATTTCGGTTGAGGACAATACCCAAGCCCGTGCGGGGTGTCAAGGGGAATGGGATCGCAGTCCCGGGGGTCAGGGGACAGAGACCGGGCTGGGGGCAACGGTCACCCGGTTGCGTCCATCCATCTTTGAGACATAAAGGGCCTGATCCGCAGCTTTCAAGAGCTTTTCCGCCCCGTCGCATTGCGTGGAGGGGACCACCGTGGCCACGCCGAGGCAGATGGTAACTGAATCGCTCACCGCGGAGCGTGCGTGTTTCCGTTTCATACTGCAAATCGCTGTACGGATTTTCTCGGCCAGGTAACAGGCCCCCCCGGAATGGGTATTGGGCAAAAGGATTCCGAATTCCTCCCCGCCATATCTGGCTGCGAGATCGGCAGGCCTTTGAACGGCGCTCTTGATGCACATGGCCACGGCCTTCAAACAGGCATCTCCGGACAGGTGGCCGTAATAATCGTTGTAATTTTTGAAGAAGTCGATATCACAGATGATGATGGAAAAAGGCTGCTGTTCCCTGGCCATCCGGTCCCATTCCGCATGAAGTCTTTCGTCAAAGATGCGTCGATTGGCAAGCCCTGTCAATCCATCTACCGCAGCCAGTCGCTCCAGTTCCCTGTTGGCCTGTTTTAAAGCATCTTCATAGTGCTTTCTTTCTGTGATATCCTTGAAATGCTGGACCATGCCCACCAGCTCGGAGGCCAGTCCGAACAGGGGCATGGCTGTCATCAGGAAGGGGACTTTCCTGTCTGGAGAAATCTCCCTTTCCTCCTCAATTTCAAGCCGCTGCTTTGTCTTTCGAATATGTTTCAGCGGACATTGCGCAATGTGGCATGAGGGTGAGGGAAGGAGTTCATAACATTTCTTGGAGAGTGCCGTCTCCTTTTCCTTTACCCTGAGAAGGTCGAGAAAGGCTCGATTGATGCGAACGACCTCGTATCGGTCATTCACCACCCAGGTAGGATCAGCGACCGCATCGAATATCTGGTTGAATTCGATGCGGGCCACCTCCGCTTCCGTGGTCTTGGTGTTGGCCCGGCCGATCGCATCTTCGTAAAGCCCCAATAACATCCGGTTCTCTTCCAGGATTTCGGCCAGGCGGGTTTCCTCTTTCAATTGGGAATCAGGGGCGGGATCGGAGGGATCATGGATATATTCAGAAGGGACGTCTCGCATGCCTCACCGCCGACATGGACCGTATTGAAGGATGGATTCGCATAACGATTTTTACCATGAAAATAGGTTCCAAGGTTCCAAGGTTCAAGGTTGAGGGACTGCCCTTTTCACATTCGATGTTGGACGTTCGATGTTCGATCTTTCAGCTTTTGCTTTGTTTTCTATTTTTATCCCTGGGGGCGACAAATCCCCTTGTCATGAGCATTTAGTAAAGAATGAGAGAAGAGTCAAGGGAAAATCCGGATTGCCGGAATGGCCGGCAGTGGGGCGATCCAGGGACGGCGGATCATCTTTCATTTTCTTTTCTGCCACACGAATTCTCGTATACGCAGACCTTATCGCACAGGGAAATGAACTCAGGATGAGAACTGCAATATCCCGATTTTTATTGACAAAAACGGAATCGCTCAATATGGAGGTTCTTGCAGCGAGTCGATCATTCAGTGGCGCTGTCATCCTTGCGAAAGAAGGACTCTCGTTTCTCCAGCCACTTATAAAATGCCTGGACGGCGATTTTCACCGGAGTGATGGCTTGTTGGGAATCTATCCATAATTAGATCAAAACAACTTTGGTATACCGATAGCGCAGGAAGCCTTCTTGCGCCAAGGCCTTTGGAGGAAGTCGTTACAATGAATCAGCCAAGCGATGTGGCCATCGCGCTTAGCGGGGGCGTGGACAGCGCCATGGCGGCTGTTTTCTTGAAGGGATCCGGCTGGAAGGTCTATGGCCTCCATCTCGTCCTTTCCTCTGTCGCTCCCCGGAGGGGAGAGCGGGTCAGGGAGATTGCAGACCGGATCGGCATCCCCCTGGAGATCATTGACCTCCGGGAGCACTTTGAGATGCAGGTGGTGATGCCGTTCTGCGATGCCTATCTGAAAGGCCTGACCCCGAATCCGTGCGTCCGTTGCAATCAGGAGATTAAATTCGAGGCCCTGTATCACTATTGCATCGGAAAAAAAATCCACTGTCTGGCCACCGGCCATTATGTCAGGCTCGACGTAAAAGACAGGAGAGCAGGCCTTCTGAGGGGTGTGGATAAGGGGAAGGATCAATCCTATTTCCTGCAGCGACTGGGCCGGGCCCCCCTTTCAAGGGCTGTTTTCCCCCTGGGAGAGATGACCAAGGAAGAGATTCGACGCCGGGCCCGCGAATTGGGCCTACCGTGCCATTTAAGACCCGAAAGCCAGGAGATCTGTTTTATCTCCGGGATGGGCTACCGTGAATTCGTGGAGAAGAGGCGAGGTGTCACGGTCAGGAAAAAGGGGCTTATTGTGGATGCCGATGGTGAGGCGGTAGGAGAACATGAAGGGGTTTACCGGTATACGATCGGCCAGAGACACGGTCTGGGAATCGCTTCTTCAAGGCCCTACTATGTGAAGGAAATCAGGCCCGATGTGAACCAGGTGGTGGTGGCCAGGCGTGAGGCGCTTTTTACGGCCGTTGTGGATGCCGATCATGTTCACTGGATACAGGACCCGCCACCCAAGAGCGGCGCTCGAATGCTGGCCCAGGTTCGCTACCGTCACCGGGCCGCTACGGGCCGGTTAACGGTCGTGTCATCGGATGAGGTACAGTTTACATTTGACACGCCCCAGTGGGCAATCACGCCGGGACAGGCCCTGGCCTTTTACGATGGGGAGAGGCTCATCGGCGGCGGCTGGATCATCCGACCTTTGAATTGACGATTGACAATTGGCTATTGACTATTGAAAAACGGCTCACGAGTAACGAAAAAAAAGTGTGGAGTGTGGAGTTAAAAGTTCAAATCGCAATTCTTCCTTAACTTTAGGCACTTCAAACTCGTCACTTCAAACTTGGAAAAACCAGTATCCAGTATCGAGCATCCAGCAATGACGAACGAGCCCAAGATATTTAAAATCATCACCCTTGGCTGCAAGGTCAATCAGTATGAATCGGCCTACCTCATGGAGACCTTGGCCCTGGCCGGGTGGCGCGTCGCAGGGAGAGATGAGACCGCTGATGTGGTGATCGTCAACACTTGTATTGTGACCCAGAGGGCCGCACACCAGTCCAGACAGGCCATTCGAAAGGCCATCCGGGAAAACCCTGCCGGATATGTGGCGGCGGTTGGTTGTTACGCCCAGGTTTTCCCGGAGGAACTCTCTGAAATTGAAGGACTGGGCCTGATAGCAGATAACCGGATGAAGGCTGGGGTCCCCGGTTTCCTTGTCAGGGGCGATGCATCCCCTGAGACTGCCCTACTGCTGAAGTCATTTGAACCCTGCGCCCGGTTCAGTGTCATGGATATATGCCGTTTCCCAGGTCGCGCACGGGCCTATCTCAAGATCCAGGACGGATGCGAGTCCTTTTGCAGTTATTGCATCGTTCCATTCGCCAGGGGCCCTTATCGGAGCCTTCCCCCGGAAAAAGTAATTCGTATGGTTGAGACCCTGTCCGACCAGGGTTACGGGGAGGTGGTCCTCACCGGGATTCACCTGGGGAAATATGGGGTGGATCTGGGGGAAGGCATGGATCTTGTTTCACTGCTGCGACAGATCGGGGGGAAAGGACTCCCTTTGCGTATCCGGCTCAGCTCCATAGAGCCCAATGAGGTCAGGATGGGGTTGATAGAGATGGCGGCATCCGAGTCATGGCTCTGTAGGCATTTCCATATCCCTTTGCAGAGCGGCGACGACCGGGTCCTCGACAGGATGAACCGGCATTATACCGCCCGGGAGTTTGTCAACACCATTGAGGCGGTTTACGCCAGGATTCCTCACGCGGCGATCGGGGTCGATATCATGGCCGGGTTTCCGGGAGAAGATTCAAGGGCCTTTGACGTTGGTTATTCCGTGCTGAAGGACCTGCCGGTTTCCTATCTCCATGTGTTTCCCTTTTCGCCCCGACCGGGCACGGCCGCCAGCCGGTTCAAGGGGAGGGTGGATCCGGAGGAGATCAAGGAGAGGGCGGCCCGGTTGCGAGCGCTGGGCGAGTGGAAACGGCGCCTGTTTTATCAGGGATGTCTGGACAGGGAATTCCCGGTGCTAGCGGAAAAATGGGAGTCTCGGGAAAGGGGCCTCATGCAGGGGAGGAGCGACAACTATCTGCCGGTAGTTTTCCCTGTGGCCCCTGATTTTGCCCAAGGCCCTGTCCAGGTGCTGATGGACCGCATCGAGGGCCGCAGACTCATTGGCACGGTGGTTTAGAACCGGGAAAGGCAGGCCGGGTTCAGAGATCTTCCCGGGGGTTCGGGCGTTCCGAACGCTGGGTCACCGGATTTCTACGGTCAGATTCTGAACCGTGTCATTCCCGTCCTGCTTTACGACCAGTCGGATGCCGTTTTCACCAGCCGGGATCGGACCCGGGAAGAGGCCTTCCCCTTTCTTGTCGAGCACCTCCTCACGCATGGGCGTAAATGCCACTAAATGGGCCGGGAAAATCTCTCTTGAAAACGTTGTTCCTGGGGCGATCGTGTCCGGTGGGATAACCTTTTTTATGGTCGCAGGATCAATCCCTCGGAAGACAAAGATGCCATTGGGCCTGCCATTGTGAAGATAGAGTGTCTTGTTCCAGTCAATGGTTAGGTCCCGGTCGGTTTTGTTCCTGATGGCCAGGCGAAACGAGACAAAGAACCGCTTGTCCTTTTTGAGCGGCTCGAACCGGACATCAAAAGAACGGTTTTCTCCTACCTGAACAGGCGGGCTACTCGCCCAGTCCTTGACAGTCTTTGCCGGAGCGCAGGCCGTTAATGCCAACAACAGAAAAAAACCCCACCAGCTTGATTTCATCGCGTTTCCTCCTCACCTGCGTAAAATACCTAAAATTATAAATGACTAAACTGCCTAAAATGATGCGGTTGAGTTACAGTTGGGAACTCAATGAACCCAACAAGCCCGCAACCCTGAACCTTGAACCCTTGAACCTCTGAACCCTACTCAGGCATTATGGGCGTCAGTACCTTGACCGGGGCCTTTAAGGTTCGTTTCATGATCCCGAGTAAACCCGATTCTACCATGGAGGCTGGAAGATAGTCTATTTCCGGATTTTTCACATCCCCGGTGACCTTGACCGCAATGGAGACAAGGGTGCCGTCCAGTATATACCCGATGACCGGCAGCATCCTTAGTATCCGGTCCGCTGTCTTGAACGGGGCCGCGAAAACAGTAAGATCCAGTTTTTCGTTCAAGAGGTCAATATGGCCGGTGCCGGCGATATTCATGGAAGAACCGTCCAACAGGGCCTTTTCGAGATGTAATTTTCCATCCTTGAGATGTCCATCCACCGTTATCGAATGGTAGGCAAATCCCTGGCTCCTCAGATCAGGGAGCTGGCCCCTGAAAATTTCGGTGATATTGAGGAGGGAGAATATATTCATGAGAAGGCCGAAGCGATCAATGCGGCCGTTTTTCGAAACAAACTGGATCGGGCCGTTGAGGGATCGGATAAGCGACTCTCCTGTCCCTTCCCCCGTTATATCTCCTTTAAAATCGAACGTGCCGCTTATTTTTATGGATTCCCTGGTCAGACAGTCGATGGTTGAGGCCAGTTCTCCCCCTTTAGCATCCGGTAGGACATGAAGGGCCATTTTCCCGGGGAATATCTCCACGGTCCCCGGGGCAGAGACCCCGCAGAGAGACGCCTCTCTGACAGCGATGTGGATTGCGTTTCCTTCCGAGGATATATCGCAGTTAAAAGGCTTCCACTCGAATTTCCCGTATGTGAGGCGGTCCAGTTTGATGTGAGCCGTTCCTCTGACCGGGACCGACCATTGGGTTGGGTCCTTCCCTCCGGCGAATTTTTGGTCCACCTTTTTCAATGCCGCCATCGTCCGTTCCAGGTCAATGCCGCCGGCGGCAGCGTCCAGTCTGAACAGGATGCCCTGTTCAGACATGTCGAAATCCGCATCTACATGGATCTGACGGTCGTCCAGGGCAATGATGTCCGAGGTGAGGTGGAGCCTCTGCTGGCCGGCCTTGAGAGAGAATGTATTGATGACTGCAGGGAGATCCAATTGCTGGAGGGCGATATCCCCGCCCTCCAGATGTCCCTCGATGGTTGATTCGATAGGGCTGCCCGGAATGATCCGGCCCCAGAGATCCCCCTTGATCGATCCGGTCAGGAATCTGTTTTTGAGCAGGAGCGAATCCAGGCATGTCTGTTTCAGATTGCCGGTAAAGCCGATGCCGACCGCTTCCTGCCCCAGGCTGAACCTGAATATGGCATCGGATGTGTCATCGATGATGCGGAGGTCTTCAACCTTGAGAAGCCTTGGGGTCCGGAACGCGTTCAGGGAGATGCGGGGGCCGTCCGCAACCATCAGGTCACCCTTAAAGGATGTTTCAGCCCCCCTGGTCCATGCGATATGTGCCTTAGAAACAGTCATAGGAGATCTGGGACGGATATCTAGCGGAAGGCTGATGGCGTCTGAAATAAATCGGACGGCTTCCTGCCCCAGATGGCCGTCAATGACGGTCTCCAGGCTGCTGATGCCCTTTATGTAGCCGGCGGCCCGACCGGACAGGTTCAACCGGGCATCCAAGATGCCCATCCCGGTCCCCTCGAAGGTGATCGTATCGGCATCTGCCTTCGCAGTTCCTTTTGTAAGGATTAGCGGACCGGGCAATCGCTTGGAAACCAGGGCCAGGTCCCTGATACCTCCCTCTGTATTGAAACGCCATGCCATGGGGTTGAGAAGAGGGCCGTTGATCGTCAGGGCCTTCAACAGGAGGGCGCCCTTCAGACTGCTCAGGTCCTTGAGGGTCTTTTCAGTCCGGTTCAGGCAGACCAGCCAGGGGTGTATCTCGTCCAGGAGGATAGAGGTCGTGCCCGCTTCCATCTCCAGGAAGGGTTCCCCGTGCCAGTCCAGCATGCCTGAGAGCCCGGCAATGGACGATCGTCCGATTCTGACCGCTATCTGATTCGCCTTGACCCTGCTGTTATCATAAGAGAGACGGCCCCCCCTTGCCTGGAGGAGATAGGGGATGGGGTGGTATCTGGCCATCAGATCGAATTCAGAGGCATCTACACGGGCTGTGATCGTTTCCGTGGTCTCGCCCAGAATCAGTCGGGCCGTAGCGCTCCCCTGGATCTGGTCGATTTGCCCCATCTCCCGTTTTAATGAGGGATTGGTGATCAGTCCCTGCACAACGGGGAGGGCTTCCGTCAGGTCGGCCTGTATCATGATGTCTAAACGAAACGGAGGGTTATGCCCGGCCAGGCCCAGTTTAAGGGTTCCGTTGCTGCCGCAGGCCTTCCCGAGCCTTGCCTGAAGGCGGGTCCCGGTGAGAATGCCCTTGGAAATAGAGGCGTCACCGTTTACGTCCTCCAGGTCCATGCCTGTTTCAGGCACGAAGATGTGGCCTTTCGAGATGCGGCCGCTGATATGGAGATGATCCAGGTCTCCCAGATCAGCGGCCGAATCTGCCTGGGAGCTGATGGCGATCAGAGGGACCTGACCCCCGCGTACGATTTCAAAGATCCTCTGCACGTCCGGAATGGTCCCGCCCAGGGTGAGGGCCGCCTCCCGGATCGAAGAGACATCCACCTCCCTGGCCTCCAGTCTTAGACGGACCCGAGGCGTCCGGCCGTTTACAGACATCTCCCCGGAAAGGTTGAGGCGGGGATGATCCAGATGCAGTTTTGAAAAAGAGATGGTTACGCAGCCGGATTCGCTGTGAACGGTCCCGTTGAACCGGGCACCCTTGAAGACTGCGGTTTTATCCCCGCGCATAAGGGTGAAAGGGGAAGCCGAACCCTGGATGTCGAGTTTCAGCCCCTGGTTCAGATCTGCCTTGAAGGCGAGGTTCAGCCCGGTTTCGTCAGCGCCTATCTGGATTGGACCTTCGGGAATAAGGGAGGCCGGGAGGCGTCGGGGCTTGAGCCCCTTCAGGTCGATCCGGCCATCGGCCTTGTGTGCGGATGGATCCACTCGAACCTTCAGGGAAATGTTCTTGCAGGGGCCGGATTCACCGCTAAGCTCAATGGCAAGTTGTTTTGATGACGATTCGCTTTGCAGCTCGATACGATCTACCCCCAGGACCGTCTTATTGCCCCTGATAAAGGTGATCTTCCCGTCTCGGACCTGGAGGGAAAGGTCCTCCATTCCGGACAGGGCAGGGCCCAGGAGGCCCGCTGCCTCGGTGGAGAGCCCTTCCATAGTCCATCTGCGGGAAGTCGCTTTTCCCCCGGGCTCTGAATGGGGTAGATTGATGGTGAAGCAAGGGGATTGGGCGCTGAGACGGGCGATGTCCATCCTGCCGATCAGGAGGGGCCAGACTTTCGGGTAGATGGTTACGGATGGGATGTCTGCCGAGACCCTGCCGGGAATGGAGAGGCCCGCCCCGCGAATCACGACATGGGGTTGTGGGAAAAAAAGGAAATCAGCGTGTGCGAAGTGAACCTGGCCCCCGACCCTGCGGGAGAGATGGTCCACGATCTCTCTTTTTGCAACATCGGAATCGACAAGCCGGGGCCCCAGCAGGATCAGGGCGCCTGTCAGGAGCATGAGGACAGCAAGGATCCCTGAGATCCAGACCGTTAACTTCTTCTGTTTTTTCATGGAAGCCGTTGTCCTTCAGGGGATCGTTCATCTACTCCTTTACCCCGCTGCCCTCACTTGAGTCCGCGCGGACCTTTCAACCCTCTTCAAAATCTTCTTCTGGGATTCGTACTGGTCTTTTGTGATAACCCCCTTTTCACATGCCTAACGTGTCACTGTCACTTCAAACTCTAAACTTATGCACTTCTCCGGCTTATCCGGGTTCGGCGGGCCGGCGGCGCCCGTTACCTCTCAATAACCGGCAGGTCTTCCACGCCCCTCTTGTCTATGTTCAGATAGGCGTTTCCCTCTTCGTAGCGGTCGATGCAGTTGACAGGGACCGATATCTCCCTTTTCCCCCAGAAATGTCCTTCCAGAAGGATGAGGTGGGTAATACGTCCCATCTTTTTCTCCACCAGGAAGTCGTCCACCTTGCCCACGTGTCCGTCTGTGGCGAAAACCTTGGCCCCCTTGTGGACGACCATCCCTCCGGCCGGAACTGCCTCATGTTCCACGAATACGCCTGCCGGCGTCCCCGCATTCCATCCCGCCATATCGGCCATATAGAGCATGATATTGGATGGGATATATTCCTCCTGTACAAAGTTCTTCATCTGCTCAAATCGTTCTCTGCTGATCGAAAGATGGACTGTATCCGGCGTAGCCTCCGCAACCAGCTTCTCAGGGACAATCCTCTCTGTGTTCTGGAGATCGTTCCCCCTGACGACCAGATAGGTTACCTTTTCGGTTTCGGGGTTGAGGATGATGTTCTCCAGATGTCCCACCCTCCCGTCCGTACATTCCACATGCGCATTGAGATGCAAATCCATGGCACTGCCTCCATCCGTCAGTCTTGAGAGTATTTTAAAGGGTGTAACCATTCACCGGTTCAAAGGTTTCCCGCCAGCCAAAAAGTATTCCTGAACCGGGGGGGGTGTGTCAAGATAATTGTGGTGAATCCTCACTGTCCCATATTTTGGAGCGCAAACTCCCAGTTTACCAGCTTGTCGAGAACCGCCTTGACATAATCGGCACGGCGATTCTGATAATCCAGATAATAGGCGTGCTCCCACACATCAATGGTGAGAAGCGGCTTCATGCCTTTTGTGAGAGGGACATCGGCGTTTCCCGTCTTTACGATTTTGAGCTTCCCCTCATCAAGGGCCAGCCATCCCCAGCCGCTGCCGAACTGTGAAACAGCCATGTCAGCGAACTCCTTTTTGCAGGCATCCAGACTGCCGAAGCAGTCCATCATCTTCTGTTTGAGCGCGGCGGGCGGCTCACCTCCGCCTTTGGGCGTGAGGCCCTGCCAGTAGAAGGAGTGGTTCCAGAATTGGGCGGCATTATTAAAGATGGCGGTTTTATCCGCCTGGCCGGCAGTGCTTCTGATGATATCCTCCAATGACATGTCCGCATAGGATGTCCCTGAAATGAGCTTGTTCAGGTTGTCCATATATCCCCTGTGATGTTTCCCGTAGTGAAAACCGATGGTTTTGGCCGATATGACCGGTTCCAGGGCGTTATCCGCATAGGGGAGCGGGGGCAGCGTGTAGGGCGAGGCTGCATGTGCAGGTCGAAGGATGTCCCCGGCGGCAAGCGACGCAGCCGCGGCTACAGACGCCATGAGAAAAGTACGACGATCGAGGTTGCAGGAAAAATCTGTGCTGGTAGTTTCGCTCATGGTTGTTCCTCCTCTCCGGGGATGCAAGTTACCTGTTTGACTATATTTTCTCACCCCATTATACGGTTCGCAACGGATAACATCAAGGAAAATAAAGATTTTTGCCAGGTGAAGAAAACAAAGAGGCCTGATGATCGTGGAAAAGGAGGCCGCGAAACTCAAATCCCACATACCGGATGATTGACCACGTTCTGCGGGCTGTTGCTCAGAAAGGCCTTGACATTGTCCACTGCCGCAGAGAGGAGCCGCTGCCTGGCGCTCTTGGTGGCCCAGGCGATGTGGGGAGTGATATGGCAGTTCGGGGCAATGAAGAGAGGACAGTCGGGATCAGGGGGTTCCGTTTCGAGGACATCCAGACCGGCCCCTGCCAGGATGCCGGCGTTCAAGGCCTCGACCAGCGCCGCTGCTTCAACCAGGGGGCCGCGGCTAGTGTTGATGAGAAAGGCCGTGGGTTTCATCTGCTGAAGCCGCTCCCGATTGACTAAGTGGTGGGTGCCGGGCGTCAGAGGGCAATGGAGGCTGATGACGTCGCTTTGCCGAAAGAGGGCGTCCAGATCTACCAGCTTCACATAGTCTGGACAGGACCGGGGCGGAGTCACGTCTGAGGCGATGACCGTCATGCCAAAGGCGGCTGCCAATCGGCCAGTGGTCTGACCGATGCGGCCTAAGCCCACGATCCCCATGGTCAGGCCGGTCAGCTCAATAAGGGGATGGTCCCAGAAACAGAAGTCCTCTGAGCGGCTCCAGGCCCCTTGCTTTACCCTGTCGCTGTGGTCTGCCACGTGATGACAGAGGTTCAGGATATGGGCAAAGACCATCTGGGCCACAGAATCCGTGCCATAGGTGGGCACGTTGGTCACACAGATCCCGCGGCGGTCCGCGGCCTCCACATCCACCACGTCGTATCCCGTGGCCAAGAGACCGATGTATTCAAGGCCGGGACTCTGTTCGATGGCGGCAGCTGACACGACAACCTTGTTGGTCAGGAGGATTCGGGCATCCCGTGCCCGCTCGATTATCCTCTCCGAGGGCGTCCGGTCGAAAATGGCGCAGTCGCCCAAGGCCTCCAAAGGGGCCCAGGAGAGGTCTCCAGGATTGAGTGTGTATCCATCCAGGACCGTTATCAACATATGGCGCCTCCCTGATCTTCGGGCGTACCTATTGCCCGATAGGTGTAACAGTTAAAAGAATTGTCGTAACACGTTAGGCATGTGAAAAAGGCCAGTGGGGGTCTCTTTCCCAAAGGACACAAGACCTTGGCTCATCGTATGGAGACGGCAGCGTATACCTGAAATTCACTCAAGGACAGCCCCAGGAGTTGATCTTGGTTGAAGCCTCTGTCGTCCCTGCCTGTTCCGAAGCGAGTTTAAGGCCACGGGGGCGTTCCACGGTCTGTGGAATCATTTGTTGCATCCTTTGTGAAAGAAATCTCCACGGGCCGGTCATGTTGCGATACCTTACTATCAGAAAGTTACGAATTGTCCAATTTCAGCAAAACGTCCCATGGGACGCCATCCGTGAAATTAGTTCTTTCGGTTTCGGATCGGTTGGAATATAATAAAAACATGCCAAAAGATCAACCAACCGTCTATTTCATCGATGGCAGTTCGTATGTACACCGGGCCTATCATGCCATCCGGGGCCTCGCCAATTCCAAGGGCTTTCCCACCAATGCGGTGCTGGGCTTCACCAAGATGGTCCTCAAGCTCATTGAAGAGAAGAAGCCCGCCTATGTAGCCATTGTCTTTGATGCCAAGGGACCCACCTTCAGGCACGAGATGTATGAGGCATACAAGGCCAACCGCCCCCCCATGCCCGAAGACATGGCTATTCAACTCCCCCCGCTGAAACAGATCGTCAGATCCTTGGGGATT
This sequence comes from uncultured Desulfobacteraceae bacterium, assembly GCA_964409475.1. Taxonomy (GTDB): domain Bacteria; phylum Desulfobacterota; class DSM-4660; order Desulfatiglandales; family Desulfatiglandaceae; genus AUK324. The sequence goes on along the minus strand of CAYPDL010000029.1, from coordinate 14,496 downwards.
CAGAGGTTCGAGATACAGGGATATGAGGCCGACGATATCATCGGGACCTGGTCCAGGATCTGTGAGGCCGAGGGTTTTAAGGTGGTTATGGTGACGGGCGACAAGGATTTCAGGCAATTGGTTACGCCCGACGCGTCCTTGTGGGACACCATGAAGGATCAGGTGACCGATTATGCGTCGATCAAGGCGGCCTATGGGTTTGAGCCGGTTAAATTCATCGATGTCATGGGGCTGTCGGGGGACACGTCAGACAATATCCCCGGCGTTCCGGGGGTGGGCGAGAAGACCGCGGTCCGCCTGATCCAAGAATTCGGTTCCTTTGAGGCTGTATTTGACCGGGTGGAAGAGATCCCCCAGAAGAAACTGAAGGAGAACCTGAAATCCTACCGGGATGAGGCCTCTCTGAGCAGGCGTCTGGTGACCATTGATCGGTTTGTGCCGCTCAAGGAGGATATCGGGCAGCTCAGATTAGGCGATCCGTCCGAAGAGGAACTGGCCGCCATCTTCAGGGAGCTGGAGTTCAGGGGCCTGTGGGACCAGTTTGCATCACGACACAAGGGGACCACAGACTATCGTCTCTGCCTGTCCATAGCGGATTTGGAGCGCCTGGCCGGGGAGATCAGGGCTGCAGAGTTCCTTGCCGTCGATACGGAGACCACGGGGCAGGACCCGCTCAAGGCCCAACTGGTGGGCATCTCCCTCTGCTGCCGCGAGCGTGAGGCCGTCTATCTGCCCTTGGGGCACCGCTACTTAGGGGCGCCTGAACAGGTGGGCTGGGCTGCGGCCCTCCCAGTCCTGAAAGGGATACTGGAAGACGATTTGATACTAAAGGTCGGCCAGAACATCAAGTATGATGCCGAGGTCTTGAAAGAGCATGGGGTGGACCTGAAAGGGATCCACTTCGATACCATGATCGCCTCCTATGTGATCAATCCGGGGATTCGGCAGCACAACCTCGATTACCTGGCCCAGCACTATCTGAACCACAAGATGATCAGTTATCAGGAGGTGACCGGCAAGGGGAAGAACGCATGCAGTTTTTCCGCGGTGGAGGTGCAGAAGGCGTGCGAGTATTCGTGCGAGGACGCGGATATCACCTTCAGGCTAAAGGAGGTTCTCGATGATAAGCTGCGTTCTGAAAAAAACGAGGCTCTCTTCTATAATCTCGAAATGAAGCTCCTCCCGGTGCTCATGGATATGGAACGGACCGGGATCCGGATCGATGCCGGGTTTTTTAAGGAGATGTCGCGGCGCTTTGCGCAAGAGATGAAAAAGATAGAACAGGGTATCTTTGCCGAGGCCGGCATGGAGTTCAATATCAACTCGCCCCAGCAGTTGGGCTATGTGCTATTTGAGAAACTGGGGCTTCCGGGCCAGAAAAAGACCGCCAAGAGCGGACACTATTCAACAGACGTGAAGGTCCTGAAGATGCTGTCCGCATCCAACTTTGAGATACCCAGTCTCCTCCTCCGTTACCGGACCCTCTCCAAACTGAAATCCACCTATCTGGACGCCCTTGTCAAGCTTGCCGATCCATCAACCGGCAGGATCCACACCTCCTACAACCAGACGGTTGCAGCCACAGGGCGGTTGAGCAGCAGTAACCCGAACCTGCAGAACATCCCTGTCAGGGGGGAGGAGGGGAGGGAGATCCGGAAGGGATTTGTGGCGGAAGAAGGGCGTTGCCTGGTGGGGGCCGACTACAGCCAGATCGAGCTGAGGGTATTTGCCCATTATTCAGGGGATGCAGCGTTTATCGAGGCATTTCGGCAAGATCAGGACATCCATACACGGACCGCTTCAGAGATCCTCGGCAAGGAGCCCGAAGAGATCACGCCCGAGATGCGTCGGCTGGCAAAGGCCATCAACTTCGGCATTATCTACGGGATGGGTCCGCGGAAACTGAGCGAAGAACTGGGCATCGATCACCAGACGGCCAAAAAGTATATCGACGCCTATTATGATCGATACCAGGGCGTGACAAGATACCGGGAGGAGATGATCCAGACGGCCTCCAAAATGGGATACGTGACCACCCTCTTTAACCGGAGGCGGTATCTGCCCGACATCGAGCACGCCAACAAGCGGATCCGTTCGGAGGCGGAACGGATGGCCGTCAACACCCCGATCCAGGGAACGGCCGCCGACCTGATCAAGCAGGCCATGATCCGGATCCACGAGCGGCTGAGCAAAGAGGGATTCAAGACCCGGATGCTCCTGCAGGTCCACGACGAGCTGGTCTTCGAGGCCCCGTTGGATGAGGCGGCCCGGGTTATCCCGATGATCCGGGAGGAAATGGAAGGGGTGTACCCCTTGAAGGTCCCTCTCAAGGTGGATATCCATCAGGGGGCCAACTGGGATGAGGCGCATTAGAAATGACTAATGCGGGCCATACCCGCAACCAAAAATATCTCACACGGAGGCACAGAGCCACAAAGAGGCAAAAAAAATATCTTGTTTTTTGTGATAGGATTCAAACGAAGGGCCTAAAGTGAGCTAAAGTTTGAAGTGACTAAAATGCCTAAAGTTGGGGAACCCAACGAACTCAATAAACCCAACGAACCCAATGAACTCAATAAACCCGATAAACCCTTCCCTCAGGCTGCATGATATGGTAATTTGTCGGGCCAGTCGCTGGAGGGTCTCCAGGTTTTCGTCGACGACTTTTATTAACGGCGATCGTGTGGGATAGAAATAGTACGATAGAGAGATGTTATCTGAGCAGTGAAAACAATGGGACATAAAGAAAAAAACAGGACAGGAGATTCACGGAAACTGTATGTGGGAATTGACGCCGGATCTGTCAGCATCAATTGCATGGTCATCGATGACGGGCACAAGATCGTTTTTGAGGCCCCCTACGGCCGGCATCTCGGGAGGGTCGATGAAGGCGTTTTGACCCTTGTTCGGGGGCTGTACGAACGATTCGGGGAAGAGACGATCCGGTCTGTGTCCTTTACCGGAAACCATGGAAAAGAGTTGAGTGAGCGATTGGGGGCCTTTTATGAATTCGAGACCATCAGCCAGGTTCTGGGCGCTACGTTTATAAGGCCGGATGTTCGGACGATCATCAGCATGGGGGGGCAGGAGACGGCACTGTTCCAGATCACCCATCCCTCGACAGGGGAGGCCGGCTGGGAGTTGGAATATTTCAATACCAACGGCCCCTGTGCCTCCGGCACCGGGTCTTTCATCGACCAGCAGGCCCAGAGACTCGCCACCTCCATATATGCGGAAAAGACAGACATCTCCCAGGATCAGATCGACAGGATCCTCACGGACTTTATCCGTCTCGGCGTCACGAGCACGACCCCCGCCAATGTGGCGTGTCGCTGCACGGTGTTTACCAAGTCCGATATGATTCACCTCCAGAACAGGGGGGAGAGGCTGGAGGACATCATCTACGGACTGCACGTGGGAAACGCCCGGAACTACATGAGCACCATTGTCTCCAACCGGGTCCTTGCGGAACCGATCCTGTTTGTGGGGGGGCTCTCGCTGAACGAGCTTCAGGTCAAGGCCTTCAGGGCCTATTTTCCGGAGTTGATCGTGCCGCCCCACAACACCTCCATTGGGGCCCTCGGGGTCGCATTGCAGGCCCTGGCGTCGCAACCTGCCCGCATTGCCTGCGCAAATGGCGCTGCAGGCGGGGAGGAAGGCCTTGATTCAGACCGGGATGGCCGCGTGACACTGGACATGCTGGAGGGGCTCAGGACCAATCGAAAGATCTCCGTCCCCATTGCCCCGAGGCTGGCGCTTCGGGAGACGGTCTTCCCCGAGACCAATGCGATCCCCAAGAGGCCCCTGCGAAAAAAGCCCCGGACCTGTCTCGGGGTCGATATCGGCTCCACCACCACAAAATACGCCCTGATCGATGAGGCAGGGGAGATCATCCACAAGAATTATGTGCCCACGCAGGGAAAGCCGATCGAGGTGACCCAGGGCCTCCTCGCCTATCTGCGGGACCAGGTGGGCCGAAGGATCGACATCATGGGGACCGCCACGACCGGTTCCGGCAGAAACGTGGTGGGCGATTTCCTGAATGTGGATCTCATTATTGACGAGATCACCGCCCATGCCAGGGGGGCCGTGGAGATCGACCGGGACGTGGACACCATATTCGAGATCGGGGGCCAGGATTCCAAATATATCTATATCGCAAATACCTATCCCCTTGATTTTGACATGAACAAGGTCTGTGCGGCCGGCACCGGCAGCTTTCTCCACGAACTGGCCAATAAATACGGTATCAATATTGTGGGAGAATTCCAGGAGATCGCCCTCTCTTCCGAGGCGCCTGTCAGACTGGCGGAGCGGTGCACGGTCTTCATGGAATCGGACCTGGTATCATATCACCAGAAGGGGGTGCAGAGGAACGACCTCATCGCCGGCCTGTGTTACGCCATTGTCTACAACTACCTGAATCGGGTGGTGGAGAAGCGGAAGGTCGGGCAGCGGGTCATGTTTCTGGGCGGGCCGTCCCTGAACAAGGGGGTGGTGGCCGCCTTCGAAAATGTCCTGGGCCGTCCGGTACTCGTGCCGAAGCACCGGGAGGTCCTGGGGGCCTATGGGGCCGCCCTCAGCGTCCAGGAAATGATGCGGCTTGAAAACAGGGGCCAAACCAGCTTCAGGGGCCTGGACAGCGCCATCAACGACCGTATGGAGTTCACGGAGAAGATATGCCATGCAGATTCCAACTGCCACAATCAGTGCAAGCTTAAGATTTACGACTTCGATGGTCGGCGCAGCGTGTGGGGCGGGGAGTGCGGCCGCTATGAACTGACGCGGGCCAGGGGGGGCGCAAAAGCGGATTTCTTTGCCCTGAGACAGGAGATATGGGAGACCTACATGGCCGGGGTCTATCATGAATTAGAGGAAGGGCCCCTGATGGAAGTCGATGGCCGTCGGACCGTCGGGATGCAGCGGGCCCTTTACGGGCACCAGAACGCTGTTCTGTGGGCCCATTTTTTCGACAGACTGGGATACCGGCTCGTCCTGACGCCCCTCACCAACGCCCACATCTCCAAGGTCGGGATCGAGACCATGATGGCCGAGACATGCTACCCGGTAAAGGTCTCTCACGGCCATGTGAAAGAGCTGATCGGGAAGACGGCCTATCTCTTTATCCCGAGCATGATTGACATGGCCACGCCGACGCCGGATGAAAAGGGCGCCCTCTGCCCCATGGTCCAGGCCAATTCCTACATGGTCCGGATGGCCCTGGGGCTGGATCCCTTATCCATCCTGAATCCGGAGATTCACCTGAAACACGACCTTGGCACCCTCGCCATGGAGCTTACGGATCAGTTGAAATCGAAGCTCGGGGTGAGCAGGAAAGATATCCGCAAGGCGCTTGCCTACGGCCTCGAAAGGGAGGAGCAGTTCAGGCAGGCCCTTTATAAAAAGGGTTCCGAGATCCTGGCGGACCATGACCCCGATACGCCCATGGTAGTGGTGACAGGCCGGCCATATAATCTCTATGATGAGCGATTGAACCTGAGGTTGGGGAAAAATCTGGCCAAGATCGGCGTATCGGCCCTGCCCATGGATTTCATCCATGTGTCGTCTGTGGATCTGTCGGACTTTCCGTCCATGTACTGGGGGTTGGGGGCCCAGATCCTGAGGACGGCGAAGGTGGTGGAACGCCACCCGTTCTATTTCGGCCTCCATCTGACCAATTTCGGGTGCGGCGCGGACTCCTTTCTGGAACACTTTTATCGGCACATCATGGGCGACAAGCCGTATCTGATCCTGGAACTGGACGAGCACAGCGCCGTGGCAGGGGCCATGACCCGGCTCGAAGCCTACAAGAATGTCATCGAAAACAGCATGCAGAAGCTGAGGGCCGGCCGTGAGGCAGAGCTGCAGATGGCGAATTAGTGTTGGACGTTGATGAGTGGAGGTTATCCCTGAGTTTCTATTTTTAATGCTCATGACAAATGCTTCGTCATCCCCGAGGATGAAAATAGAACTTTCTGCAAAAACGGGAACATCGAACATCGAACGTCCAACATCGAACGTCGAATTTAAAAAGGGCAAGCCCTCAACCTTTGAACCTTTGAACCTCTGAACCCTGGAACCTGTTTTCATGGTAAAGGAACTATAATGGAATCAGGAAAGATTATTGATTTTCAGTCCCTGTCCGAAAAGGTGGGACGATTCAACCTCAAAGACAAGACCTGTCTGATCCCCGAGATGAACCGGATCGGATGCCACCTCTTAGCCGCGGTGTTCAGGGGATTCGGCATCCATGCGCGGGTGATGGAGACCTGCAAGGGGATGGAGCTGGGGAGGGAATACACCTCGGGCAAGGAGTGTTATCCCTGTCAGATCACCACCGGGGATATCCTCTACGCCATGAACGAAGAAAGGGAACGGCTGGGGGATGCGTTTAATTCGGAGGACTATATCTATTTCATGCCCGAGGCAGACGGCCCCTGCCGTTTCGGGATGTACAACAAGTACCAGCGGATTGTCCTTGATTCCTTCCCCGGACTGGAGAATCTGAAAATCGGCGCCCTTTCAACCACGGATGGGTACTCCCTGGCCGGGATCATTGATGACAGCCGGGTCAGGGAACTCAGGAAGACCTCCTATTTTTCCCTGGTGGTGGGGGATATCCTCGATCGGCTCCTCTGGCGGATCAGGCCCTATGAAAAGGCGCCCGGGGCAGGCGACGCATTTATCGAAAAGGCGATGCATCTTCTGGGGGATGCCTTTGAGCGGTTTGGCCCTGACAAGGATTTTGAAAGCATCCTCAAGCAGTTGGAAGCGGTAATAGAAGAAGGGAAGGGGATCGTCGATCCTGAAATTCCCCTCAAGCCGCTCATCGGGATCGTGGGCGAGATCTATCTGAGGACCCATGTCCAGGCCAATCAGGATGTGATTCGTGTGCTGGAGAGATACGGGGCCGAGGTGGTGAACGCCTCTATTGCCGAATGGGCCAATTATACGAGCTACGACCGGTTGAGAGAGGCCAGGGCCAGGTTTCGCCTCTCCCTGAGGCAGTTTCGTTTCGGGCCGCTGAAGACCCTTCTGAAGGATATGGTCGGTTACGGCGGAGATTTTTATTACCAGAGGTTCCGGCAGAAGCAGACCTATCAGCATATCCGTTCTCTGATCGATCTGCCGGAAGATCATGAGATCGGTCATCTCGAAGAGATCCTGAAGGAAAAAGACCTGTTCAGTTTTGAGGTTGGCACAGAGGCCTGTCTGAGCATCCCGGGGATTGTGGCATATGCGAGGGATGGTTATAACGGGGTGGTGAATGTCTATCCTTTTACCTGTATGCCGAGCACCATTACCTCGGCGATTGTCAGGCCGATTATGAATGAACTGGGGGTCCCTTATCTGGATACCCCGTATGATTCGAGCGTCCAGCCCGGAAGAGAGGCCGCCATCCGGACCTTCATGTATCAGGCCGAGCAGCACTTCAGACGGCATGGAAGGAAAGGCGGGAAATTGGTTTGCCGTGGCTGAGACGCAGCCAAAGATAAGGAGGAAGAATTACGGTAAAGATGACCACACGTAAAATGCTGATCAATGCCGTTGAGGCGGAAGAATACAGGATCGCTGTGATCAAGGAAGGATTGCTGGATGGTTACCATATTGAAACCGCCAGCACAGAGCAGAAGACCGGAAACATCTACAAAGGGGTCGTGGAGCGGATAGAGCCCAGCCTGCAGGCGTGCTTTGTGGATTACGGGGGCGGCAAGAACGGCTTTCTTTCCGCCGGGGACATCCATCCGGAATACTATCTGACCGAACACGAAACCACGAAGGAGCGGTCTTTTCCCCGCATTGAAAAGGTCCTGAAGAAGGGACAGGAACTCCTTGTCCAGGTGACCAAAGAGATGCCCGGGCACAAGGGCGCCCAGTTGACCACCTATCTCTCCTTAGCCGGCCGATCCCTGGTCCTGATGCCGGGGAGTAAGGGAGGGGTCTCAAAGAAGATCGAGGACGAAGAGGAACGGCTCAGGCTCAAGTCGATCATGGGGGCCTTTAATCTGCCTGAGGGCGTGGGATACATCGTCAGGACGGCCGCCCTGGGTCAGAACAAGAATGAACTTTCCAGAGATCTCAACCGCCTCCTGAGGATCTGGAAGAACATCAAGCAGAACGTGCAAGACGCACCGTCCCTTTCCATTGTACACAAGGAACAAGATGTCTGCCTCAGGACCCTGAGGGACTATTTTACCAGCGAAATTGATGAAGTGCTCGTGGACGACAAAGAGACCTTCGCCAAGGTCAAACGGTATATGAAGATTATTTCTCCCAGGCACCAGCGGGTCGTCAAGCTTTACAAGGAAAAGCGTCCCATATTTGCCCAGTACGAAATCGAGCGACAGATCGAGTCGATTTATCAAAGCCGGGTGCCCCTGAAGTCAGGGGGTTCCATTGTCATAGACCCCACCGAGGCGCTGATTGCCATCGATGTGAACTCGGGTCGGTCAAGAAGCGGGAAAGGTGTGGAAACCACCGCCTTCAATACCAATATCGAGGCTGCCCAGGAGATCGCGAGACAGCTCCGTCTGAGGGATATGGGCGGGCTGGTGGTCATCGATTTCATCGACATGAGGGACAAAAAGCATAACAGAGACGTGGAGAAGATGTTGCGGGACACGACAAAGGATGATCGGGCCAAGATCAGCATCTCCCCTATCTCTAAATTCGGGCTTCTCGAGCTCTCACGACAACGGCTGAGGCCCTCCATTGAATCGATGAGCTACCAGAAATGCAGTTGCTGTGAAGGACGGGGCATTGTTCCCTCCGTGGAAACCGCGGCCTTGTCTTTTCTGCGTCGCATTCGGATGGGCGTCTCCCGCAAAGGGATTGTCCAGGTAAAGGGATCCCTGGCCTTAGAGGTCGCGAGCTACCTTCAGAACAGGAAGCGGAAGGACCTGGCCCAGTTGGAATCCCGCTACGGCGTCGACATCACCCTGGCGGCCGATGCCGCCATTCCTCCCGGGGGCGGCAGCCTGGAGTTTCTCAAGGAATCCCGCGTCCCTGACGCTGATCTCTAAGCCCTGTCGCCTGTTCTAGGACATGTTCAATAACATCATCTACTTTATTGTTGTCCTCCTGATTTTCAACATCAGCTATGCCGATTCCCCGCCGGAGGATCTCATCCTCGGTACCCTGGCGCCCCTTGTCTTGAGCTGGCTCGTCTTTGCTATATACAGCGCAAGGGTGTTCGGTGGCCTGCTCCAACGAGTCCGGGAGGCGGGCAGGGTGGACGGGGCCATGACGGACCGTTATCAGCGACTGAATGTCAGACTTTCGGTCCTGGCCATATTCCTGTTCGCCCTGGCCGTCTATTTTTTCAACCTGAAACAGTGGCTATATCTGATCCCAGGATTCAGGAGTTTTTCTGTCCTTCAGGGGGTCCTCGCCCTGGCTGTCTTTCTGTTCTATCTTTGCACCATCTGGTATTTCGGGCACCCTGCATACCGGGCCATTTTCCAGGTGGACATTACCCGGCGATCCTTTATACGATCTCAGCTCCGATTCAATCTTCCCATCCTCTTTCCATGGCTGATTCTTTCCTTTGTCTACGACCTCCTGGCCCTGAGCCCATGGCCCGGTTTCAATGCATTCATGGACAGCGTCTATGGTCAGATGATCTTCTTCGCCGCGTTTATTTCCCTGTTGATGGTGATCCTCCCCAAGTTTATCCAGCGATGGTGGGGATGCATGCCGCTGGCGCCTTCTGAAAAGGGGGAGTTGCTGAGAGGTTTCCTCGCGGAGAAGGGGTTCAAATACCGTGGTCTCCTAACGTGGCCGATCTTCGAGGGCCGGATGATGACGGCGGGCATCATGGGCATCCTGCCCCGATATCGATATATCCTTGTCACCGATTCTCTCCTGGAAGCCCTTTCTGCAGATGAACTCAAGGCCGTTCTCGCCCATGAAATGGGGCATGCCAAATATCGTCATCTCCTCTTTTATGTCCTTTTTTTTATCGGGTTCATGGCCCTCTCTTTCGGACTGGCCGATATGTCCATCTACCTGGCCTTTCTTCACCCCGGGGTTATTGAGCTGATTGGGAGCGACGAGGCCCGGTCCGTGAGCCTGCTCTATCTGATTGTTTCCTTTCCCATGCTGATCTCCCTGCTCATCTATTTCAGGTACGTCATGGGATTCTTCATGCGCAATTTTGAGCGGCAGGCCGATCTCTATTCCGCGGCTGTTATGGGGACCCCGATATTCACCATCCGTTCACTGGAAAAGATCGCCTTTTTCAGCGGAAAGAGCAGAGCCCTGCCGAGCTGGCACCATTTCAGCATTAAACAGAGGGTCGAGTATCTCGTGAGGGCATATCGGGAGCCGGGACTGGCCAAACATCACAACCGGTTTGTCCTGATCTCCTTTCTAAGTTACCTCGTCTGCGTATCTGGCCTGGGATTTCTCCTGAATTTCGGGCCTGTCAAGCGCCACATGAGCTACAGTATCATAGAAAAGGCGATCCACCAGCAACTCGTAAATGAGCCCCGCAACGTTGATCTCTACCTGAGCCTGGCCATGATGTACCAGCAGATGGGAAGGGAGAGAGAAACATCGGACATCTATGAGAGGATCATCGCGTTGGACCCTTACCGGGCCGTGGCCCTGAACAACCTGGCCTGGCTTCTGGCTACGACGTCAGAGGAGGGCCTGAGGGACCCGGAACGAGCACTCGATCTTGCCAGGAGGGCGGTGACATTGGAGCGGTCCCCGGGGTTTCTGGATACCCTGGCAGAGGCCTATTTTGCGAATGGTCGTGTGGAGGAGGCCATCCGGACCATCGAGGAGGCCCTTGCTGTGGCAACGGAAAACAGGGGCTACTACGAAAAGCAGCTCAAGCGGTTTCGTGAAAGCAGCAGGGAGCAAGGAGTAAGCAGTAGGGAGTAAGGAGTAGGCAGCAGACAGCAATAACAGAATGACACGGGGAGTCCAGAGTCAATTGCCAATCTTCAATTGACTGCAATTGAGAGGAGAAAGGTCCAGGGGGCCGGAGATGCCTTTCCGCGTTCCGAGTTCCCCGTTCCGCGTTCAGGAAGGACAAGGGGGGCGAAGATGAGCCTTAACATCGAAAAGAAGTGGCAATCTGAACTGGCGGAAAGATCGTGTGCGGCCTTTCTGGTTCAGGGGCTCCTGGGGTGCACCTGCCCCCCGGAGATTTTTAATCATTACCAGGTCCGGCAGAAGGTCATAACATCCCTGCCCGCGGTGGAGCTGATTATGGGGGACAGGCTCCTGGTATGGATCATTGACGGCAATAAGATTGACGATCCGGAACAGGCCCTGGGGCGTCTTTTTAACTCGGGCCGTACAGAACGCGACAGCCGCGACCTGAACCGGTTCAGGCTTGTGGTGGTCGGGGACTTCCCGTCCTGGGAAAAGAAATGGGCTCACCTTGCGGAAGAAATGGATCCCAAGGTCCATCTGCACGTGTTGCCGGAGATCATACAGGTTTTGTGATTGTTGATTTGCGATTGCTGATTGAAAAATGACGTAAAAACAAAAGGATCGCTACCCAAGAACCCCAAAAGACATTTTCTTGAGAATTATAGAGATCGGATCTGCAGAGGGAAACCGGTGTGAATCGGGAGGGCTTATCTTCGAGGGTCGGCAGGTGCTTCCGGCAGCCGGTGTAGAGTTTTTGCTTGACATCCATTCATCTGTTTCTTTATTCTCACCTGCAAGTTCAGGCGCTCGTTTAGAGCTTAATAGGGAACGCCGTAAAAACGGGACGGGCCCGCCGCTGTGACCCTACCCTTGTTTCTTTGGGCCTAAAAGAAAGAGGGAACCCTTTCAGCACATTGCGCCACTGTCAGGGACTCAGGTACAAGCTGAGTGCCTGACGGGAAGGCCGTTGAGAGGGCAGGGGAGTCAGAAGACCTGCCTGAATTGCGCTGTAACGGGAGCTGTAACCTTCGCGGACAGGGGGTAATGGCTGGATCTTGCGGATAAAACAGGGACATCCCCGGATCGATTGGTTTCGGTCCGGGGATTTTTTTTGCACCGGGCCATTGGCATCAAACAGAAACAGCATGGGGGGGAATAAGGAGGATTTGATATGAAAAGACATATAGTGATTTCAAGTCTGATCGCCTTGTTTGTGTTTCCTGCATTCTGCATGGCCGAGAGCGGGAAGAAAAGCGATATGCCGGTGGAAACGCTTGATGAGGTGGTGGTGTCGGCTACAAAAACCCCTGAGAAGCGGAGAGATGTCCCGAACGCGTTGATTGTCGTTGACGAATTGCAGATCGAGGAGTCTCCGGCGAAGACCTTAGGGGAACTTCTGGCCAATGAACCGGGAATTGACTGGCGAACCTATGGGGATTATGGGGGAGCTGTCGGAGAAATCCATATCAGGGGGATGGCGGGGAATGCCACCCAGGTCCGCGTGAACGGCGTTACCGTCAATTCGCCTTCTCTCGGCCCTGCCGATGTGAGCAAGATTCCCCTGAACAGCATCGAGCGGATCGAGGTGGTCAAGGGTTCGGGGTCGGTTCTGTATGGTTCAGGCGCCATGGCCGGGACCATCAACATCATCACCAAACGGCCCAAGAGAGAAGAAACAGACCTTAAGGCCAGCGCAGGCTACGGCTCCCAGAGCAGCTACCGGATTGATGCGGAACAGGGAATGTTTGCGGCCGGCGATTTCGGCTACTACCTGACGGCCAACCGGTACAAGACCAACGGATTTCGTTCCAACAGCGATATGAGTCACAATGATGCATCCATCAATCTGGTGTTGGACAAAGGGGACCTATTAGATGTCAGTCTCTATGGAGACTACATATACAGGGATTTTGGCCGGCCGGATGTTCAGCCGCCCCCTGGCACGCAGAGCTATTATCTGAACGGAACGGAGTTAACCAACAGCGAATCTGCCAGCCTGGTAGACAGGGGGAGGGACAACGATGCCCATGCCGTTCTCAATGTCAAAAGCCGGCCGGCGGACTGGGTGGATCTCAAGTTTCGGGGGGATTATACCTACATGGAATCCTACAATTATGGCCGATATGTCTATTGGGGTATGGCAGGAGGGGCCAGGACATGGGTGACCAACAAGGTCCTCGGTCTCGAGGGTGATGTTGACCTGAGGCCCTTTTCAGGCGCCAATCTACTGATCGGGGCGGAATATAAGCACTATGACTGGGAGAACAAGAACACCAACCTGGATGGTTTCGGGGCCGATGTGCCAGACTCCGCAACAAAGACCGACGCCAGCCTGCACACGACAGGGGTCTATATGGAAGGGCAATACCGGCCCTGCCAGTATGTCAAGGGCTTGGCAGGTATACGACACGAGGATCACTCCGTGTTTGGAACAGAAGATCTTCCCCGCTTTGGCCTGATCGTGAATCCTCTTCAGAACACGGCCCTCAAATTCAACTACGGGAAGCATTTTCTGGCGCCCACGCCCAACGATCTTTATTGGCCCAGCGATCCCTACACCAGTGGAAATCCCAATCTCAAGCCTGAAAAGGGTTGGCATCTGGACGCGGGTGTTGAACAAGCGCTTTTTGACAATAAGATGTTTCTGTCTCTGACCTATTTCAACTGGGACCTCAAGGATAAGATCCTCTGGGGGCCGGACAGCAACTGGGTCTGGAAACCACAGAACTTAGACAAGGCCAAGGCCCAGGGCTGTGAAATTGGAGCCAAAATCGGTCCCTTCTACGATCTGACTCTTGTCCTGGACTATACCTATACGGACGCTGAAGAGGAGAACCAAAATGTGACCCGTCGCGCCACCTACACCCCCAGGGACCAGTTCCGGGGGGATCTCACCTACTGGGCCCCTTTCGGTCTGACCGCTACGGCCACGGTCCGGTATGTGGGGGACCGGTATTATTATGGTTCGGATGACACACTGACCGATCCTGTCAACACCCTTGATTCCTATGTAACCATGGATGTGAGACTTGAGCAGCGCCTTTTTAATAACTGGCTTTTGTCTTTGCAGGCAAACAACCTGTTCAATAAATCATACGATACCTATTTCGGCTCCTTCACCGACCAGATTAGCGGAAAAACCAGTACAGCAGCCTTTCCAGGGGCCGGGCGGTCTGTATTTTTTCAGGTTGCTTATGAGTTTTGACCGTCTCCATGAGTTGAGAGGCGCAATGTGAACCAAAAAAATCGGGCTGTGCGGTTAAGCTCCCTCTGTTCTGAACACGGGATAACCGCACAAGATCCAGAAAATCCTGAAGGGAAAACAGCATGCAGTTTTATTGGCGTATCATAGAAGAATTGAGATATTTGGGAGAAATAGTGATATTCCGTGACCCGGGCCTGCAAAGGCAGTATCATTGGTGGCTCAAGAAAAACGCGGCAGGCCTGGCCCTCAGCAGGGAAACAGGAGGCACAGCGGGCAGTTCGCATGCCTTGAGAAACCTGAAGAAGTTCACGTCCATGAACTAGTGGCTTATTACCTATAATCCTGTCAGAAAAAACAAGAAAATCTCTTTGTGGCTCTGTATGATAGATCCTTCTTGACTCACA